>JABWBC010000021.1 GCA_013360695.1 Phycisphaerales bacterium
GCCCTGCGGGCGCGAGCGCTCGTCCCCGCCCTGGCGGAATTTCTCGAAGACCACCGGCTGCTGCGCCGGCTCGATGCCCGGTCCGTTGTCCTTGACGTCGACCCGCGCGCTGCCGCCCTCGCAACGCAGCGTGACATCGACGCGGCCGCTGCCTGCAGGCACGAACTTGGCCGCATTCGACAGCAGGTTGATCATCACCTGCAGCAGGCGGTCATGATCGGCACGCAGGGAGGGAGCGGATGCGGGCAGATGCAGGTGCAGCTCAGCGCCGCGGTCGCGGAAGAGCTGCAAGGTGGCGTCCGCCGAGTGCTGGACCAGTTCGCACAGATCGATATCGGTGTTGTGCCATTCGGCATGGCCGGATTCGATCTTGGCCATGTCCAGCACCTGATTCACCAACCGCGACAGACGCACCGTCTCGGAGACGATGATGCCCAGGAAGCGCTGGCGGTCCTCGACGTCGATCTCCGGATCGTCGAGCATCATCTCGGACAGCGCACGGATCGAGGTCAGCGGCGTGCGCAGCTCGTGCGTCACCGCCGACACAAACCGTCCGCGTCGCGTCGCCAGTTCCGCCGCCGCCCGGATCACGAGCCCGACCGCGACGATCGCCGCCAGGCTCGCCAGCCACGCGACGATGATCGTCGTCATCATGGGCGACCACGCGCCTCCGACGCCCAGCGCCGGCGCGCCTATGTCGAGCTCCGCCGGGATCGACGCGAGCAACCGGCGCGGATCCTCATCGCCCCCAAGCGTGATCGGGCGCAGGTCCGCGGTGGGCGTCAGGTCGCGCGTCTGGTCGAGCAGCCACGGGCGCAACTGCTCCCAGTCCATCCACACGCCCTGCGTGAATCGCTCGCTCCCGACCGACACCTCGCGCACCAGCGCCAGCTCGCGCCGCCCGTAATCGCCCACGAGCCAGTGCGCCGCGAACGGTCCGTGAACCACGGGAACGGGAGTGCCGATCGAAGCGCCGTCCTTCCTGATCGCGCCGATCGCTACCGGCACGCGCACGTGCTCGTCGCGCCGCTCCTTGGCGCTGCGCGGCTGGTCAATCGAATGTATTTCCTTGCTCAGCGCGATCACCTCGCGCGCCGCGTCCTTGCCACGCTTGTCGTCGCCGGCGTCGGCCAGCGCCTTGTCCTTCGGCTTCGCTTCGTTCCCGCCCGCAATCGTTGCCGGCACGCCCGGCGGCGATTCCGTCGCGGGCGCCGGTGGATGATCCTTCGATGATTCCGCGAGCTTCGTCGCGTTGCCCGGTGTGTTCACGTTCGCGGGCTCCGCCGCCGCCGGCGCCTCTTTTTCCTCGCGCGACGCCAGGCCCGCCGTGGATTCGTCCGCTTCGCCCTTCGCCTCGACCGGCCCGCTCAGGTCCGTCAGCGTCGTTTCTCTCGGCAAGACCGCGTTGTTCTCCAGCGACTGGGCCGCCTGCTCCGCCACCTGGCGCCGCGCCAGGTAGTCCGCGCGACCCGGCTTGCGCGATTCCGAATCGTCCGATTGGTCCAGGAGCGCTCCCTCAACCCCCGCGACCCGCGGCGGCGGAGAGCCGGGCGCGCGTTCAACGCCTCGACCGTTTTCGGACAAAGGACTCGCGTCGAACAACTGCTCTCGTCCGGTGTCCGATCCGGCCACCTTCGGCGCGCGGTCCGCGGCCCAGATTAGCCGAAGCTCACCCAGCTCGGTCTCCGCCTCGCTCGCCAGCGCCTGCCCCGCAACCGACTTCGCCAGATCGCGCAGCGTTCCCGTCGGCGCCTGGGGCGAAGTGAAATCACCGCGCGGCGAGATCTGGAAATGCAGCTTCACGAACTTCTCGGGCGCTTGCAGCAAAGGCGACGGGACCAGCACCTCGCCCGGGCGAACTTCCTCCAGCATCGACGTGTACGCGCGATCCGCGGCGTAGAACGGCTGATAGTGGAAGTAGGGGCGCGCCGCTTCGCGAGCCAGGATCGGCGCCAGCGCCGAGTCCATCCGCCACAGCGCCTGGCGCGACACTTCCTGTTGACGGGCATCCGCGCGAGCCTCGCGCTCGCGTGATTCCAGCGACAGCGTCGCCGCCGACACCCACCCCAAGACGCCGAGCAGCGCCAAGGAGCAGGCGGCAAAGATCGCCCACATCCAGTGGTGCCGCTCTCTCACGCCGAGTCCTCCGAGGCCCGCGCCAGCATGTAGCCCTTGGCGCGGACCGTGGTGATGACGCTCGGATTCTCCGGATCGTCGCCGAGCAGCTCGCGCAGGCGAGCGATGGTCATGTCGACCGTGCGCGTCTGCACGCCGCGCGGGTCGAGACCCCACACGCGCTGGAGCAATTCATCGCGTGACACCGCGCGTCCCGGGTTGGCGGCCAGGAAGTGCAGCACCTCCGCCTCGCGCTCTGAGAGCGCGACGACGCGCCCGCCGTCGAGCGTCGCCTCGCGACGCTCAAAGTCGATCCGCCGCCCGGCGATCTCGATCGTGCGAACGGACTTGGGACGCTCCGCGGAGCGGCGCAGCACCGCCTCCACGCGCGCGATGAGCTCGCTGATGCTGAACGGCTTGACGACGTAGTCGTCGGCGCCGAGCTTGAGCCCTTTCACGCGATCGGTTTCCTCGCCGCGTGCGGTCAGGACGATGACGGGCGTCGACGAGCCGCTGTTGCGAAGTTCGCTGAGCACCGAGAGCCCGTCGCGTTTGGGCATGAGCAGGTCGAGGAGGATGAGGTCCACGCCGCCGGCGAGCGCGGCGGAGAGGCCGGCCTCGCCGTCGGGCGCTTCGCGGGTGGCGTAGCCGGAGAACTTGAGCGCGTCGCACAGGCCGCGCCGGATCGCCGGATCATCTTCCACGACAAGGACCGTTCCCAGTGGCACTCGATTCCTTTCGCATCAAAGGGCGTGGATTGCTCCACGCCCTTCTGGGGTTCTACAACATCATCGGCGATCCGGGCGGCGTTCATTCTCCCAGTTCGATGAGGGTGCGCTGGTTCTCCAGCATGAGGTAGACCGTGCCGCCGCGGGCGAGCAAGCCCTGCTTGTTCTCCTTGGCCAGCGCCGGGAGGATCTTGTCGAAGTCTTCGGTGCCGAACTTGATGGTCCGCTGGGGGGGCTCGTTCTCGTGCTCGATGAGCGTGCTTTCGACCCAGCGATTGCCGCGGCGGATGAGGGTGTGCTCGTTCATGAACTGCACGCCGCCGACTTCGACGCGGTTGAGGTTCTCGTCGATGATGACCTGGCGTCCGCCGCCTTCGGCAGGGGTGAGCCTGTCCCGGAGTTCGCGGGTGTTGAGTTCCTGGTTCACGCCGCCGCCGCCGGAGCGGGCTTGATTGCGTTCCTCGACGCGGCGCGCGGCTTCCTTTTGCATGGCGGGCAGCCCGCTGATGTGCCCGGACAAGCCTGCTTCATTCGGCGCACCGAAGTGGTTTCGTTGACCGGGCTCGACCGCCAGGAACGCGGTGTACTCGGTGAGCACGCCGAACTTGGTGGAGAGGCGCACGATCTCGTCGACGAGTTCCTTCATCTTCGGGTCGTTGGCGTTGCCGGCGTCGGCGCCGGCCTGGCGCACGGCCTCGATCAGCGCGCCGATCTTCCGCGTCGCCCAGAGGCGCGGGACGAACGAGCTCTTCATGCCGCCCGCGGCGGGATCGACATTGATCGCGAACTTCTGCTCTCGCCCGAACGAGTTGCCCGCCAGTTCGAGGCGGAAGGGGCGATCGCCGACGTAGCGCCCGAGCACCACGACCTGGTCGCCCTCGAAGACGTCCATGAGCTTGCCGGGTTGCAGCTCGCGGATGCGGGTTTCGGCGGTTTCGGAGGTTGCGAGCGAGGGGGCTTCCATAACCGGGCCGTCGAGACGCCGGAAGACCTGCGAGACTTTGACTTCAACGTCCTCCTTGGGGAGGACGAAGGTCGGCGCGCCACGCGAGGTGGTGGAGATGGCGGTGAGGAGCGGGCTGTTGACGTCGAGCCCCACGCCGAAACTGAAGATGCGCCGCTTGGCGGTGTTGGCCTTCTCGGCGGCGTTGCGGATGGCGATCTCGGAGCGCTCGCCCACGGTCGGCAGGCCGTCGGTCAGGAAAAGGACGAGCGGGAGGGGCTGGGTGGGTCCGGGGCGGAGCGCGGTGAGGAGCGCGTCCTGGATGTTGGTCCCGCCGTTGGCTTCGAGGCGCGCGATGTAGGCCTTGGCGGCGCGGGTGGTGTCGTCGTCTTTCACCACGGGCGCGGGCTTGAAGGACTCGACGGAGTCGGAGTAATCGATGATGTTGAAGGACTCGCCGGGGCGGAGGCCTTCGATGATCTGGAGGGCGGCCTGGCGGGCCTGCTCCATTTTCTCGCCGCGCATCGAGCCGGAACGATCGATCACGATCGTGACTTCGCGGTTGACGCGCTCGCGTTTGGCGTCGAGCTCGGGGAGCTGGGCCATGAGCATGAAGTACCCGCCGTTGTCCGCGACGGAGTAATCGGGATAGGTGAAGACGGTGAGCGAGGGCTCGTTCTTGCTGGCGCGGGTGGTGTACGCCAGGCGGAACGAGCCGGGCTGTGCCGCGGAGGAGGAGGTGAGGGAGACGCGGGCCTCGTTGTCGGAGCGGCGTTCGATCTGGACTTCGTGGCTGGGCGAGTAGATGGACGCGACGGGCGCTTGCGACTTGATCGTGACCTCGAGCTTCCATTCGGTGTTCGTGGATTCGACCGATTCGCTGCGCGGGAGGATGTAATCGACGCGACCGGCGTCGGCGGTCAGCACCTGCTCATAGACGATCGTGACGTTCTGGCTCGAGTTGGCCGGGATGGGGAAGGCGCTGGTCTGGATGAGGGTGCTGGAGAGGAACTCGAGGAGCGCGGGGTCCTTGTAGCGGTTGACGATGGAGTTGTAGATATCGCGGGCCTTGTCGCGCGGGAGGAGCGTGGCGGTGGGCTCGGGGCCGACGCCGTCGTAGGCCATGGAGCGGAGGGTGATGCCGTCGGGAACGGGGAGTGTGACGCGGGCCTCCATGGGAGAGCGCGAAGGGTTGAAGAGTGTGAGGACGAGGGTGGTGGTGGCGACCTGGTCGTTGATCGACACCTTGGCGTCGGCGCGCTGGAGCTGCACGGGCCAGCGTTCGAGGTGGCGCGTGCGGATCTGGGGGATGACATCGACGGGGTGATGCTCGACGGGCTGAGCGGTAGAGAACGAGGCCAGGGCGAGCACGAGCGCTGCGGCGGCGGATCGCATGTGAACCTCCCGGGGGTGTTCAAAGGAACCCCCACGCCATAGTCATACGGATGAACGGAGCCCAAGTGCCGTAACGGCTGCGTAACGGGGCGATTTTGAGCGCATCACCGCGAAATTGACGCGATCGGGCGGTGATGCGTGGGGAAAGGTTGTGGACGGTGTGGATAAGTGGGAAAAGGCGGGAGTGGGGAGTCGGGAGTGGGGAGTGGTGGAAGAGAAGAGTTGAACTCGAGGGTCTTGAAGGGCGTGAAGGGGAATGGAAGGAAAGACGGAACTCAGAGGAGAGGCGGGTAGGTGAGGAAGGCGTCGGCGCGGAGTGCCGGCGTACCAAGGAACGGTCCCGAGGGCAGGCCGTGGCCTGAGCGTGGCCAACAAGTTGGCCACGCCACCCGGAGAAGAGGAGGCATGGGCCTGAAGACAGGTCCGTGGTTCATGGCATCGGAAGAGGGCGCAGAGCGTTCTTACGCGTTCTCGACCTTCATCTTTACGCCTGAGGCGCGGAGGAGCTGGAGTTGGCGAGAGCCGATGCGGGCTTTCAAGCGCACGGCGTTCTCTTCGTATTCCCGGGAAAGTACGGTGGCACGGGTCTCGATCGCGTGGATCGCGCGGCCTTCGGTGAGTGGGAGACGGATCGTGACTTCCTGGAGCTGGCCGATGGATGACGCGCGCACGCGATCGATGAGTTCGGCGTGGCCGAGCGGCTGCCCGGTGCGCGAGGGGAGGGCGCAGATCGGGATGGCGCCGGGGACCTTGCGCTGCCAGACGAGGACCTCGCGGTTGTCCTTGAGTCGGTCGGACTTGTTGAGAAGGAGCACGCGCTCGGGCGGGCGATAGGACTCGCCGAGCGATTTCTCGAGCGACTTGGTTTCGTCGATGAGTTCGTCGAGCGTGGAGGTGACGGTGTCGTAGTGGAGGGCCGCGGCGGGGTCGGAGACGTCGAGCACGATGAGCAGGACGTCGGCGTGGGTGGCTTCTTCGAGCGTGGCCTTGAAGGAGGCGATGAGGTTGTGGGGGAGATCGCGGACGAAGCCGACGGTGTCGCTGAGCATGACGTTGTGCCCGCCGCCCAGGTCCCATTGGCGGGTGCGGGTCATGAGCGTGGCGAAGAGGCGGTTGTCGGCGTAGGCGCCGCCGGCGGTGAGGGTGTTGAAGAGGGTGGACTTGCCGGCGTTGGTATAGCCGACGATGCCGATGGTGAAGTGCTCCTGCTTGCGGGCTTGGACTTCGCGGCGCTTGCGGGCCTGGATCTCGCGGAGTTCGCGCTGGAGGTCGTTCTTGCGGGACTGGACGA
Organism: Phycisphaerales bacterium; assembly: GCA_013360695.1. Lineage (GTDB taxonomy): Bacteria > Planctomycetota > Phycisphaerae > Phycisphaerales > UBA1924 > JABWBC01. Next base: position 6,473 of record JABWBC010000021.1, read on the forward strand.
GTCGGCGGTCGATTTCGAGCTGCTGCTCGCCCGGGCCGCGGGTGCCGATGCCGGCGATGCCGCCGGCGCCGACGATTCGCTCGAGGTGGGACCACATGGCGCGGAGTCGTGGGTAGGTGTATTCGAGCTGGGCGAGTTCGACCTGGAGCTGGGCCTCGTGGGTGCTGGCGCGGGAGGCGAAGATGTCGAGGATGAGTTCCGAGCGATCGACGACCTTGCGCTTGGTGATCTCTTCGATCTTGGCGAGCTGCTTGGGCGAGAGGTCGTGGTCGAAGATGACGGTGGTGGCGTCGAGGGCCTCGCAGAGGCGTCCGAGTTCTTCGATCTTGCCGGAGCCCATGTACGTGCCGGCGACGGGCTTGGTGAGGTTCTGGGTCAGCTCGCCGACAACGATTGCGCCGGCCTGCTCGGCGAGCGAGCGGAGCTCACCGAAGGGGTCGGCGGGGTTGTGGTTGGAGTCGGGGAGGCGGACGGCGGCCACGATGGCGCGTTCGCTCTGGACCTTGAGTTCGCTGCGTTCCTGGGGGGCTGGCATAAAGGGAAGGGCCTTTCGGGGCGCGGGCGACGCGGGGTGAACCGGACGGGGCGCGCGGCGGTATAGAGGGGGCGTGAAAACGATGATTGGGGGGATGAGCCCGTGGTTCCCGAGCGGCCGCGGTGGAGCGGGCGGGCGGGGGTCTCGGCAGGCGGAGTGCCTGGGGCGAGCGGGCGGGCTGTGGCGCGATGAACGCGGATCAGAAGATCATGGCGGGAAGATGATAGACGGGTCCGGAGCCTGGAGCCGTGTTGGGATTGGGCGATTGGGGAAACTCTCGGATTGTGGCGGATAACGCCGATCGGATACGATTAGGGCTGGTTTGGGTCGGTTGGTTTCGCACGCACGGGTCGGAGGTGTGGCTTGAAGAATGGTCGTGTGTTGTTCGAGGTGTCGCTGGCGGTCGGGTTCGGCGTGGTGCTGGGCGCGACGGGTCTGGCGCTGACGCTGGACAACAAGCCCAACAACTACGCGTTCCTCGACCCGATCATCACGATCAAGTCGCAGCTGGACAAGACGTATGTCGACGTGCCGGACGACAAGGTGCTGCAGGCGGGCGCGATCAAGGGGATGCTCGACTCGCTGAACGATCCGTACACGGTGTATGTGCCGCCGGCGGATCGGCAGGAGTTCAACAAGAGCCTGACGGGCGAGTACGTCGGGATCGGCGCGAGCGTGAACACGGACAAGGGCTGGCTGGTGATCGTGTCGCCGCTGGAGGACTCGCCGGCGTTCAAGGCGGGGTTGATGGCGGAAGACAAGGTTCTGGAGATCGACGGGAAGTCGACGCAGGGCCTGTCGGTGGACGACTGCATCGATCTGCTGCAGGGCACGCCGGGCACGACGGTGACGCTCTTGATCGAGCGCGGCTCGCAGAAGCTGACGATCCCGATCACACGCGACCGGATCAAGACGCGGTCGGTGAAGGGATTCCACCGCGATGCGACGGACGCAAACAAGTGGGAGTACTTGATCGACCCGGCGCGCGGGATCGCGTATGTGCGGCTGACGCAGTTCACGCCGCAGGTGTCGCAGGAGCTGGCGGCGGCGCTGGCGTCGACGGGGGCGGCGGAGGGGAAGTTGAAGGGGTTGGTGCTGGACCTTCGCTGGAACCCGGGGGGGTTGCTGAACGAGGCGGAGAACATCGCGGACCTGTTCCTGAAGGACGGGGTGATCGTGAGCACGAAGGGGCGCGCGTACGCGGATGAGGTGGCGCGGGCGCGGGGCGAGGGAACGCTCCCGGAGTTTCCGATCGCGATCATCGTGAACGGGCAGTCGGCGTCGGCGAGCGAGGTTTTGTCGGGCGCGCTGGTGGACAACAGCCGCGCGATCGTGGTCGGGACGCGGAGCTTCGGCAAGGGCCTGGTGCAGAACGTGTACCAGGTCGACAACACCGAGGGGGGCGAGCTGAAGATCACGGAACAGCGGTACTACCTGCCGAGCGGGCGGAGCATTCAGCGCAAGGACGATTCGCAGGAGTGGGGCGTCGATCCGACGCCGGGGTTCTTCGTGCCGATGACGGATGAGGAATTGATCGAGCTGATCAAGGTGCGTCGGCAGGAGGACGTGATGCGGGCCGACGCGGCGCGCGACGCCGCCCAGAAGTGGTCGGACTCGGAGTGGATCCTGGGGTATCTGAAGGACAAGCAGTTGGCGGCGGCGGTGAAGGCCGTCCAGCTTCGGGTTGACAGCGGAAAATGGCAGGCGACGGGCGAGGAGGGCTCGAAGTCGACCATCGCCGGGGGCGAGTTGAAGAGACTGACGGACGCGCGCGACGCGATCGAACGAGAGCTGGTGAGGATCGACAAGCGGATTTCGTCGCTGGAAAATGCGGCGGCGCCGGAGACTCCGGTTGATTTGTGGGGCGACGACGTGAACGTCGTGGGCGGCAAGGTGCAGGTGTATGACAAGGATGGCAAGCTGATCTCGACGCTCAGCCTGCCCGGCATCGCGCCGGAGCAGAGCCTGATCGACGCGGGGCTGAAGCCGCAGGCGCCGACGCCCGAGCAGCCGCCGGCGAAGCCTGAAGTCCAGAAGTGATGCTCGTTCTCGGGATCGAAACCAGTTGCGATGAGACGGCGGCGGCCGTGGTGCGCGATGGCTGCGTGCTGTCGTCGGTCGTTGCGTCGCAGACGGAGCTGCACGAGCAATACGGCGGCGTGGTGCCGGAGCTTGCCAGCCGGGCGCATCTCGAACGGATCATGCCGATCGTGTCGCGGGCGATCGCGGACGCGGGCGTGACGCTTGGCGAGATCGAGGGCGTGGCGGTGGGTAATCGGCCCGGGTTGATCGGGTCGCTGCTGGTGGGCGTCGCGGCGGCCAAGGCGCTGGCGTGGTCGCTCTCTGTGCCGCTGATCGGCGTGGATCATGTACACGCGCATTTGTTCGCGGGAATGCTGGGGAGGGCGGGCGCGAAAGAAGGGGGCGCGAGCGGGGCGGGCGCGATTGAGGCGGCGCGCATCGAGTTCCCCGCGCTCGGGCTGGTTGTGTCGGGCGGGCACACGTCGCTGTATCTCGTGCGATCCTGGACCGAGTTGAAGAGGCTCGGCGCGACGATCGACGACGCGATGGGCGAGGCGTTTGACAAGGCGGCGGTGATCCTGGGCCTGTCCTTTCCGGGCGGGCCGAATCTTGATGCGCTGGCGCAGACACCCGGCGCGAACGATCGCGCGGTGGATCTGCCGGTGAGTCGGCTGGGGGCGGAGTCGCTTGATTTCTCGTTCTCGGGGCTGAAGACGGCGATGCTGTACGAGGTGCGCGGCGTGCCGGGGAAGCTTGACGGCGCGCCGCCGGCGATGACCGAGGCGCGGCGGGCGGACCTGGCGGCGAGTTTTCAACGGGCGGCGGTGAAGGCCGCGATCGTGAAGCTGGAGCGTGCGATCGAGCGCGGCCCGCGCGACGCGGGCGGCGCGTATCGCGCGATCATCGCGGGCGGCGGCGTGACGGCCAACTCGCGGCTTCGGCGCGAGCTTGCGGAGCTTGCGAAGAAGCGCGGGTTGCCCTTGGTGATCCCGGCGATGAGCTTGTGCGTGGACAACGCGGCGATGATCGCGGGGCTGGGTGAGGTGAAACTCGCGGCGGGCGAGCGGAGCGGCTGGGAATTGGCGGCCGCCCCGACGACGGGGGGATGAAGGGGAAATGGCGGATTGGCAAAGTGGTCACGCGGCGACGTGAAGATGGCGGGGTTCAGGGCGGGCGTGGGAGGAAGCTCCAGTCTTCAGGGATCGGCGGCCAGGCAGAGTCGGCGCAGTCAATACGACGTGATACGCTGAGCCAGGCGTGAGCGAACGGCCCATCCATCCCGCGGCGCTGGACGAAGCGACGCTGCTCTCGCAGTGCGCGATGACCAAGGGGCGGTCGTCCGGGCCGGGCGGTCAGAATCGCAACAAGGTCGAGACGAAGGTGACGCTGACGCACGGGCCGACGGGCGTGAGTGCGCACGCGGGCGAGCGGCGGAGCTCGATGGAGAATCATCGAGTGGCGCTCTTCCGGCTGCGGCTGGCGCTGGCGACGGAGGTTCGGATCGGCGTGCCAGCGGGCGAGATTCGCTCGGCGCTGTGGCTTTCACGCTGCAAGGACGGACGGGTCGCGTGCAACCCGGAGCATTGGGATTTTCCGTCGCTCTTGGGCGAGGCGCTGGATGTGATCTATGCCGCGGGGCTTGATGCGCGGAAGGCGTCGGCGCGGCTGTGCTGCACGATGACGCAGCTGGTGAAGCTGGTGAAGGACCATCCGGCGGCGTTTGAGAGGTGGAATCGCGATCGGGCGGTGAAGAAGATGCACCCGATGAAGTAGAGCCATGGATTCGATGAGACGGCGGGTGGGCGGGGGATCAGGCCGGCGGGAGCGCGGGGGGCTGACTCGATTGGCCGCACTCGGGGCAGGGGGCGTTGGGCACCAGTCCCGTGAGGTCGTAGCCGCAGCGCTTGCAGCAGCCGGCGCGGAGTCGGCGCCGACGGACGAGCCAGCGGTAGGGTGATCTGGCCGCGATCCAGATTGCGTTGCCGATCAGGCTGAGGAGGAGGAGCCAGAAGAGAACGCCGTGCCAGCGAAGCCGGGTGGGGAGGAATGCGGTTTGACCATCGTAAAGGAATAGAACCAGTCCACCGTCCTCAACATGGAGGTCGTTGTCGTTCCAGATTGCATAGCCCGAGGCGTACGGGACGAATCGACCAAGTTCCGTGGCCCAGAGCGTTTCATCGCTGCTGAGTCGTTCGAGCAGCGCATCGACGAACTCCACATCGTAGCGGTTGACCTCGCGGACTTTGCCGGAGAAGTCCTTGAGGTCACGGGGCTTCGCGACGATGGCGAAGCAGCCAGCTTCGCCCGAGGCCCAACTCGATTGGACAAACCAGGCTCGATCACCGTGACGCACGATGACCAACTCTTGCGGCCATTCGACGCACCAGCCACGGTCGAGGTGCCAGAGCACAGCCAACAGCGGCACGCCGACGACGGCGCCGCGGAAGAAGAGCCAGAGGATGAGGAGCCCGCGTCGGTGGCCTGATCTCATGGCGGGAGATCATTGGCCATCATGGGCATAGGCGTTCGCGCGTCCACGACGCGGGTTGATCCTCGGGGCTGGTGCGGGTCCAGCGGGCGCGATCGTGGAGGCGGCCGGATTCGGAGCCAACCCATAGCTCGATGGCGCGAACGTGGATCGCAAAGCCTCCCCAGTGCGGGGGGCGCGGGATCTTGGCGTCGCCGCCGGTGAGCAGAGCGGTCAGGGCGTTGTGCTTGCGAGCGACCTCGATCGTGTCGGTGACCAGCTTCTCGCGCGATACGAGCGACTGGCTCTGGTGGCTGGACCAGGCGCCCAAGCGGGAGAGCAGGGCGCGCGAGGCGTAGTACTCGTCGTTCTCAGCGTCTGAGAGGCGCGTGACACCGCCCTCGACACGGGCCTGACGCTTGGCGTGCGGCCAGAAGAAGAGGCACGCGGCGTTGGGGTTGGCCGCCAGCTCGCGCCCCTTGCGACTTTCGAGGTTGGTGTAGAACTTCACGAGGGGCGGCTGGGCGGTGATGGACTTGCAGAGCACCGTGCGGGCCGAGGGGCGTCCTTGCGCGTCGGCGGTCGCGAGGGTCATCGCGTTGGGATCGTCGTACTTGCCGGACTCGGCGGCGTCGTCGAACCACGCCAAGAGCGTGGTCATGGGCTCATCGGGGAGCGTGGGCGGCAGGCCGCCCTTCTCCAGCATGAGGGCGATCTTGGCGGCGACGGACGCTGCGAGTGAGGTCAACCGGTCTGCTCCCTGCTCGTCGCGGAGATGACGGGCATCATGAACAGGGCGGAGCAGCGGTCCTTGCCGTTCATGCCGACGAACAGGTCGGCGATGGACGTTTCACGGAAGGAGCTTTCGATCTGCTCGATGGCCTTGTCCAGGCGCGAGTGTAGGGGGCAGAGCTTGGTGTGCATCGGATTGCCGAGGGGGCAGGCGTTGATACGCCGGATGGGATCGACGGCGTTCATGACGTCAAGGATGGAGATCTTGTCGGCGGGGCGGGCGAGGGAAAAGCCGCCGTTGGGCCCGCGCTGCGAGGCGGCGAGGCCAGCGACGACCAGGTCTCGCATGACTTTGGAGACGTAGCCGGCGGGAACCTGTGTGATGCTGGCGATTTTCTCGCTGCTGACTGGCCCGGAGTCGCTGGCGGCAAGGAAGACAATCGCGCGGAGGGCGTATTCGACGGTCTGCGAGAACATCAAACCTCCGAGCTAGCCCGGGCGCTTGCCGTAGCGGGCTTCCATCCACTCGCGACGAGCGACGATGACTTCATCCCAGGTGAGGATTCGGCCTTCGTGCTCCTTCTGGACGGCCTCCGCGGCCGGGCGGGTGTTGAACGCGACGATCCATGACCCCATGGGGGTTCGTAGTTTTTCGGACATGAGGTAAAAGGCGGATTCAGATTTCACCCAAGATCGGGCGGAATAGTCGCGGACCCAGCGCTCGATGATCTTTGTCTGGGGTTTGGTCGTCTGGTATTCGAGGAGGCAGCCGATGTCGTCGAAGAGCACGTGCTCGCGGTGCGTGCCGTCGGCGTCGATGAGGATGGCGGCGCAGCAGCGGTCTTCGTTGATGAGCATGCCGCAGTCACCGCACTCCTGGTGGCCGAGCTTAAGTTCTGGCGGGCCGGCGAGGGGCGTCTGCTGGCACGAGGCGAATGCGGCGAGTGCGGCGAGCGAGGCGGCGAACGCGACGGAGGTTGCGATGCGGAGTTTCATACCGGGGACCTCGTGCGGAAGATCAACGCGGCGGCGACGAGCGGGAGCACAATCCACGCGGCCATGCTCGCGCCGAACATCCAAGGCAGGGCGTCATGGTAGGTGTCCATGGCGTAGAGGCCGGCGGGCCCCAGCACGTCGATGGACGCGTCGATCGAGTGCAGCGCCCACATCTTGAAGGCCTGCAAGGGGTTGCTCAGGGTGAGTAAGAACAGCGTCTTAACGGGCAGGCGGAGCGCGAGTGTGCCAGCCATGAGGCCAAGGTCCGTCACGAAGACGAGGGCAAGCCAGAGGAAGACGCCGGTGCCGACGGCGACCGAAGCCTTGCGGGCCAGGGCCGAGATAAGCATGCCGACGCTGAGCATTGAGAGGGCGAGGAGCACCGAGAGGCCGGCGAGCCAGAGCATGGTGCGGGGTTCGGTGGCGCCGCCCTGCCAGGCGAGCACGAGCGAACAGGCACCCAAGCCGAGCGTGATGCACGCGATGAGTGCGCCGGAGAGGCCCAGGAACTTGCCGAGCACGACCTCCAAGCGTGAGACGGGTTGGGCGAGGAGGAAGAGGAGCATGCCGCGTTCGCGATCGCTGGCGATGGCGGACGCGCCGGTGGTGAGGGCCATGAGCGGGACGACGAGGAGCACGATATTGATGAGGCCGGCGGTGGTGCGTCCGAAGCCCGAGAGCCCGAGCGAGCCCGTGCCCGCGGCCGAGACATACGAGACGCCAAGTCCCAGGGCCAGGAACGCGAGCGAGTAAAGGAGGAATGAGCGAGCGCGGAGGGCATCGCGCAGCTCGCGCCAGGCGAGCGTGAGGATGTTGGAGATCAAGGTGGGCGCGTGGGCTTCGATGATTTGGCAGGATGGAATGGCGGCGGCGCTCATGCGTGGTTCTCCTGGCTCAGGTTGGCGTCACGCGGCGAGAGCAACTCAAAGTCGTCGACGCTCAGGCGGGCCTCGGCGAGCAGGCGGAGCGGGACGGCCTTCTGCGTGGCGGGGACGGGGACGAGAATGCCCACGCCGTTGAGTGTGGGTGCAAAGCCGTGGTCGCGGAGAAGCTGGATCGCGACGGGGCGCGAGGGCGCTGGCATGTGGAGGTGGAGCACCGAGCCGGCGCCGAGCCTGGCGACGAACTGAGAGACCGGGACCTCGGCGGTGACCTTGCCCTTTTCCAGCATGAGCACGCGCTGGGCCAGCGAGGTGACCTCGTCAGCGCGATGAGACGCGAAGAGGAGCGAGCGACCCTGGCCCGAGAGGCGGCCAAGCAGCGCGACCAGCTCGGCACGCCCGCAGACATCGAGACTGGCGGTGACTTCGTCAAGGACCAGGAGCGGCGGGTCGCCGAGAAGGGCGATGGCGAGGGCGAGGCGCTGCTTCATGCCGCCGGAGAGTTCGCGGATTCGCTTGCCGCCCTGGTCGGGGATGCCGACGTGGTCGAGCGTGGCGTCGAGGTCGACGCGGGCGACGTTTTTGAGGCGGGCAAAGAGCGTGATCGCTTCCCAAACGCGGAGGTCGTCGTAGAACGCGAGTTCCTGCGGGACGTAGCCGATCAGGCTGCGGGCCCGCTTGCCGTCGCGGGCGACGTCGCGGCCTCCGACGCGGATCGTGCCCTGGAATGAGAGCAGTCCGAGCACGCAGCGGATGATGGTGGTCTTGCCGGCGCCGTTGGAGCCCCAGAGGGCGAGCGACTCGCCGCGGGCGAGCGAAAGGCTGATGTCGGCGGCGGCGGTGAACTTTCCGAACTTCATGGTGAGGTGGTCGATGCGGATCATGCCACGACTCCCTTCCGGCGGGTGGTGTGCGCGAACGCGCGGGACGAGACGTAGACGAGTGAAGCGATCGAGGCGAGCCCGAGGCCGCAGATCGCGAGCGAAAGGCGTGACGGAGCGGCGCCGGCGTTGGTTGCGACGGGCACGGGCCTGGTGAGCGGCGATGGATCGAAGAACTTGGGCTCGGGGCGGATGGCGGGGATGGCGCGCCCGACGAATTCGATCGCCTGCTGCGCGGGGCTGAAGAGGAGAATGCGCAGCTTGGGCTCGCGGTCGAGGAGATTCTCGAAGAGCGTGACCGATTCGTGGGCGAAATCGCCGATGCCGTCGGCGTTTGCGTCGTAGCCCGCGTAGTCGGTCCAGAAGTTGCCGCGCTCGTCGGCGGCGAAGTCGTTGCCCGTCAGTTCGCCGCGCCCCGAGACGCAGACCTGCTCGATGTTGTCGACGAAGTTGTTGGCGGCGATGACATTGCCCTTCACGGAAGGAAGAAAGGTGAGGCCGACGTCGTTGCAGGCGATGGTGTTGCGGGAGATATCACCGGGCTTGAGCTTGGTGAAGGGCGAGCCGTCGAGATAGATGCCGGCTCGGTTGCCGGCGATGAGGTTGTCGCTGATGGAGAACTGATCGGCTTCCTTGAGGCCGATGCCGTAGCCGGAGGGCCCGCGGTTGGCGAGGAGGCGATTGCCGCGGATGGTGACGACCTTGCTGTACATCAGGTAGATGCCGACGGAGTTGTGGGTGAGCTCGTTGTTCTCCATCACCACGTCGTCGGAGTACATGAGATGGAAGCCATAGCGGCAGCGGCGGCTGGTGTTGTTGCGGACCGTGACGTTCTGGGAGTACCAGAGGATGGCGTCGCGCCCATCGTGGATGGTGTTGTTCTCGATGAGGACGCGGTCGGAGCGCCAGAGGCGGAGGCCGTCGCCGCGCCGCGCGATGTCGAGGTCCTTGCCGCCGATGAAATTTCCGCGGACGACGGCGTCGGGGGCCTGCTTGAGGTCGATGCCGAAGAGGATGTCCTCGAGCGTGTTGTTCTCGATGACGGTGTGGTCGGCGAGCACGCGGATCGCGGCGTTCTCCTTGTCGAGATCGATGCCGGTGTCGCGGACGACGAATCCGCGGAGCGTCACGTTGGGCGCGGCGATCTCGACGATGTCGCCGGAAGACATGCCGTCGATCACGACGCGGCCTTCGGCGATGAGCGAGAGAGGCTTGTCGATGCGGATATGCTCGCGATAGACGCCGGCGGGGACGTGCACGATGTCGCCGGGTTTGGCGGCCTTGATGAGCCGGCCGATCGTGCCCGCGTTGATTTCGACGCCCGCGGAGTCATGCACGCCGGCGGATTTTTCGTTGGGTGCCTGCATCGAGTCCTGCGCGGAGGCCGTCGTCGGGCACAGGCCGACGAGGCATGAGACCGCGAGGATCGCGACGCGGGGGGCGAGGTTGGAACGGTTGGCGTTCATGCCGCGGCCTTGGGATTCTGCGTGGCGGAGAGCGTCAGCGGGCGGTAGGCGCGCCGGTGGAAATAGAAGCCGATGATGATGAGGGCGCCGCTGACGACGGCGAGCCAGTATCCGGTGCCGAGCTCGGCGTAGGTCTTGAATTGGCCGATGCCGCCCTCGCCCAGCACGGTGGGCACGAAGGGCTTGACAGAGGAAGAGAGCGGCGCCTGCGGGTTCAGGTTGAGGCCGAAGTGTCTCATCCAGTAGTAGAGATCGACGAGGAATCCGACGGGGAATCCGATGACGGGGACGGCCAAGAGGACGGCCCACTTGCTGTGAACGAAGGCCGCCACCTCGACCATGAGGACCATCGCGATCATGAGATAGACGGAGGCGGCGCGCTCGAAGCTGGCGGCCTCGCCGAGCGGCCTCATGCCGATGTAGTGATTGAGCCCGTCGATCTCCTTGACGTCTTCGGTCAGGTTGTTGACGTAGGCGGTGAGGAACAGGCCGCTCGGGTACTGCGGCGCTTCGAGCTCCATGTGCCAATAGGGGAAGAAGATGGAGACCAGGAGGAGGATGCGCGCGGCCATAAAGATGACGGTGGGGGTGACGTAGCGGGCGCGATTGGCGCGGAGTTCCTCGTCGGGGATACGGGGGCCGATGAGGCGGGTGAGGAAGGCGGACATGGCGGACCTCCGTTGAGGAATCGGGATGTTCGGACAAAGTGCCGGGCGAACTTTCGCCCGCTCGGCACGCACACGAGGAGGCTTACTTGGCGCTGGCGGTGGTCGCGGGCGTCGTGGCGCTCGCGTCGGCCTTGGGCGCGTTCTTGGGCTTGATGTGGAGGTAGCCCATCATTTCGAGGTGGAGGGCCGAGCAGAACTCGGTGCAGTAGAAGGGATAGGTGCCGGGCTTGTCGGCGACGAATTCAAACTCGGTGTACTCGCCGGGCTCGATGGAGAGGTTGACGTTGTAGCCGCCGATGCAGAAGCCGTGGGTGGCGTCCTTGGTCTGTTCCATGGCGACGATTCGCCAGGTGACATGGTCGCCCTCTTCGAGCATGACGTGCTCGGGGGTGAAGTGGCTTCGGATCGCGGTCATGTTGACGGTGACCTTGTTGCCGTTCCTGACGACGCCCTCCTGGCCCTTCTTGGGCGAGTTGGGATCGAGCGACTGGGTGTGCGGGTTCCAGCCGATTTCGGGGTAGACGTCCCAGCTCTTGAGTTTGTCGGCCTTGATCATCTGGCAGTAGTGGGGCTCGCCCACGCCGATCGGCGCGTCGTAGATGACCGGCATGGTGGTGCCGGGCTGCACGATGTCGAGCAGCTGGAAGTTCTGCGGGAGGAGCGGGCCGGTGGTGAGGAAGCGATCGACGGACCACTTGGACATCGAGATCAGGTAATTGCCGTCGGGGCTAACGGTGTCGCCCTCGGCGGCGCAGAGGTGCCCGATGTTGTACTGCACCGGGGTCTTCTGCACGAGCTTCCACGGCTCGTCGGCGTTCTTGCTGTCGTATTCGCCGCCCAGCGTCCAGCGGGCGACGGCCGAGTCAAGGAAGAGCGAGGTGTAGGCGTAGCCCTTGTCGTCGAACTGCGTGTGCAGGGGCCCGAGGCCCAATTCGACCTGGGCTTCCTTGACGGCGTCAAAGTCGAGGATCGGGATGCCGTAGTCGTCCTTGCCCGAGTACTTCTTGTCGGCGATGGCCTTCTTGATCTTGTCGATGGAGTAGACGGTGACGTGCGGATCGAGCTTGCCGGCGACGACCATGTACTGGCCGTTGGGAGTGACGTCGACGCCGTGCGGGCTCTTTGGCTCTGGGGTGAAGTAGAGGACGCCCTCGGCGGCGGAGACGTCCATGGTGATGACCGAGAAGCCGTTGATCTTCTTGGCCTTGCCTTCCTTGAAGACCTTCTCGGCCTTCTTCCAGTCGACGATGTGGAGGTAGTCGGTGTCGCGCTGGCTGGCGCCGGCCTCGAAGGGGGGCTTCCCGCTCTCGACGCCGCCGGTCGCCATTTCGCTGTTGAAGGAGTTGACGAAGAAGAAGCCATCGCTGGCGAGCTTGCCGGCGTCGGCGAGGTCCTGCCAGTAGGGGGGGAGCTCGATCGCGAAGGACTGCGATTCATCGATGCGGCCCTTGGCGCGATCGAACTTCCACATGGTGACCATGCCGCGGTAGGACTTCTTGTAGTCCTCGGGGGTGGCGTAGCCGTAGCCCAGCACGGTGGCGTACTGGCCGCCCTCGATGACGTAGTCGGTGTTGGGGGTGACGAAGGCGGCGCCGTGGTCGCTGACGGTGAGCGGGTTCTTGACGATCTGCTTGGTTTCCCAGTCGCGGAGATCGATCACGCCCAGGCGTGCGTTGGCCTTGTCGCCGATGAAGAGGAACTGTCCGTCGTAGTCACCGGCCGTCTCCGAAAGTGCCGGGTGGTGGGTGTCGCCCCACTCGACAGGTTTGCCGTTGATCTTGAGGCGCTCGCGGACGGGGTCGTTCTCGCCGCCAAAGCCGTAGCCCTGCCACGATTCGGGGGTGAAGACGGAGATGGAGCGGAGAAGGCGCATGGAGGGGACGCCGATGGCGAAGATCTGCCCGCTTTGCCCGCCGGACGAGAAGAGAACGTAATCGTCGTGGCGTCCGCTGGGCATGTAGGTCTTGGCGGCGGCGATGAGGTCATCGACCGAGAGCTTGCGCGCGTTGGCCAGCTTGGTGAGGTCCGCGACCTGGGCTGGCGTGAGCTCGATGGGCTTGGCGGCCTCGTCGCGTCGGCGCCGGCGCGTCGTGTCCTGGCCCAGGGCGTCTCCGGCGAGGATGGTCAACACAACCCCGGCGGTGATCGCCACGCCGAGGCGGGAGGAATGAACACGAGCTTTGCGAGTCATGGGTCTTCCTTTCTCGAGAAATGAAACGGGCCCGGCGAGCCGCGCCGGGTCCGTGTTGCGCCGTTACCTGCCTGTGGTCTGCGTCTTGTGGAGGAAGCGGAGGTACGAGATGATGTCGAGGATGTCGTCGTCGGAGAGCGCGGGGTTGCCGCCCTTGGGGGGCATGTCGACCTTGGTCGTGTTGAGCGGGTCGCTGGTGGAGCGGCCCTTCTTGATGAAGGCCAGCGCGTCGTCGTCGGAAAGCTTGGCGAGGAAGTCGGACTTGACCAGGTCCTTGCCGAGGCCCGCCATGCCGTGCCCGTCCTTGCCGTGGCACGAAACGCAGGAGTTGGCGTAGAGCTTCTGCCCGCTGGAGATGTACTTGGCCTCTTCGGGGTCCAGGTCTTTGGGGAGTTCGACGACGTTGTCGCGCGTCGGCGCTGGAACGTAGTCCGGGAGCGCGGGCAAGCGCCGCGGGTCCTGCAGGCCGCGCATGTACGCCACCACGCCGCGAAGCTCCGCGGGCGACATCGACGCGCGACCGCCGAAGGGCGGCATGGGGATGCGCGTCGTGTTCATGGGGTCGGTGGCGGGGCGGCCCTTCTTGATGAACGATTCCATCTCGGCGTCGGTCTGCGACGCGAGGAAATCGCTCTTCAGGATGCTCTTGCCGAGGTTGGGCATGCCCGTGCCGTCGGCCTTGTGGCAGGCGGCGCAGGTGGTGACGAAGACTTCTCTTCCTGTCACGGCGTCTTCGACAGCGATGGGCGGGAGCGGCGCGCTGGCGATGAGGACTTCGTGGGCCGGGCGCGGCGGCTCGGCGGTGGCGCTCACCCACAGCGGATAGGCGAAGGGCGCGACGATCGCCAGCGCGATCAGGGCGCTCTTGCCGAACTCAGAGGCGTGCGACGAGTTGACCGGGACTGAGGAGGTCGGGTTTTCGGACGTACTGGTTGCCATGGTGCCCTCGTGCAGAATGGACAATATCTGTACAAAGATATCGTGCATCAAGCCGTGAGGTCAACAGGGATTGATGATTTTTGAGTCAACAATCGATAACACCAGTTATTGCAAGTGTTTATGCGCTAAATCTGCCGATCTGCAGCTCACTTGGCCTTCAGAGCCGCCAGGCAGGCCTCGGGATCGGCCCAGAACTGCTTGGGGCAATTCGGGCAGCAGAATCCAATGACCTTGCCCTCGTAGAGCACCAGGTACTTGGGATTGATGGGCGAGCCCGAAACCGGGCAGACCTTGTTGATCGGTTCCAGGGAGGCGGGAGCGGCGATGGAAACGCCGGGCAGCGGCGCGTCGCTCGAAAACTTCAGCGGTTCTTCGGCGCCGAGGTTCTGCGTGACGAGGCGATCGCCCGCGTCGACCTCAAGCTCGGGGCGGTCGGCGCGGAGCTTGGTGATGGACTCCGGCGTGACGCCGGCGCTCCAGAGATAGACGTGCGAGAGCTTGGTCATGCCGCCGATGATCGGCACGACTTCGTCGCCCAGCTTTGTCTGCGCGAGGACGAGTTCTTCGAGCGATTCGGACTTTGCCAGCTTTTCAATACCCGCGGGCGTGATGGGCGTGGCGCGGAGGTCGAGCCGGCGCAGGTTAGGCATGGACGCCAGGAGCTCGGCGGTGTGGTCGGTGATCTTGGTGCGGCCGAGCGAGAGGTCGGCGAGGTTGTTCTTGATGGGCGCGAGAAGCTTGGCGGCCGTCGCGTCGTCGACGGTCGGCGCGATCGCGTTGAAGGTGACGATGAGCAGCGTTGAATCAACGGACACGGGCTCGACGTGCGCGAGGGCGGCGCGGATCGCGGCGATCGCTTCGGCGCTGGCGGGCGCGGGGCCGGCCGGCTTGGCGGGATCCGAGGGCTTGGCCGCGACCTCCGGTGAGATGCCAGCAGCCTTGTTCTCGAGGGCTTCTCGGGGCGCCGACTCGGCCGTGGCTGTTGAGCCGGCGTCGCTTGAGGCTGCGATGGTGGATCCGACGTCGGGCATGGGCGCCCCGGCCTTGATCCAGGCCTCGATGGTGGCGACCTGTGCCTCGGTCGGCTGCGGCTTGCCCTTGGGCGGCATGTGGTCCTTGTGGGCGGCGGGCAGGCGCATGCGGATCAGCATCTCGCTGTCCTGGGGGCGGCCGGGTTCCAGGGCCGTGCCGCTGTCGCCGCCGAGCCAGATGGCGTCGGGCGTGTGGAGCGCCAGTCCACCCTTCATCTTGGTGGCGCTGTGGCACTTGATGCAGAGATCATTGAGGATCGGCGCGATGTCCCTGGTGAAGGCGTCGGCGCCATCGGTTTGCCACCCGGTCGCGGCGCCGACTGTACTTCCGGTCAGTTTCGCGGTCGAGACACCCGCAGCGGGTGATTCTCGCATCGGCGGCGGGGTTTCCGCGGCTTGCCGCTCTGGCTTCGGGGCGTGCAAGTCCTTGCGAGCGAGGGGTTCGAAGAGAAAATCCTCGCCGTGAGTCATGGACGCGCCGAAGTGCCCGGTGGGCACGAGGACCAGGAGCGTGAGCACGAGCAGGCCTCGGCGCGGTGAGGCGTGGGCCTTGAAGTGCGAGGCGACGGCGAGAAGGACCGAGAGGACGGCGGTGGCGAGACCGAGGTTGAAGTGGCGATCGACGATGATCTGGTCGTAGCCGCCTTCGCGTGCGAGCAACCATCCGCTGACGACCGCGACGATGGCGGCCAGCGCGGTGAGCCACGCCAGGCCGCTGAAGGCGCGGCGGACCGAATCGTCGGACCGCCTCAGGCTGAGCATTTCGATGATGGCCATCGCGGCGAGCATGCCGATCGGCGCGTGGAGCACCAGCGGGTGGAATCGGCCGAAGACCTGGATCAGTTCCTGCACGGGAATACCTCCGCGTCGCGCGGGGCGACGGGGCAGAGCGGGCGGTTCAGAGCACGATGGGCTTGAGCAGTTTCCCGGAGACGTCGGTGAGCCGGAAGTCTCGCCCCTGGTGGCGATGGGTGAGCTGTTCGTGGTTCATTCCCAGGAGGTGGAGGAGCGTGGCGTGGAGGTCATGGACGTCCACGGGGTTTTCGAGGATGTTGTAGCAGTACTCGTCGGTCTTGCCGTAGGAGATGCCGGGCTTCACGCCGCCGCCGGCGAGCCAGATGGTGAAGCAGCGCGGGTGGTGATCGCGCCCGTAGGTCTCGGTGGTGAGGGTGCCCTGGCTGTACACGGTTCGTCCGAACTCGCCGGCCCAGACGACGAGGGTTTCATCGAGAAGTCCGCGGCGTCGCAGGTCCTTGATGAGGGCGGCCTGGGGCTGATCGACGGCGCCGGTCTGGGCCTTGATCTCGGCGGGGAGGTTGCCGTGCTGATCCCAGCCGCGCATGTAAAGCTGGATGAAGCGCACGCCGCGTTCCGCGAGTCGGCGAGCGAGCAGGCAATTGGCGGCGAACGAGCCGGGCTTCTTCACATCCGGCCCGTACATGTCGAGCGTTTCAGGGTCTTCGCTTGCGAGGTCGGTCAGTTCGGGCACCGACATCTGCATGCGATAGGCCATCTCGGCCTGCGCCACGCGCGTCTGGATTTCAGGATCGAGCGTGCGCTCAAACTCGGTTTGGTTGAGCTTGGAGACCAGGTCGAGCATGGCGCGGCGGTCCTCGCGTTTCATGCCGTCGGGATCTTTGAGGTAGAGCACGGGCTCGCCGCCCGAGCGGAGGCGACAGCCCTGGTGCTCGCTGGGGAGGAACCCCGAACCCCAGAAGCGGGCGGAGAGCGCCTGCATGTTTCCGATACCCTGGGTGATGAGGACGACGAAGTCGGGGAGATTGGCGTTGGAACTGCCAAGGCCGTAACTGACCCAGGAGCCGAATGACGGGCGGCCGGGCTGCTGCGTTCCGGTCTGGAAGAAGGTGATGCCGGGCTCGTGGTTGATGGCCTCGGTGTGCATGGAGTGGATGAAGCAGATTTCGTGCGCGACCGAGGCGGTGTGCGGGAGAAGTTCGCTGAGCCACACGCCGTCTTCGTTGTTCTTGTATTTGGAGAAGCGGAAGATGGAGGGGGCGACGGGGAAGCGTGCCTGGCCGCTGGTCATGCCGGTGAGGCGCTGGCCCTGGCGGATGGAGTCTGGCAGATCTTGGTTGAAACGCTGGCGGAGGGTGGGCTTGTAGTCGTAGAGATCGAGCTGGCTGGGCGCGCCCTCCATGTGCATGTAGATCACGCGCTTTGCCTTGGGCGCAAAGTGCGGCCCGCGCGGGAGGATGAGACGCGGCTGGTCGCCCGACGCGCCGGCGGCCTTGGTCAGCATCGAGGTGAGCGCCGCGGCGCCAAGGGCCGAGCTCATGGTCTTGCCGACCTTGCCAAAGAAGCGGCGACGGGTCAGGTTGAGCAGATGTTCTTCGAGCGGATCAAAGGGCATGCTTATCCCCTGGTGATGCAGGCGTCGAGGTTGAGCGCCGCGTTGCAGATCATGGTCCACGCCGCCAGTTCGGAAGGATCGAGATCGGTGGGCGTGGGTGCTTCGCCGACCGCAACGATCTTGGTTGCGTCCTCGGGGTTTGCCCTCAAGCGATCGCGGAAGGCGGTGAGGGCGATGGTCAGGGCGTCGAGGTCCTTGTCGTTCGGCGCGTGGCCCGTGCAGCGGGTGATGAGGCGGTTGAGTCGCTCGCGGTCGTCGCCCGGTTCCTTCAGGGTGCGTTGCGCCAACACGCGGGCGGCTTCGACGAACTGCTCGTCGTTCCAGAGCGCCAGGGCCTGGAGCGGGGTGCTGGTGGCGGTGCGACGGACGGTGCAGGACTCGCGCGTCGGCGCGTCGAACGTCAGCATGGAGGGCGGTGGCGCGGCCCGCTTCCAGTAGGTGTACATGCTGCGCCGCCAGAGATCCTCGCCCTTGCCGCGTTCGAAGATGCGCGTGTTGGACTGGAGCATCGCGACCTCTTGCCAGAGCCCCTCGGGCTGATAGGGCTTGACCGACGGGCCGCCGGCCTTTTCCACGAGCAGGCCGGAGAGATAGAGCGCCTGATCGCGGATCTGCTCGGCGGAGAGGCGGGTGCGAGGGAAATACGCGAGCAGCTTGTTGTCGGGGTCCTTGGCCTTGGCGTCGTCGCGAACCTTGGAAGACTGGCGATAGGTGTTGCTCGTGACGATCTTGGTAAGAAGTTGGCGCAGGTCCCAGCCGCCATCGCGGAAATCGACGGCGAGGGCGTCGAGCAGTTGCGGGTGGGAGGGCCAGTCGCCTTGGTAGCCGAAGTCTTCGCTGGTGCGGACGATGCCGCGACCGAAGAGCATTTCCCAGTAGTGGTTGACGATGACGCGGGCCGTCAGCGGGTTTTCGGCGGAGACGATCCACTGCGCCAGGCCTAGGCGATTGGCCGGTGCACCTTCGGGGAGTTTTCCGAGAGACGCCGGGATCGCACGGGTGGCGGGGCGAGATTTGTCGGGCTTGTCGTACTCGCCACGCTTCAGCACGAAGGTCTCGCGGGGTGTGGGCAGATCCTTCATGACCATGGTCTTGGGTGCCGCCGCGTCGAGAGCCGCGATTTCCAGCTGTTTGGCGGCGACCCCCTGGGTGAGATCGCGGTAGCGGGTTGAGTACTGCATTTTCCACGCAGTTTGCATGGATTGAGTGCGAGACTCGGAGCGTGCGGTCGGCGGAGCGAGCGCGGCGACGAGGTCCTTGGGAAGGGCTTGGCCGTCTTCGAGCACGCGGAAGTAGAAGCCGCCGGGGCCGCCGGTGTTGACGACCTTCATGACGACAAGGTTTTCACCGGGCTTGAGATCGAAGGTCGCCTTGTCCTGGTCGGGTGCGGCGCCACGGTCGGTTCGGTTCTCAGCGACCATCGCGCCATTGACGAAGAGCTGGAAGCCATCGTCGGAGCCGAGGGAAACCGTGATCTTGCGGGCGCTGGGCGCGTAGGCATAGCGGCCGAGATAGGTGACCGCCGCGCCGCCGAAGAGCGAGTTGGAAACCACCCCGTCGGGGAGTGGTCCGGGGAAGGCCCATTTGAGCCCGCCGCCGAAGTCGTGCGTGAGGTCGAGGGAGCTGAAATCCTCCGGGCCGTAGTGCTTGGTGTAGGCCTCTTCGGTCGAGGCTTGCATGAACGGGCCGACGCGATGCCACGAGCCGAGCGTGGCGGGGAGGAAATCGGCGTTGGAGAGCCCGCCGAAGCTGGTGCGGACGCGCCCGAAGGTGTGCTTGTCGTACTGGGAATCGAAGGAAAGCGAGACGCGGATCTCGCTCCCGCCCTCGTATCCGAAGGGCTCGGACGCGCGGAAGAGCGCCAGGCGATTCTCCTTCATGTCGTAGCCCTGCACCGCCCAGCCCGCGGCGGGCGAGGGGTGAAAAGTCGACGTGATGCGGAAATCGCCGTTGGGCTGTTCGTGGTCGGCCCAGGCCCAGTTGAAGAGGATGTCGCGCGACTGGCTGGGATCGGCCAGCGACGTGACCTTGGCGGAGAGCTTCGACAGCACCGCGTTGCCGTTGAACGCGCGCCCGATCCTTCCCTCAACCATGCTGGGATCAAGGAGGGCTTCAAGGGAGATCGCGTTGAGGCCCGTGGCGCTGGTCTTGTAGACCAGCGTGAACTCGTCCTTTTCGGGGTTCTCACCGGTCGCCAGAACGCTCTGGTCGGGCTGTGGGGTGAGGGTGCCCCCGCCGCGGGCGCTGGCGGAGACGAGCGTCGCGTCGGCCCAGCGTGCGGCATTCTCGGCCGAGAGGTCGGCGAAGAACTTCTCGCGCTGCGCGTCCTCCTCGGGCGAAGGAGTTTCAAGCTGCGCCTTCAACTCGCCGAGGGTCTTCGTGAGTTCGTCGCGTTTGGCGACCTGCTCTGGCGTCGGCACGACGATGAAAGGCTCGAAGGCGCGCTGCGGGTCGGGGAGCTGCGAGTAGAGCCCCGGCTCCTCGATCGAGTTGAAGAACGAGAACATGGAGTAGTAGTCGTTCTGCGTGAGCGGATCGAACTTGTGGTCGTGGCAGCGGACGCAGTTCATCGTCAGGCCGAGAAGCACGGAAGACGTGGTCGCGGTGCGTTCCGCGGCGTATTCGACGAGATACTCCTCGGGGATCGCGCCGCCCTCGTCGGTGGTGACGTGATTTCGGTTGAACCCGCTGGCGATTCTCTGCTGCACCGTCGCGTCGGGGATGAGGTCGCCCGCGAGCTGTTCGACGATGAAGCGGTCGTAGGGCATGTTGTCGCGGAAGGCGTTGATGACCCAGTCGCGCCACAGCCACATCTGCCGCCCGGCGTCCATGTGGATGCCGTTGGTGTCGGCGTAGCGGGCCTTGTCGAGCCAGGGCATGGTGAGCCGCTCGGCGGTGCGCGTGCGGTAGGGCTCTTGCGTGAAGAGTCGATCGACGAGATTCTCGTATGCATCCGGCGCGCGATCGTCGGTGAACGCCTTGATCTCTTCGGGCGTGGGCGGCAGGCCGGTCAGGTCGAGGTAGATCCGACGCACCAGCGTCTCGCGATCCGCGGGCTCCGACGGCGCGAGGCCGACTCCATCGAGGGACGCCAGCACATACGCGTCGATCTCGTTCTTCACCCAACCGGGCATCTTCACCTTGGGCGCTTCGCCACGCTTCGGCGGCACCAGCGCCCAGTGGGGCTCGTACTCCCCGCCCTGGGCGACCCAGCGCCGAATTAGGGCCTTCTCATCCTCGGTCAACGGTTTCTTGCCCGCGCTGGGGGGCGGCATCACCTCGTCCGGGTCGTGCGACGTGATGCGCTCAAGGATCAGGCTCTCGTCGGGCTTGCCGGGAGCGACGACCCGCCCGCTTTTTCGCTGCATCGTTACCGATTCGCGCTCGTCCATGCGCAGCTCGGCCTGGCGCGAGCCCGGATCCTGCCCGTGGCACTTGAAACATCGATCGGAGAGAATCGGGCGGATATCGCGCCCGTAGCTGACACGAAAGCCCTCGCCCTTGTCACCCGGCTCATCAACGCGGCCCGCCGTCGGGGCGGCCGTGACTTCGCTCGAGTCGGGGCCCGGGGCGGGGCCCGAGCCTGTCGCCAAGAGTCCGATCCCCGCCGCCGTCAAGGCGGCACACCATGCCAGTTCATGCCATGAGCGCATGCGGAACAAGATACAGCAAATCCGCGTTTGGTGGAAGGTCGGACCTTTGTGAAATGCTCGCGGAATGTGGTTAGCCGCTTGGGATCGGGATCAGGCCCCCGCTCATCGAATCTCGCTCGCCCGCCACGCACGCCGCGATGGTGCTGGCGACGGACTCTGGCGTTAGAGTTCGCTCGGGCGGGAGGGTCGCGGTGTCCACGATCGAACGGAGCATGGGCGTCTCCACCGCGCCGGGCGCGACACAGAAGGCCTTCACGCCGATCGCCTCGCCGTTGGTCGCGGCCAGCTGCGTCAGCATGTTCAGAGCGCTCTTGGATGCCGCGTACGCGAAAAAGCCCGGGAAGGGGTCGATGGTCGCGAACGACGAGACATTCACGATGATCCCCGAGCCGCGGCGTGACGTGAACAATTCCGCGAAATGCGGCCAGGCTCGCGCGATCATCGCCGCGGGGGCGATCGCGTTTACGCGGAACGTCTCTTCGATCAGTTCGGGTGTGTGCTGGTCGATGGTGAGTGACGCCGCATATCCGGCGTTGTTCACGAGCACGTCGAGGCGGCCCAATTGGCGGATGGCTTCATCGACGCAGGCAGAAGTGGCGCGCGGGTCGGCGAGATCGCAGACGTAGGCCGCCGACTCGCCCTTGAGGAGCGAGCCGGTTTCGAGCAAGGGATCGCGGCGCCGCCCCACGAGAAAGAGCCGGTAGCCGAGGGCGGAGAGGGCGATCGCGGTCGCCCTCCCGATTCCAGAGCCGGCGCCGGTGACGAGCGCGACCTTGACGGATGGATCGTTCGGAGCCAATTCCCGTGCCATGCCTCACGCTAGGCACACCCAAGAGCCGTGTCGTGCCCGTACACTCGCGGTTGCATGAATCGCTCCATCGTCCTGGTCATTCTCGGTTTGGTCGCGGTTGTGGGCGTGCCGCTCGTCATGCGTCCGTCGGCGGCGAGGGCGCGCGCCTCCGCCGAGGAGACGCTGGTGGTCATCACGCCGCATGTGCCACAGATCAGGGCGGAGTTCGCCGCGGCGTTCGATCGCTGGCACCGGCGGAAACACGGGAGCGGAGTCTCGATCGACTATCGCACGCCCGGAGGCACGAGCGAGATCATTCGGTTTCTGCAGTCTGTCTACTCCGCCCATGCGATTCGGGTGCTGGAAGAACTCCGAGCCGAGGATCGCGAGGCACTCGGCGATCCGAAGCTCTCGATCGCCGATCGGTTCGAAGCCGGTTCGATGGACGCGGACATCGTCTTCGGCGGCGGGAGCTTCGACCACGGGCGTTTGAAAGACCCCGCCAACGTCGCGGTGTGGATCAAGCCCTGGGAGAAGCCGGGCGTGACGGAGGTCAAGATCGGCCCGCTCCCCAAGGGCGCCGACGCCACCAAGCTCGCGGCGGGCAAGGAAGTCACACTGCCGGTCTCGCTTGGAGAGAAGACGATCCTGGTCCGCCTCCCGATGTCGGCGATCGAGCAGGGGCCGAGCGTGGTGGGGTCGCTCACCGCGGACGCGGCACTTTCGGCTCGGGTTGATCTCTCGCGCGCCGAGCGCGAGGTGCAGGTCTCGATATCCGCCCCCGCCGGCCTTGACCCCGCAAAGCTCAAGACGTTGATCGGCGAGAATGTCATCGGCGTCCAGACGATCCATGACCCCGATCAGCATTGGATCGGCGTGGCGTTCTCGAGCTTCGGCGTCGTGTACAACCGCGACTGGCTGAAGAAGCTTGGCTTGCCCGAGCCCACGAGCTTTGACGACATGGGACGCCCCGAGTTTGTGGGGCTGGTGGCGCTGGCCGACCCGCGCCTGTCCGGCTCGATTACGACCAGCATGGATGCGATCCTGAGCGCCTACGGCTGGGAGAAGGGCTGGCGCGTGCTGCGTTCCATGTGCGCCAACACGCGGTACTACACCGCCGCATCGTCCAAGCCGCCCATCGACGTGAGCCAGGGCGAGGCGGCGATCGGCCTTGCGATCGATTTCTACGGTCGCGGCCAGGCGCAGTCGATCCTGCGCCTGGGCCAGGATGCGAGCGAAAGCCGCGTGGGATACGTCGATCCGCCGGGGGTTGTGTACATCGACGCCGATCCGGTTTCGGTGCTGCGTGGCGCGCCGCACCCGGAGCTGGCGCGCCGGTTCATCGAGTTTTGCCTGTCGGATGAGGGCCAGGCGCTGTGGCAGTTCCACGCCAAGGGCGACCCACGGGCCGCGGCGAATCCCAAGAACGATGCGGGTGAGCCGATGGGCCCCGACCAATACGAATTGCGTCGCATGCCGGTGCGGCGTGATTTCTACACGTCGTACGCGTCGGTCTTCATCGACAAGGTCGAGCCCTTCGCCGCCGCGACGAGCAACAAGCCCGCGGGCTGGCGGTCGGCGATCGGGCCGATCCTTGGCGCCTGCGCCGTTGATACTGCGGACGAGCAGCGTGAAGCATGGCGAGCCATCATCGCGGCCGAGAAGGACGCGGCGTTCCCGCGCGAGGTCGTCGCGGTGATGAAGGAGCTGTTTTTCTCGTTCCCGCCGCACATGACCGCCAAGGGCGAGACGATCAGGTTCAGCCCCGAGACAATGAAAGCCATCCGCGACGACTGGCGCGACGCCAAGGCTCGCCAGGCGGCGGAAGTCTCCTACGTCCGGTATTTCCGCAAGACCTACGCCCAAATCGTGGAGATTTCGCGGACGCGAACCCTCCCGGCGTCGCAGGCATCACAGACCTCGCCCGCGGCGGAGCACCCGCCGTCGCCTTCGGGCCGATGAATGAAGGATGCCGACGCGCCAGTCACACATCGCCTTTGTCCCGAACGAGGCCACGGAGCCGATCATGCCCCAGAGTTCCGAGCGTGCCGACGATTCGCCGCCCATGCTCGCCAAGATCGTGGCGACGATCGGTCCGGCGAGCGATTCTCCCGAGATGGTGCGCAAGTTGATCGAGGCCGGCGTCTCGATCTTCCGCTTCAACTTCTCGCACGGCGACTTCGCGGGTCACAAGAAGCGCCTCGACGTGGTGCGCGAGGTTGCGTCGCAGCTCGATCGTCCGATCGCGGCGCTCGGCGATCTGCAAGGCCCCAAGATCCGCGTCGGCAAGGTGCCCGAGGGAGGCATTGTGCTGAGCGCGGGCCAGGACGTCTGCTTCAAGCTCGGGCTCCCGCTGGCCTATGTCGATCCCGCGAACGCGTCCCAGCCGGTCGCGTACCTGCCCACGACCTACGAACCGCTCGTGCGCGAGGTCCATTCGGGGCACAAGGTGCTCATCAACGACGGCGCGATCCGCATGCTCGCCGTCTCCAGCGACGGCGCCGCGGGCGAGCTGCGCTGCCGCGTGACGGTGGGCGGTCTCGTCACCAGCGGCAAGGGGATCAACCTGCCCCAGAGCGCGATCTCGGCGCCCGCGATCACCGATCGCGACTGGGAGTGCGTCGCGTGGGCCGTCGAGAACGCCCTTGATTTCCTGGCGTTATCGTTCGTGCGCAAGGCCGAGGAAGTGCTCGAACTCAAGCGAAAGCTCGCCGAGCTGGGCGCACGCTATCCGGAGAGCGACCCACGCCATCTCGCGCAGTGGATGCCCATCGTCGTCAAAATCGAGAAGCCCCAGGCCGTCGCGAACATCTCGTCGATCGTGGCGGCGGCGGACGCGATCATGGTGGCGCGAGGCGATCTCGGAGTGGAGATGGAGATCGCGCGCGTGCCCGTGGCGCAGAAGGAGATCGTCGCGTGCTGCGCCGCCCACGGCAAGCCGTGCATCGTCGCGACCCAGATGCTCGAGACGATGATCGAGAATGCCAGCCCGACTCGCGCCGAGGCGAGCGACGTCGCCAACGCGATCTTTGACGGCGCCGACGCCGTGATGCTCTCGGCAGAGACCGCGACGGGGAAGCACCCGGCGCTGGTCGTGGAGACCATGAGCCGCATCGTGCGCGTCGCGGAGTCGAGCAGCGTGAAACAAGGGCGGAGCGCGAGCGTTCCG
Organism: Phycisphaerales bacterium; assembly: GCA_013360695.1. Classification (GTDB taxonomy): domain Bacteria; phylum Planctomycetota; class Phycisphaerae; order Phycisphaerales; family UBA1924; genus JABWBC01. Next base: position 31,265 of record JABWBC010000021.1, read on the forward strand.
ACGGAGGTCAACCACGCGCACCGCGACACCGCCGCGCTCGCGCACGGCGCGGCCCAGGTGGCGCGTGATCTCGGCGCGCCCGCGATCGTGTGCTGGTCGGAGCACGGCGGCACGGCACGATTCATCAGCCAGAACGACCTCAACATACCCATCGTCGCCTATTCCTCCAACCCCGTGATGGCGCGGCGCATGGCAATCCTCGGCGGCGTGATACCGGTGTGCGCCGAGCCGCCTACGTCGGGGCACCTCTCCGAATGGAACGAGGCCGTGGACGAACTCATGTTGCGTCGCGGACTCGCGAAGCGCGGCGATCCGCTGGTGCTCGTCGCGGGCCACCCGCTCGGGCAAGCCAAGGCGACCAATCGCATCGCGATCCACCGCGTGGGCGAGCCGACGGGCTTCCGCACGCCTTCCGCGTGATCGCGTGATGACTGCGGAATCTGGCGAGAACGCCTAGCGTTGTTCGATGACCACGCACGCCACGCACGAGCACATGTCCGCCGCCATCCTCTCGATCGGCGATGAGCTCACGCTCGGCCAGAAGCTCGACACCAACTCACGCTGGCTCTCGCAGCAGCTCGTCGATCTGGGAATCCCGATCGTCGAGCACGTCACTGTCCCTGATGACTTGGATGCCCACGTCGCGGCCCTTGCCCGGCTTGCCGCGCGTTGCGATCTCATCATCAGCTCCGGCGGCCTGGGGCCGACCGCCGACGACCTGACGCGCCGGGCGCTGGCGGTCGCGTCGCACGACTCGCTTGTACATGACTCCGCGGGAGAAGCGCAGGTGCGTGCATGGTTCGCCGCCCGAGGTCGATCGCCCGCTTCGATCAACATGGTGCAGGCGCAGCGCCCCTCGCGAGGACTGCTGCTCGAAAACAGGCACGGCACGGCGCCCGGCCTCTTCGCGTCGATCGAATCGTCCACGCACCGCTGCGATGTGTATTGCCTTCCCGGCCCGCCGCGCGAGATGATGCCGATATTCGAGGCGTCGGTGCGTCCCGCTCTCCGTCCGCCCGCGGGAAGGGTTATCGAGACGCGCGTGCTTCATTCCGTCGGCATCGGCGAATCCGACCTCGCGCAGCGACTGGGCTCACTCATGGATCGAACGAGCGTTCCGCTCGTCGGAACGACCGCCAGCGGCGGCGTGGTGAGCGTCCGCATCCGCTACGAAGGCGAAGCTCCGCGCGACCAGGCGAAGCTCACGGTCGATCAAGCGGCCGGCAAGGTGCTGATTCTCGCGGGCGAGTTTGTGTTCGGCGAAGGCGACGAGACGCTCGCGAGCGTTGTGTTGAACAAGCTGAAGCAGACCGGGCAGACCATCGCGGTCGTCGAAAGCTGCACCGGCGGCATGCTGGGCGAAGAACTCACGGCGATCCCCGGTTCTTCGGCGTGCGTGCTCGGGGGGTGGATTACCTACAGCAACGAGATGAAGCAAGCCTTGGTCGGAGTGTCGAGCGAGCTCTTCGCGCCCGGTGCTCCGGGCGCGGTGAGTCGCGAGGTCGCCCGGGCCATGGCGCGGGGCGGGCGCGAGCGCTCCGGCGCGTCGATCGCGCTCTCGATCACGGGCGTCGCGGGTCCCGATGGCGGTACACCGGCCAAACCGGTCGGCACGGTCTGGGTCTCGCTCGCCCACGCGCGAGGCAGCGACACGCGCCGATTCTCCATGGCCGGTGATCGCGCGAGCGTGCGTTCGTGGTCCTGCACCGCGGCGCTTGCGATCGCGTGGCAATACATCGCCGGCCGATCGCACGCTCTCCTGCGACAGGTTGAGGCGTATGCGGAGTGAACGGTCGAGAAAGGTTGGATGACGGAAAGTGCCAGATGATCCTCCTCGATTCGGTCAAATGCTCCCCGCTCGCCAACAGGCCACGGTTCCTGTAAACTCCGCCTCCACACTCAGGGGGCTTCATGCTCGGCACATCCGTTCTCGCCATCGCCATCACATTCATGATGCTCGCCAGCTGCGCGGCTCTGGGCGGTTCCGCGCCGGAATCTCCGGCTGCGCGTCAACATCGCGAACCGCCGCGGCGTGTCGAGTACGTCGTCGGGCTCACCGACGCCAGGACGCAGACGATCTCCGTCAGCTTGATCCTGCGCGCCGTGCCGCCCGGCGAACTGGAGCTGTGCCTTCCCGTCTGGAGACCCGGCCGCTACCAGATCCTCGACATGGCCGGCACCGTCAGCGGCGTCTTTGCCCGCTCGGGCGACGGAGAGCCGCGTGATATCCGCAAGGTCGAGAAAGCCACATGGATGGTGAGCGTCGCGCCCGGCGACGACGAGATCATCGTCGACTATCGCGTCTACGCCAACTCGATCGGCGACCGCACACGCCACGCCGACGATTCGCACGCATTCCTCTCGCCCGCCTCGGTGTTCATGTACGCGCCGTCGATGCGACAAGAGCCGCTGGTTGTTCGCCTGATCATGCCCGAGGGCTGGAGGATCGCGACCGGGCTCGAGCGCGATCCGGGCGATGCGTCGGCGATCGTCGCGCGGGACTACGACATCCTCGTCGATTCGCCGATCGAGGCCGGCTTTCACGATCTGATCGACTTCGACGTTGACGGCACGCCGCACCAGATTGCCGTGTGGTGGGGGGGCGTCGCGCCGGGCGATAAGCCGTCCCGGCGCGGCAAGCTCTTTGACGAGAAGAAGCTCTCCGAGGATTTCACCAAGATCATCCGCGCCCAGCGCGACATCTTCGGCTCGCTTCCCTACACGCGGTACGTCTTTCTCGTCCATTGCTATCAGGGTGGCGGCGGCGGCACCGAGCACCTCAACTCAACCATCGTTGGCTGCTCTCCCGCGGCGTTCGAGGAGGAGTCCCGCTACCGCAGCTTCCTCACCCTCATTTCCCACGAGATGTTCCACACCTGGAATGTCAAGCAGCTGCGCCCCGCCGGAATAAAGCCCTACGACTACCAGCGTGAGAACTACACCGAACTCCTTTGGGTCGCCGAGGGCGCGACGACATACTACGAGAATGTCGCGCTCGTCCGGGCCGGCCTGATCACGCTCGACCATTTCCTCGGGGATATCGGTGGATTGGTCGACGGCGATCGCAAGAGGATCGGTTCGAGCGTGCAGAGCGCCGAGGAATCGAGCTTCGACGCGTGGATCAAGTTCAACCGCCCCAGCCCCGACCACGCAAACACCACCGTCTCCTTCTACGACAAGGGGGCGCAGCTCAGCCTCGTTCTCGACATGCTCATCCGCAACGCGTCGTCGGGCGAGCGCAGCCTCGACAACGTGATGCGAGAGCTCTTCGAAAAGTTCCCGCTCTCCGGGCCCGCGTTCACCTCGCGTGATTTTCGTGAGGCCGCGAACCGGGCCGCGGGCGTTGATCTCTCGTGGTTCTTCGATCGTCACGTCGCGCGAACCGACCCGGTTGACTATGAATCGGCGCTCCGGGCCGCGGGGCTCGAGGTCTCTCTATCCGAGGTGCCCGCGCGTCGCACCATCGGGGCAGCCTTCGAAGATGCCGATGGCGGCGCCCGCGTCTCGTCGATCGAATCGGGTAGCGCCGCGGCCAAGGCCGGGCTGCTCGTTGGCGACATCATCGTCGCGCTCAACGATCGACGCGTCCGTGGCGGCGAGGCCGCGTCCCGCATGAACGAGCTCGTCGCGGGGGCGACGGTCGAGCTGACCTACTTTCGAATGAACGTCCTCCGCCGTGTTTCGGTGGCGCTCCAAGAGGCCAAGGGCGGATCCTGGCGTGTCCGTCGCGTGGGTGAGCCATCCCCAGAGCAGAGACGCATCTTCGAGTCATGGACGGGGCAGGCGTGGAAGGAGTAATCGCAATCGGATCGACGTTGCGTGGCTTCCGCGGACCGGTTGGTCCCGAACTCCCATGAAAAAAGGCCCGGAACCCCGAGCCTTTGGAGCGATCGTGAATCAGTATCGGCTCAGGCGCCCTCGCCGACGGCCCAGCGTCGGAACGCGACCAGCTTGTCCGCGCCGCCCACGATGTCCTTGATCTTCTTCGACGGGTCCTTCACGAAGGGCTGCTCGAGCAGCGCAATCTCCTCGAAGAACTTCCGCATGCCGCCCTCGACCATCTTCTCCGCGATCTCCTTGGGCTTGCCCGACTCCATGGCCTGCTCGATGCGGAACTTCCGCTCCTTCTCGACGATCGCCGCCGGCACTTCCGCCGCGGAGAGGCCCTGCGGGCGCGGGACGGCCGCGACGACGTGCATGCACACGTCCTTCAGCACCACCTCATCCAGAGCGGCCTTGGCCTGTACCAGCGACGCGGTCTTGCCGTCGTGGTGGACGTAGAACGCGAACGCGCCAGGAGCGCCCACGAGCTTCTCGCCGCGAGCGAACGAGCAGTTCTCGCCCGTCGAGATGCGGACCTCGTCGACCGCGCCGGTGATCGAAGGAGTGGCGGCGGCGACGCCGGCGTTGCCCGCCAGCACCTCGCCAACCACCTTCTTCATCATCGCGTCGAACTTCTCGCTTTTGGCGGTGAAGTCCGTCTCGGCACGGACCTCAACCAGCGCCGCAGCGGATCGATCGGCACTGAGCGCGATCGCCACGCGACCTTCGCCCGCGGCCCGGTCCGTCCGCGTGTCCATCTTGCCCTTGAGCTCCTTGCGGAGGAGCTCTTCGGCCTTCTCGAAGTCGCCGCCGGATTTCTCCAGCGCCGCTTTGCACGCCATCATCGGGAGCCCCGTCTGATTGCGGAGCTTCATCACGTCCTTGGAATTGATCTCGGCCATTGCTCACTCCACGCGGGCGGTGGGCCCGCCATGCTGGGACGAAATGCGGACGATGCCGGCCGTGCCGACACGCCGCGCTGGTTCATTCCTCAATCACTCGCGGCACCGGACAGGTCAGGCGTTGCTGGGGGTCGGTGCGTCGTTGCCGCGCGGCGCTTCCTTGGCGGCGTCCTGCTCGTCGCGACGGAACTGGGCGCGACGGCTGCGACGCGGGCCGCCCGCTTCGCCGCCCTGGCCGGCATCGGTCT
>JABWBC010000162.1 GCA_013360695.1 Phycisphaerales bacterium
CGGGGCAGCTCCCGGGCCCGGAGCGTGCCGCCAAACTGGGCGCGGCGCTCACGGCGCTGGCGGACGCGGGGAAACCGTTGCTCATCTCGATCAACCCGTCGGTGATCGCGACGTATGGGCAGCCGGACCCGACGGTGTCGGTGCTGGAGCGATTCGGGTTGTCGGCGGATTCGGGCAAGCCGCTGCTCAGGGAGCAGATATCGGCGCAGGGGCGGAGCGTCGAGACGGATCAGTCGGTGGTGGCGGGCGAGGGATCGCATCCGATCTTGCGCGCCGTGCGGGGATTGCCGGCGCTCGTGCCGTGGCCCATTCCGCTGAAGGCCAAGGGCGCGGAGGGTGCGCCGGGCCGGGAGGGCTTGCGGGTCACGGCCCTTGCGACGATCGCGGACGATGCGTCAACCTGGGGCGAGTCGCAGTGGGTGCGTTTGTGGCAGACGCCGCGGGCGCAGCGCGGCGCGAGCCCGGACTTGCCGGTGTTCGACGCGAATCGCGACGTCCGCGGCGGGCCGTGGATGGTGGCGGCGGCCGCGGAAATACCAGGGCCGCGCGGCACGCCTCAACGGCTGGTGGTGGTCGGGTCGAACAGCTGGTTCATCGACCAGGTGACGCAGCGGCGCGCGGAGGTCGATGGGCGGGTGATCGACGCGAACCCGGGGAACATCGAGCTGTTTGAGTCGTCGGTACTGTGGCTGGCTGGGCAGGATGAGTTGATCGCGCAGAGCCCGGAAGCGGCGTCGATCGCGCTCATCGGGGCGATCGCGCCGGAGCGGCTGTCGATGATCCGCTGGGTGATCGTGGCGGGATTGCCGGTGCTGGTGCTGGTTGTGGGCGGGTTGTATCGGGCTGTGAGAGGTTAGGCGCGGGGCATCGGGCCTCGAACGCATCCTCATGCGAAACTCGTTCGGGTGGACCGGGACTGTCCATGGGCAAATTGCCCGGTTACGAATCACCCGGCAACTGGGTCTTCTAAATCCGCACCATGATTTTGTCGAGGGGCTTACGCGTGATGTCGGGCACCACGCAATTTTCCGCGGGGTAGCCAACTGGGATCAGGAGGAACGGTCTTTCGTGATCGGGGCGCGCGAGCAGCTTGGATAGGAATCCCATCGGGCTCGGGGTGTGCGTGAGCGCGACGAGGCCGGCGTGGTGCACGGCGGCCAGCAGAAAGCCCGCCGCGATGCCCGCCGATTCGACGGGGTAATACACCTGCCCGTGCTCGCCGTGCTCGTCGGGATCGTCCTTGGCGAGCCGGAACATCACGATGAGCCACGGCGCAACCTCCAGGTAGCCCTTGTTGTCGTCGGTTCCGAGCGGGGCGAGATCCTTGAGCCACTGCGGCGTAGCGCGGCGGTGATAGAACTCGCGCTCCTCGGCCTCGGCGGCTTCGCGGATTTGCTTCTTCACGCCCGGGTCACCCACGACGACAAAGCGCCACGGCTGCTTATTCGCGCCGGAGGGCGCGCTGCCCGCGGCGCGGATGATCCACTCGATGGTCTCGAACGGCACGGAACGGTCGCTGAACATGCGCACGTTGCGGCGCTGCTTCATGAACTCGTAGAAGCGCCGCGCCGCTGCATCGATGGGCAGGCCTGGATCGACGGCGTGGTAGGGAATCATCGGCGGCTGGTTCGGGGGAAGGCAGGCGTCGCTCATGCGCGGAGACTACCAGCCCGGCGTGCCGCCGACCGCGGCGCGGGTCCGATGATCGCGCCGGGACGACGATGACTTGGCATGCGTTGCAAGCTCGCACGGATGAAGAGCGTGCGTCGGCCCCGCGTGCGGCACACAAGCCGGCGGGGAGTGGTTGCCATGGTTGGTGTGCGAGTGAGCTGTTCGGCCCGCGACGCGAGGCTCAACCAGCGTGCCGCGGTCGGCGGTCTCGACAAAGCCGTGCGCGGGGCGCGGGCCGATCACGAGGTGGTACGTGCGGCAATCGGGGCACGCGGGCTCGTGCGAGGAGAGCTGCTTCATGTCGGCGCTGCACACGACGCACGCGAGCGGGCGTGCGGAGACGACTGCGTGCTGGCGTCCGCATTCGGGGCAGCGCGGGCACGCGACCTCGAGACCCGTGAGGTCGTAGCCGCACTGACGGCACGCGATGCCGCGGAACTTGGGCGGGAGCGACGCGAGGAAGAGAGAGACGATGAGCACGAGAGCGGCGTAGGGATACAGGATCGTCTGGAGCACCGGGAGATAGATGCGGTGGTTGGTCCAGACGTCCATGCGGTAGTGGATGTAGCCGACGAGGCACAGGCCGAGGAACCCGCCGATGGCCCAGAGGAAGCCGGTCCACGTCCTTCGGTGCTTGACCGACAACCACCAGAAGAGCGCGGCATAGATGACGAACAGGAACACGCGGCTGACCTCAACTCGATGGAGTGGCTGGATGCGGCGGCTGGATGAAGAGCGGATTCACGCGCACGCTCGTGGCGGACTCGTGGCGGATCATCAACACGTGCGGACACCCGCGCGGCGGCTTCACTGTACTCGGAAAATTGAGCGGCGCGGATGCAAACCGCTGAAAAACAGGGCTACCGCCCGTTCTTGAAGAACGTGCGCAGGCTCTCCAAGAGATCGTCACGTCCATTGACCTTGCTGGTAACGACCTTGGGGCCGAGCTCGTCGGCGGCCCCGCCGGGGAAGGCCTCCTGGAGCACACCGAGGAAGGAACCCGAGCCGTACGACGAGGTGACTTGGCAGTAGCCGAACATGTTGCACATGGGGAGGAGCTGCTCCTCGACGAGCTTGACGCACAGGCGATTATCGGCGTCGGAGCTGTTGTCGCCGTCGGAGAAGTGGAAGAGGTAGATGTTCCAATCGCTGGGGTCGTAGTGCTGGGAGAGGAGTTCCTTGCAGCACTGGTAGGCGGAGCTGATGCGGGTTCCGCCGTCCTCCTTCACGGAGAAGAAGGTCTTCTTGTCGACCTCTCCGGCGCGGACGTCGTGGACGATGTAGCGGCTCTCGATTCCCTCATAGTTTCTTCGGAGCCAGGTGTCGATCCAGAAGGCTTCGAGACGGACGAGTTCTTTCTGCTCGTCGCCCATGGAGCCCGAGACGTCCATCATGTAGACGATGCAGGCGTTGCTCTGGGGCTTCTTGACCTCGTTCCAACTGCGGAAGCGCAGGTCGCTCTTGATCGGGATGATGATCGGGTTGTCTGGGTCGTAGACGCCCATCGAGAGCTGGCGGCGGAGCGCCTCGCGGTAGGTGCGCTTGAAGTGGCGTAGGCTCGCGGGCCCGGTCGGGCGGATGCCGGTGTACTTGTCGCGGATGGTCGTGATGTTGTGCTGACCGCGCGGCTGGATGCGCGGGAGCTTGAGTTCGTCGGCGAGGATGTCGGCGAGTTCTTCGAGGGAGACATCGACCTCGAGGAGGTGCTGTCCTTCCTGCTCGCCGCCCTGGCCGTTCTTGCCCTGACCGACGCCCTGGCCCTCCTCGCCCTCGCCCATGCCCACGCCGCCTGAGTTGTCTCCGTAGCGGAAGGTGGGGATGTCGATGTCGTGGACGGGGATGGAGACGTAGCGCTGGCCTTCGCGGCCGATGAGCTCGCCGCGTGAGAGGAACTTGCGCAGGTCCTTGCGGATTTTGCCGCGGACGATCTGTCGGAAGCGTTGATGGTCTTGTTCGATCTTGTTGACCATCGCGGTTCACCCGTCGGCCGAACGAAGAGGGCCGATCCCATTGACGTATGCGCACGCGGACCCACGCCGGATGCAGTTGCATCGGCTGTCGGTGCCCGTTCGTGCAATCGGATTCCTCGGACTATTCGCGCCAGGCGATCTGAGCGTCATCCAAGGACCAGTCCGGCGCGAAATAACCCGCGGCGAGCAGGGCGCCCGCGCCCTTTTGCCACGAATCCGCGCCGGCGATCAGGAGGTCGGGATAACCGACGCCGGACACGAAGAGCGGCCAGCGGGTGATCGCCCGGAGACCGTTGATTCCCGTGCCGCCGATCGCCACGACCGTGCCTCCCATGGGGTTTGGGCGCGTGACGATGGCGGCAAGGTCGTCGCGCGAGACGTGGTGTGTGCCCACCGTGATCTCGGCGCGCCTGAACGTGACGGGCGAGTCCTTCATAAGCGCGGGCCAGAGCGCGTTGGTGTCGGCGTTGCCATAGAGCACAACGGAGCGGCCGGCGAGGGTCTTGGGGTCGACCTGATCGGAGACGATGTCGAACTGGCCGTTGCCGCGGTACCACCACTGCTCGGCGTCGAAGCGTGCCTTGGCAAGGGACCAGGCGTTTTCTTCGGGCGTGCCGCGCGTGGTGTACACGAGCACGACGTGATCGGCGAGCGCCTGCTTCATGCCCACGGGGCGAGCGGTGGGCGCGGACTTGGCATCGACGACGCTTGCTTTCCAGGCATCGGCGCCGCGCTCGAACACCACGAGCTGGTCGCTCCCCGAGGGGATCGTCACTTCGCCCTTGAGGGAGTCGATTTCGAGCGAGAGGGTCGCGCCGGCGAGCGGGCGGGCGCTGATCGTGAAGCGGGAGACGTTGGCGGCCGTGCCCTTGAGCGTGTGGGCCTTGTCGTCAAGGTCGAGCAAGAGGGTGGAGAGTTCCATGACTCGCTCTTGCTCAAACCCGCGGAGCCACGCGTAGCCCTTGAAGAGCCACGCGGACGGGAGCGTGAGCGAGATGTGCTTCTCGGTTTCGGGGCGGGCGCGGTTCTTCTGGAAGTCGAGCAACTGCGGCCAGGCGACGCACTCGTTGCCCCACCAGTGCCCGGCGCCGGCGCGCTCGTAGTATGCAAAGTCGGTGTGGAACTTGGCGAGGCGTTCGCGCCAATCGCGGGCCTCGCTGACGGGCACGTTGTCATCGGCGTCGCCGTGCAGGATGTACACGCCGAGCGTGGTGAGGTTGTTCATGCGCGCGATGGTGTCGTAGACGTTGGTGGCGCGGCGGAGCATGGAGAGCGGGCCGGCGGTTTCCTCGGGGCGCGGCGCTCCGGCGTAGCTGAAGAAGCTGGCCCAGCCGGCGCTGGGAGACGCGGTCGCGAACTGGCCCGGGAACATGGTTCCGAAGACCCACGTTCCATGCCCACCCATCGAGTGCCCGGTCACGTGCATACGTGCGGGATCCACGGCGGGGAACTCGGCGAGCGCGGCGTCGAGCGCCTCCAGCCCGTCGAGCATGCCCCAGTCTTCCCAGTCAAAGCCGTACGGACGGCGGTTCGTCGGCGCGGCGACGTGGGCCCAGTCGAGCGATGGATAGCACGCGGCCTGCCCCGCGCCCTCCACGCTGGCGCCGTGCAGGCTGAGGATGAGGGCGCGGGCGTCGACGTTGGTCGCGGGGTTCAGCGCGACGTACTGCACGCTCCCGTCGATGTCGCTGACGTAGGTCGACTTCCGTCGGTCGCCGGCGCGGCGGGCGTTGACCTTGAGATCGATGTCGTGCGCGGGCTTGCCGGTCGAACCGATGAGCGTGAGCCTGAGCGTCTGCTCGCCCGGCTCCTTGATGGTGGCGTGCGGCACACGGAACGCGACCTTGCGTGTGCTGACCGGGAGCATTGGTGGGAGTTCGGTAAACTCGACCGCGCCGTCGAGTCTCGCCTCGATCTGAAGGTTTTCAAGAGGGCTCTCGGTGTTGTTGCTGACGATGATCGCGCCCATCGCCGGGGCATCGGCGCCGATCACCAGGTCGGGAAGCGTGAGGTCGGCGGCGTCGAGCGAGATGTAGTTGGCGGGCTCGCTCAACGCGGCGCGAAGCTCGCCGCGCCCGCACGAGAACAGGAACTCGTTGTCGCCCTTCTTGATGAGCACGGGGAGGCGCGAGTATCCGAGCGCGTAAGGATCGCCCATGCGCGGCTCGCCGTTAACGAGCACCGCGGCGTGAGCGCTGGCGGAGAGGATCATCACGCGCTGGGAATCACTCGACAACGTCGCGAGCGCGTACCCCCCGCGGAGCGCGCTGTGGCGCAGCGTACCGTCGTCGGCGGCGGCGGCTTGCTCCCAGGCGCGGGCCTGCCCTTCGGGGTTGGAGATCTCTCTCCCCGCGGCGGGGGATTTCCACGCGCCGGTGACGATCGCGTAGTTGACGGCGTCGGTGTTGAACGGGCGGCGTGCCGACTTGCCGACGTCGCCGATCACCAGCGCGCTCTTGACGAGGTTGATGGGCTCGCGCTTGCTTTCAATCACCTTGCGCTCGGCGGGCTTGTTGTCGGTTGTCGGCGCGGGCGCCGGGTTCTGCGCGTGCGCGTGGAGCGAGACGACAGCGACGAGCGCGATCGTGGCGTTCTGGATCGCGCGGGGAGCACAGAAGAGGGTGCGCGTGGTCACGGTTGCTTCCTTTCGCCCGCCGCTTTGCGGGCCACCACCATCGTTCCCCACACTCCGACCAGAAGCGCGGCGAAAAGCTCGGAGGCGCGATTGACGAGGTCCGCGGAGAGGCCCTCCACGCGCGTCGGGGCTGTCGCCGCTCCCGCGAACCATGTGGGGAGCGATGACGCAACCAAGCCCACGACCCACTCGCGCAGCCCAAGGCCGTTGCCCGCCAGCGGGATCAGCAGAACCAGTTGCGTAACCGCGGCAATGCCGGCGGCCTGGGTCGGCGAAAGCTCGACGCCCACGACCGCAAAGCACGCCCAGTAGCGCACCGCCCAGACGAGCACGTCGGCGAACTTGAAGACTCCGGCCGAGATGAATCGCCAGGAGGGCGAGGCGCGGGCGCGGAGCCAGAGACTGGCGGCGATGCCAAGAACGGCGGGGATGCTGAGCGCGAACCACGTGCGCGAACCGGGTGTTGCGCCGGCGGCGCTGGATTGCCCGCCGAGCAAGAGGAGCAGCGCGATCATCACGACGATGGCGAAGCCCGAGAGGCCGATGGAATACGCGAGCGCCTGGACCGACGCGGCGATGGGGATTCCGTTGACTTTCTTGTGATAGGCAACGCGGCCGATCAGGCCCGGGCGCATCGGGAGATAGTTGAGGAGCCACGCCGAGGCGATGACCGCGCCCATCTCGACCGCGCCGACCTTGCCGTAGCGGTTGGTGAGCACGTGAAACGAGGCGGCGCTGCAGAGCCAGTTCAGGAACGGAAGGGCGATCAGGAGCACGACGAGCCCGGGCGAGGACGCACGGAGCGCATCAACCACGCCGGTGAGGCCCGCGCCCTGTCGAGCAACCGAGACGACGGCGGCGATGACCAGCGCGGCGCCGATCGTGAACATGAACGCGCCGCGCCAGCGACGCGGGGTTGGTTCGCGAGGCGGCGAAGTCGGCGTTTCGGCGTTCACTTGTTGCCTGCGGGCTGATTGGCGGGCGGGGAGCCCGGGGGCGTGACGGGAGGATTGACCGGCGGAGCTCCGGGCTGGCCGTCCGCCGGATTCGCGGGCTGATTGGCGGGCTGATTGGCGACCACGCCCGTGATGATGCCGTAGAGACCGGGGCCGGCGTTGGCGATGATGCGAGCGCCGGCGTCGATCGCGCCCGAGCGGGCGGTGGCGACGGCGGCGAGCTTCGCATCGCCCGTCCCCTTGGCCCATTCCAGCATGGGGTCAGCGGCGTCGCGCACGCGTGTGAGGATCACGACCGCCGCCACGCCGGGGTCTCTTTCCTGGCGTGCCAGCGCGTCGAAATCTCTCATCTCCGCGCACTGAAGCTCGTGGGGAAGCGAAGCGGCCATAAGGAGGCGCGCTTCACGCGAAGAGGCGGCGTAGCGCTCGGCACACGCCGCGGCGATCACGGCGCGGGCCTGGGGCGGGAGTTCGGACTTCGCGGGGCGGACGGGCGGCTTGGGCGCATCCACGCCGCGGAACTTGGGATCGATCAAGACCGGATCGGGATCATCGCGGACCAGCAGTCGCGCCCGCACGGCAACCAGGGCGGCAACGAGTTCGTTGTCCGGCGCGCGCTTCACGCGCTCCGCGAGCGCGTCGGCCTCGAGCAACGCCTCGGGGAGGGCCGCCCGCGCGATCGATCGCGTCTCCGAGGTCAGACCGAGCGGCCCGGGCACGGGCACGCCTTCCTGGTTCTGCACGAAGCCGTAGAGCACGCGCCAGCGCTCGCGGATCGTTCGATTGGCGGCGGATTCGATCATCCAGCCGATGAAGCCGGCTTCGGCCCACTCCTCGACCTCGATCTGCTGCATCGGCGCCAGGCTGAAGCGGCGGGTCAGATCGAAATACTCCGCGCCAAGCGCGCCGAACAACTGCTCGACATGAGCCTCGGCCTTGCCGTCGACCACGACCGTCGGACCGATCGTCCGACCGGGCCCGATGCCCAGGGGCACGGGCGCCTCGTTCCGAATAATGACGCGGATACGCACGGGGTCCAATCGCCCCGCCTCTGGATTCACCAACTCGGCGCGCAAGGAAAGAAATCTCTTGGGGTTGGCGGCCAGTTCATCGACCCACGCGGGCACGAGCGCGGCGGCCTTGCGGACCTTCGCGGCGGACCCTTGGTCGGTCTCGGCGTGGCCAGTGAGCGCCGTCAGTCGCGCGCGGGCCCACCCGGCGTCGGGCGACAGGGGAATGTCCTTGGCGATGGCGCGCCAGCGCGCCGCGGCGGAGGCGACGTCGCCCGTTTCTTCATACGCCGTCGCCAGCGCCACGTCGGCGAGCGTGTAGTCGGCGGCGACG
>JABWBC010000022.1 GCA_013360695.1 Phycisphaerales bacterium
AATCGGCCTGGGCCGGCGCGGCCTTGGGCGCGTACGCCTTGCCGCCCGTGTGGCCAACGCGCGCCTTGGGCTTGTGCGGCGCGGCGTGTGGATGGTGGGGCTTTGCGGGGCGGTGATTGTGCGGGGGCGGCGTGGTCTGGGCGGGCATGGAGTCGGGCGTCGGACGCGACTGAGTGTGCGTCGGCTTGGACGCGAGGTGGGGCTTGGAAGGGCGACGATCGCGAGTGCTGCGGGAATCGCGCCGGTAGTCGAGGTTCATCTCGCGGAGCATGTCGCGATCGGTGGCGTTGGGGTGTTCGGGTCGAGAGTCTGCGCTGGGCGCGAAGTTGGCGGGGAAGTCGCTGGTCTTGATGGGCTTGCCGGTGGTGCGCTCGATGGCGCGGAGGAGACGGCGTTCGGCGGGATCGCAGAAGGCGACCGCGATGCCGGTCGCGCCGGCGCGCCCGGTGCGTCCGATGCGATGCACGTAGGCCTCGGGCTCCATGGGCAGGTCGAAGTTGAAGACGTGCGTGATGCCGTCGACGTCCAGGCCGCGAGCTGCCACGTCGGTCGCGACGAGGACGCGATGTCGGCCCGAGCGGAAGCTATCAAGGCTGCGCTGGCGCTGGCTCTGGTTCTTGTTGCCGTGGATGGCGACGGCGTCGACGCCCGCCTGCGCGAGCTTTTTACAGACGCGGTCCGCGCCGTGCTTGGTGCGGGTGAAGACCACGGCGCGGCGGACGGCGGAGTCGGAGACGAGGTTTTCCAGGAGCGACTGCTTCTGGAATTGGCCGATGTAGTAGACGGACTGCTCGATCATGGGGGCCGCGGATGCGACGGGCGTGACCGCGACGCGGGTGGGGTTTCGGAGCAGGCTGGCGGCGAGCTTTTCGATCTCGCGCGGCATGGTGGCGCTGAAGAGCAGGGTCTGGCGCTCGCCTTTGATGTGGCCGGCGATCTGGCGGATGGGGTTGATGAAGCCCATGTCGAGCATGCGATCGGCCTCGTCGAGCACGAAGGTCGTGATGCCGCTGTAGTCGATGAGGCCCTGCTCGGTGAGGTCGATGAGTCGGCCGGGCGTGGCGACGATGACGTCGACGCCGCGCTGGAGCGAGCGCTCCTGCATTCGTTGGCTGACGCCGCCGTAGATCACGGCGCCGGAGAGGCGGGTGTGTTTGCCGTAGGTCTTGAAGCTGTCGGCGATCTGCGTGGCGAGCTCGCGGGTTGGGGAAAGGACGAGTACTCGCGCCTTCTTGATGTGCGAGGTGGCCATCGGCGCGGGCGATTCGAGCAGGCGATGGATGATGGGCAGCGCGAACGCGGCGGTTTTGCCTGTGCCGGTCTGGGCGCAGCCGAGCACGTCGCGTCCGGCGAGCACGAGCGGGATCGCCTGGGCCTGGATCGGCGTCGGGGTCGAATAACCCTCGTCGGCGAGCGCCCGCATGATGGGCTCGGCGAGTTTGAGGGCGGCGAACGTTGTGATGGAGGGGGAAGAGGACGGTGCGGACGAGGACGGAATCTGCATAGACAAAGCGTGAACCTTCCCGGCCGACGCGAAGACCGCGGCGGGCCGAAGTATGGGACGAACCTCGCGATTTTGGTGCTGGATCCCGATCGCCTTCGTGGCGGGTTCGGGGCCAGATGCGAGAGCCGGCCGTGCGACAGACGCTCTTCCCGCAACGTGCGGGCGGCGTTCTTGCCGCGAAGCTCCATTTATGGATCGGTCGGGCGTCAATACACGCGTGAACGATCCGGGGCCCCCGGCAATGCAGGAGTATAGGCAACGAGTTGGAAGGACATCGACGAGCATCAATACGTCGTGTTCCTGGGCGAGAGAGAGGCTTGCATGAGGCCCACGAGTCCTCGTTTTTTTTCCCTCCGCGTGCGTGAGTTGCGAGGGAGAGCGTCGCTTGTTCGGTGCGGACATGTCGTCCGGCACCGCACACGAAACGCGATCCACCGCACGAACACACGAAGGAGCAGAAGACCATGACCCGTTCCACCCTGATCGTCGGCCTTGCTTGCCTCACCCTTGCCGCCGCCGCCGGCGCGGCCAACATCCCGGGCCTGTACCCGACCGGGTCGAACGGCTCTGGCGGCACGCTGGGCGACGGCGCTTCGGACCTGTTCTATTCGGTTCTTTCCAGCAACAACACCTTCTACAACAGCAACCCGCAGGGCACCGTCATCAACCAGGCCAACATCCCGTGGGTCTGGTTCCCAAACACCAGTTCGGCCCGGTGGATCTATGACAATGCCACCGGCAACGTGAACGCCGGAGCGACGGTCACCTTCCGCCTCACGTTCAACCTCACGGGCTACAACCCGAGCACCGCGGTGCTGTTCGGCGCGTCGGCGGCGGACGACTCGGGGCAGGTCTTCCTCAACGGCAATCTGATCGCCAACTGCGGCGGGTACAACGCGCCGGCGCCCTTCTTTGCGAACACCGGCTTCCTTCCGACGATCAATACGCTGGACTTCGTGGTGCAGGACCTCGGCGGCGCGATCTCGGGCCTGATCGTGCCGGACATCGGCGGGCACGTCGACAAGATCCCCACGCCGGGCGCGGCGGCCCTGCTCGGCCTTGGCGGGCTGGTCGTGGCCCGTCGTCGCCGGGCCTGAGGCACGCGGCTCTCTGGTTCGAGTCTCTCCCGGTCGGCCACTCTCTCCGATCGGAATCTCTCTGAATCTCTCCGATGACAACCCCGGCGGAAACGGGGTTGTTGTCGTTGTGGCGGCGGGCCCGGCGCGACGGAGGTCGTGGGTCCCGATGTCGGAGATTCAAGGGAACCCGGCGGTGAAACGCCGCCTCCAAGATGGAGTCCGGCGCGTGGTGCGCTGGCGAAGGAGCGACTCATGGCGAATGCGCTGAAGAGCCCACGCTGGTCACCCTATGTCGTGGGGATCGGGATCGGTGTGCTCAGTTGGGCGACGTTTTACTTCATGGGAAAGGCGCTTGGGACCAGCACGTCGTTTGTCGGGGCGGCGGAGGCGGGACTTTGCACCATCGCGTCGGAGCATGTGGAGCAGAACGCGTATTTCCTCAAGGAGTACGGCTCCAAGGCCGCGGACGGCGCCAAGGCGTTCAAGCCGATCTTCGACTGGCAGATGGCGTTGGACGTGGCGCTGGTGATCGGCGCGATGCTGGCGGCGTGGCTTGGGGGATCGCTGAAGGGCGAGAGCGTGCCGTCGCTGTGGCGGGAGCGGTTTGGTCCATCGGTGGCCAAGCGGTATGCCGCGGCGTTTGTGGGCGGGGCGATCCTGCTCTTCGGAGCGCGCATGGCGGGCGGTTGCACGAGCGGGCATGGCATTTCGGGCGGGCTGCAACTGGCGGTATCGAGCTGGGTGTTCTTCGGCGCGATGTTCGCCAGCGGAGTGGGGACGGCGTTGCTGCTGTTCGGTCGGGGCGGACGCGGGGAGGTGTCGAATGCTTAGTCCGTTCTTTGCCGATCCAAAGACGCTGGCGATGGGCGCGGCGACGGGGCTCGTCTTCGGGTTTCTGCTCCAGAAGGGCGGCGTCACGCGCTACAACGTGATCGTCAACCAGTTCCGCTTCAAGGATTTCACGGTCCTCAAGACGATGCTGACGGCGATCGTGGTGGGCTCGATCGGCATCTACGCCATGCTGCAAATGGGGCTCATCAAGGGGCTTTCGGTCAAGCCCGCGGAACTCGCGATGAACGCCGGCGGCGGGCTCATCTTCGGCGTGGGCATGGTGCTGCTTGGCTACTGCCCGGGCACGGCGCTGGCCGCGATCGGGCAGGGCTCGCGCGACGCGATCGTCGGGGTGCTGGGCGCGCTGATCGGAGCGGCGGTGTACGCCGAGGCCTATCCCGCGATCGCGCGATCGATTGAACCAATCGCCAAGTACGGCAAGATCACGTTCCCGGAGGTCATGGGTGTTTCTCCTTGGGTCGTGATCGGCGGGCTTGCGGCGATCGCGGTGGTCGTGTTCGTGCTCGTCGGGAAGCGCGAGGGCAAGGCGGCCCTGGCGGCGTGATCTCCGTTGGGGGGCGGTTATCTGGCGGGCGGCGACGGCGGGCGCTTGCCTCGTGAGAGAAGCAGCGTGCGCTGTTCGAGCGCGTCCGATTCGTTGAATTGATCGCCCAGCGATGCGCGGTGGAGGCGGAGCTGGCCGAGCATGTTGCCGCCAATGTGCCGGTTGAAGTGGCGCAGGTCCCAGATGACGGTAGTGCCGACAGAATTGGTGGCGGCGAGGCGGCGACCGGCCTTGTCGAAGTCCATGGCCCAGGCTTCCCAGCCGTCGAGGGCGTCGAGGGTGAGCACGGGGGTGTTCTGCGGGAGGGAGATGTCCCAGAGCATGATTCGGCCGTCGGCGCCGGCCGAGGCGAGGATGTCGGGCTCGCGCGGTCGGAAGGCGATGGCGGTGACCAGGCCGCGATGCCCTTCGAGGCGACGGATGAGTTTCCCGGTGGCGACGTCCCAGACGTAGATCGCGCGGTTCCAGTTGCCGCTGAGGACTTTGGTGCCGTCGGCGGTGAAGCGGATGGTCCAGGGGCATGAGCTGTTGGGTGTTTCGCACTCGCGGACGAGTTTGCCGGTGGCGGCGTCGTAGAGACAGACAAGATTTCGGCGCGTGGAGGTGGCGATGAGCGATCCGTCGGGGCTGTAGGCGGCGGCGAGGGGCTCGAAACGATCGGAGGGGATGCTGAAGGCGACCTTGCCGCTCGGGAAATCGACGACCTTGAAGGTGTAGTCGATCGCGGAAAGGACGATGCGCGAGCCGTCGGGCGAGAAGCCGATTCCGTCGTTGGTGACCATGTGAAAGCGGGGGAACTCGGCGATGGTGCGGCGGCGTTCGAGGTCGAGGAAGAGGAGCCAGCCGTCGGCGGAGGCGGCGGCGGCGAGGGGCGCGGTTGGTGAGATGGAGATGGAACGGATGCGGCGCGGGGCGCGGCCGAGGGTGGAGATCACGTTGCCCTCGGGGTCCGAGAGCAAGCGCACGCCGCCGTCCTGGTCGCCGGAGATGAGCTTGGAGTCGGGCAGAAAGCGAGCGAGGGTTCGCGCCCTGTCAGCGACCTCGATGCGGGAGCGGCCGGACAACGGGTCGAGGTCCCAGGCGCGGAGCACCATGGCGAGGTTGGTCCAGGCGGTGCTTCCGTCGGGGGAGATCTGGAGATCCCGGGCGCCTGCGGAGAGGGAATACTCGGCCTCGATGCGGCGTGTCTCGACATCCCAGACCTGAAGGTACCACCAGCCGATGGTGAGGAATCGCTTCCCGTCGGAGGTGAAACGACCGTCGTTGACCGTGCCGTTGGGCGCGTCGAGGGTGGCGAGCAGCGCGCCGGTCTTGGGGTCGTAGAAGCGGCTGAGGCGGGCCAGGCCCGAAACGCCCAGGATGGACCCGTCGCGGTTGAAATCGAGGCGTGGGCTGGGCTCGTCTGGAACCGGAAATTCGCGGAGAGTCTCCAAGGTGTCGGCCGAGACGATGCGGACGCGCTGGTCGCCCGAGCCGATGGCGAACTCGCGAGCCACGGGGTTGGCGGCGATGCCGCGGATGCGGACGACGCGCACCGCGTTGGTGGGCGGGAGCGAGGCGATGGGCTTCTTGCCTTCGGGCGATTCCATGGCGCCGGCGCGCGAATCGAAGAGCAGGAGCGAGCCGTCGGCGCAGGAGGTGAGCAAGCGGTCGCCGTCGCGGTTGAACACCATATCGGTGAAGGCGCTTCCCTCGGCGCGAAGCACGATGGGTGCCTCGGCGCCCGCGGGGTGTGTGATCCAAAGGCGTCCCTTGTTGTCGCCGAGCGCCAGGCGTCCGTCGGGATGAAAGGCAAGCGCTTGCGTTACGCCGCCGGCGCCCTTGATCTCCGCGATGCGTTCGAGGGTTGAGGTGTCCCAGACAGTGGCGGCGGGCTCGCTCCCGCTGGCGGCGAGGAATTGGCCGCCGGGGTGCAGGGCGCTGCGGACGATGGTGCCGGTCTCGGGCTCGATCGTCGCCAGGCAGCGGGCGTTGGAGTACAGCTCCCACAGGGCGTAGAAGGTCTGGCGCGAATCCAGCGAGCGCAGATGCTCGGGCCAGAGGAGGGCTTCGGCGCCGGCGAGATTTCCTGAGACGCCGAGCAGGCGGCCTCGTTCGATGTTGCTGTAGGCGAGCTGGGTGCGGAGGCCGGCGGCGGCGTTGTCGGCGCGGTCCTTCTCGCGTGTGGCGACGGCGAGGGCGTCCTGGGCCGATTTCTTGGCGAATGACTCGGATTCCGCGAGGATGGCGTTCTCCCGGGCCTGGTTGTTCGCGTAGAGCGCAAATCCGATGAGCGCGAAGAGAAACATGATGGCGGCGGCCACCGCGCCCCGGTAGCGGTTGAGCTGGGTGCGCAGGACATAGAGCGCGGAATCCTGGCGTGCGGCGATGGGCCGGCCTTCGAGATAGGCGCGGAGGTCGGCGGCCAGCTCCGCGGCGCTCTGGTAGCGTCGATCCTTCTCCTTGGAGAGCGACTTGCCGACAATGGTCTCGACGTCGCCGCGCAGCGTGCGGTCGATGGTGCTGAGGCGGAGGGGGGCCTCGTCCCGGATCACACGGGCGGCGTCGGGGAGGGACCGCCCGCGGAACTCGTGCGGGAGCCGGGCGGTAAGGAGTTCATAGAGCACGACGCCCATGGAGTAGACGTCGGAGCGGGTGTCGATGTCGTTTGTGTCGCCCGCGATCTGCTCGGGGCTCATGTAGGGAAGCGTGCCGATGATCTGGCCGACGCTGGTCTGCATGGTGGTGACGCCGACATCGCGGTCGGTGGTGCGGGCCACGCCGAAATCGAGGATCTTGGTCTGGCCCGTGTCGTCCGCGAGGATGTTCGCGGGCTTCAGGTCTCGATGGATCACGCCGCACATGTGGGCGTGGTGGAGCGCGTCGCACACCTGGGCGGCCAGGGCGAGGCGCTCGCGGGTGCCGAGCTTTCGCTCCTCGGCGTGTTTGGTGATCGCCTTGCCGCGGACCAGTTCCATCGCGATGTAGGGGTGGGGCGTGCCGCTCTGCGGGTCCTTGAAGGTGCCGGCCTCGTAGACCTGGGCGATGCCGGGGTGCTGGAGCTTGCCGAGCAGTTCGGCCTCGAACTCGAAGCGGCGCACGAGACGATCGGAGCCGACGCCGCGACGCATGACCTTGAGGGCGACGGTTCGGCGCGGGCGCTCCTGTTCGGCGAGGTAGACCACGCCCATGCCGCCTTGGCCCAGCACGCCCTGCACCGTGTAGTTGCCCAGGCGACGGTCGGGGGGGAGCAGGAGTTCGTCGCCCTTGAGCGCGGTGGCGCCGATCTGGGTGAGCAGGCTGAGTCCCGGGGCGGCCTTGGAATCCATGAACGACGAGCCGCCGGGCTGGTCGATCTCGCCCTGGTATTCGAGGAGCGAGAGGACTTCGCGGCGGAGGTCAGTATCGCCGGCGCAGCAGGTAACGACGTGCGCGAGGCGATCGCCCGCGGGCAACTCGAGGGCGGCCAGGAAGATTTCTTCGACGCGAGCCTGCCGCTCCGGGGTCACGCGGAGGTTCCCTCCGTGCCGCCGACGCGATCCTCGGCGATGGAGCGGCGGAGCCATGCGCGGGCGAAGGTCCAATCGTTCTTGACGGTGGCGGGCGAGATTTCCAAGGCCGACGCGGTATCTTCGATGGAGAGCCCGGCGAAATAGCGGAGCATGACGACGCGGTACTTGCGTTCGTCGGTTTTTTCGAGCTTCTTGAGCGCCTCATCGAGATCGAGGATTTCCTCACCCTCGGGCTCGACGGCGAGCGCGTCGAGCTCGATCGCGGCGCGTTTGACCTCGCCGCCGTGGCGGACGCGGCCTTTCTGTCGGGCGCGATCGACGAGGATGCGTCGCATCGCCAGGGCCGCCGCGCCGAAGAAGTGCCCCCGGCTTTGCCAGCGGATTTCACGGCCGCCGGCGGTTTGTCCGAGCAGACGCATGTAGGCTTCGTGAACGAGCGCGGTCGGCTGGAGGGTGTAGCCGGCGCCGCCGCCCGGCTCGCGGGCCAGACGGGCGGAAGCGAGGCGACGCAGTTCCTCGTACACGAGCGGGAGCAATTGCTCGCTGGCGTGCTTGTCGCCGGCGACGGCGGCCTCGATCAGCACGGTCACATCGTTTGATGCCAGAGGGTCCAAGCCAAGGCTCCCGGGGGCGCGCCCACATCCGCGTCGCCCGGAGTTTAGCGGGAAAGCCCACGGGCGCAAAGCCCCGACAGGTTGATCGGCCGCGGAGCCGGGTGAGGGACGCGCGACAGGATCGGGAAACCCGTGAAGCGATCGGAGGCGGGGCCCGAGAACCGGTCCTGAACTACGGGTTCATCGCGCCCCGGAGGGCGGCCAGCAGTCGATCGATCTGGGCGTGGGAGTGGTGGGCCGTCACCGTGATGCGGAAGAACCGCGAATGAGCCGTGCCGGGGTATTCGATCACCGGCGCCAGCAGCCCCTCGTCAAAGAGCCGCGACTGCACCACGTCCATGCGGGATTCGGGTTCGAGGGCAAAGGTGAAGATCGGTACCCGGTCGCCAAGGATCGGAAGACCAAGGGCGATCAGGCCTGCCCGCATCTGGTCCGTGTTGGCCCGAAGACGATCGATCAGCGACGGCTCGCGCTCCAGCACGCGCAGCGCGGCCCTGGCGGCCAGGGCGATCGGCGGCGGGACCGGCGTTGTGCCGCGATAGACGCCCGACTCCTGCTGAACTCGTTGGATTCGACTCTTCGGCCCGAGGATCGCGCCGCCATAGCAACCGAGACCCTTGCCGAGCGTGGTTGTTACGCACACGCGATCGTCGGAAACGCCGAAGTGCCGGCAGGTGCCGCGGCCTCCCGGGCCCATCACGCACAGGCCGTGGCAGTCATCGACCACCAACAGGCCGTGGCTGGGCAGGGCGCTGAGCAACCGATCGACGGGCGCGACCGAGCCGTCGGCGGCGAACACGCCATCGGTATAGATCACGACGCCGCGATCTGAGTGCTGCGCCACCAGTTCCGCGGCCTTGGAGGCGTTGAGATGCTCGAAAAGGATGACCGAAAGGCCGGCGGCGGTGAGGGCGTGCGTCACGCTCCGGTGGCTCCGGGCGTCGACGATGGCGACCGCAAACTCCTCCGTCAGCGTCTGGGCCAGCGCCATGTTGGCGGTGTATCCCTCCGGGGTCAGGATCGCGGACTCAAAGCCCATGAACGCCGCGAGCTCCCGCTCGAGCGCCTCGTGGGTTGTGGTGTTGCCGGTGGTCTCGCGCGAGGCTGTGGTGGAGAGCCCCAGCACTTCGACGGATTCGCGCAGCGCCATCCGCACGTCGGGATGGTGGGCAAGGCCGACGTAGTTGCACCCGCCGAACGCGAGGAGTTCACGCCCCTCGATGGTGACCGAGGTCGCGGAGCTGGCCTGAATCGGGATCCGTCCCATGGCGCTGGTCCTTGACGTCCTGTCGACACCGATCGATTCGCACACACGCCCGATCGGTTGCCCGCATCATTGTCATCTCCATCGACCATTGTCGAGGCGCGGCATCGAAGGATCGTTCATCCCGCGGAAAGCACGCGGTCAAGCCGCCCCCCGGCGTGGGCAAGCAGGTGATTGGCCCGCGCCGCGTCGACCCCCAGCTTCCGCATCACGATCGCGGCCTTGACGCTGCCGTCCGCCGCCGAAAGCAGCGAAAACGCCTCTTCCCGCGCCGCGCCGGTCGCCATCGAGATGATCCTCGCCGCTCGATCTCGCAGCTTGTCGTTGGTCGCCCGCAGGTCGACCATCAGGTTCTCGTACACGCGCCCCGCGCGGATCATGAGCGTCGTCGAAATGGTATTGAGCGCGAGCTTGGTCGCGGTTCCCGCTTTCATCCGCGTCGAGCCGGTGATCACCTCGGGCCCGGTCTTGAGCACGATGAAATGATCGCAGTGGGGGGGCGGGTCGATGTTCACGCACACCAGCATCGCCGTCAGAGGGCGATCCCCCTCGCCCGGCTTGATCTTGCAAAACTCCAGCGCTCCGAGGACATACGGCGTGGTGCCGCCGGCGGCGATCCCGATTACCGCGTCGTCGCCGGTCAGTTCGAGCGACTCCAACTCCGGCCATGCGCCCTTTGGGTCGTCCTCTTTTCCCTCGCTGGAGCGGCGCAGGGCCGCATCGCCGCCCGCGATGAGGCCTACGACTTTGCCCGGATCGACCTGGAAGGTCGGCGGGGCCTCTGATGCATCGAGAACTCCCAGACGTCCCGAGCTTCCGGCGCCGACATAGATGAGACGCCCGCCGCGGAGGAAGCCCGGCTCGATCGCGGCGATCAGCTTGGCGAGCAGGTGGTCGGCCCGCTTCATGGCGCGGAAGACCTCGCGATCCTCCTCGTGGATCAGGTCGACGCACTCGCGCACCGACAACTCATGCAGGCGCATCGTGCTCGGGTTGCGCTGTTCGGTCAGCAGGTGAGCGCGATCGGGAGGCAGGCTTGGCTTCGTCATGTTCTCACTCACCTTACGCCGGGAAGCACCACGCCCCGGACACCGGCGCCGGTGACGGTACGCCCGTCACGCGCGGCAGCGTGATCGGAACCCGGTCCTGGCACAACGCGCCTAGCACCGCGAAGCACATCGCCTCGCGGGCCTGCAGACCGATCCCCAGCACATCGAGCTTCTGGCACGCCACGCCCGCCGACCGCGATATCGCGCCCACGAGAACATGGTTGTACGCTCCGCCGCCGGCGAGATAGACCACATCGATCCGGCGCGGCTCGGACACGCTTGCGAGTTGCCGCCCGATCACGCCGCCGATCGCTTCGCACGCCGTGCGTGCAACGTCCCGCGCCGGGACGCCCGAGGAATCCGCGACGCACGCCGCGAGTTCATCGCCGCTCCCCAGCGACCGCCCCGCGCGTGCCTGCGATTCCAGCGGGCGGATGAAGGTTGCGAGCTGCTGTTCATTAACGTGCCCCGCAGAGGCCGCGACGCCGTCCTTGTCAAAGGGCGCGTTCAGGCGGTCCCTCGCGATCGCGTCCAGCAGCTGATTGCACGCGCAGATATCAAAGCCGCGCACGCTCTCCGGGCCGAGGCCAGCGGGCAGGATGGTCGCGTTCGCGAAGCCGCCGAGATTGAGCACCGCGCGCGTGTGATCGCCGGATCGGCACAGGACCCAATCCGCGATCGGTGTGATCGGCGCGCCCTGGCCGCCCAGCGCGACATCCATCGCGCGAAGATCGAACACCACCGGGCACCGGAGCCGAGCCGCGATCGGCGCAGGCTGGAGCATCTGCCACGTCCGTCCACGCGACAAGGCTCTGGTTGCACCGCTCTCCAGAGCGGTGCATGCTCGCGAGTTCGCGGCATCACGCTCAATCGCAGATCGCGGCGGCGTATGCGTGACGGTCTGACCATGCATGCACACAAGATCGGCCCGTCGCGAACCCAGTGCCTCCGCGATCGCCTCCGCGTGCAACTCGCCCAGCGTCCATGCGGCGTCGGCCATCTCGCTCGCCGTGTGCCGCCCCCCCGACGCGATGCTCCGCAGCACCGCCCCGAGTTCGCCGAACGGCCTGGAGTGATGCGTCAACAGCTCGCACCGCATCGAAAGGCCCGCGCCGGTGACCCGCACGACCGCAACATCGAGCCCGTCGATGCTCGTGCCCGTCATGCAGCCGACGACGAGTCTCTCGCTCACCCCGCTTGCATCAACCCCCGCCGCCGTCCGCGGCACATGCCCCGACGAACTTGACCCGCCCGCATCGTTCACGACTCGACCTCAAACCGATCCAGAATCTGCCGGTAGAACGCCAGGCTCTGCGACAAGCCGCCCTCGCGCGAGCGGATGCGCCACAGACGAGCATGCTCGTCCATGATCGCTCGAAGTCGCTCGCTCAGACGGGCGCGATCACTCGCGACCATCCCGCCCGTCCGCCGTCGAATCGCCCCGCGTTCCGCCGCGAAGGTCGCGACGTCCAGCGTGTGGTTCATCTCGTCGCTCGCCAGCGGCGAAATCCCGCCAGGAATCCGCGACGCAAGGCCGCGCAGACGCTCGAGCGTGCCGTCCCACTCGCGCACATCGCCGACGTGAGTGTCCTCGTCGAACTTCTTGTGCATGTCAATGAAGATCGCGCTCTGGTTGAGCAACCGCGACGGTTTGCCCGGGCGTGAGAGCTCGCCGCAGGTTTCGCGGAGCGGCAGGTCGGCGTCGCCGAGTTCATCGATGTACGCCGCGAGCGTGGCGCTCGCATCGCCGAGCGCGTGCATCGATCTAGCGATTGGTGCCGAATCGGGGTTGGGCGTGTTCCACGCCGCCTGGGCCGCGTGCCCGAGCGCGTTCATCGTCATGGGCCATTGCTGCTGGTGCCCGGTGTCGCCCCAGTCGCACACGAGGAAGCCCGTCGCGCCATACGCCGCGCCCGCCCGCGCCGCGTTGTTGATGTTCTCGCGCCGCTCCTTGGTCCGCGACGTGATCGTCCGCCAGGTCGAGGTGCCCGGGCACACCCAGGCCTCGCGCCCGTGCTCGCGCAACGTCCTTCCCCACTGATCGAAGGGCGACTGCGGCTCATACCCCCACGCCAGCGCGATGATCTCGGGCGGTACGCCCGCGATCGACTCCGGGTGCGAGAGCGCGATGTCGCCCCAGAACATCGCGCGTCGCCCGCGTGCCCGAACCAGCGCGTCGATCCGCGACACAAAGTCGAGATACACCGCCGCTCTCCCGCGCGACGCCACCGCGTCCTTCGATCGCCCGAACGCGATGTCGTACGTCTCGTCGCACCCGACATTCACCAGAGGCGACGAGAAGCAGGGGAGCAGTTCATCAAGCAGGCTCGCCACGAAGCGATCCGACGCGGGATCGGTCGGGCAGATCGAGTGCGGCCCGCGCCGAGGCCAGATGTCGAACATCCAGTCGCCGTGCGTCTCCGCCAGAGGCCCAAACTTCGGCGTGTTCAGCCACGCGTGCAGGTGACCGAAGCAATTCTGATTCGCGGAGAGCTCGACTCCCAGCCGAGCGCAATGCTCGTCGAGCCTGCGGATTTCATCGGGCGTCATCGGGCCGCAGCCGCGCCAGACCTCCTCCGCAAACGAGTATGCGAACGTATGTTCCGTGTAGAGCTGGAGATGATTCAATTTGATCGAGGCGAGTCGCTCGACCGTCTCGAAGAGCTGCGCCATCGTCGGCACGCGCGTGCGCGAAACGTCAAGCATCACGCCCCGCGCCGCGAACGACGGCTCGTCCTCGATGTGAACGCACGCGAGACGACGCCGGCCGCCATCGCGTGGCGCGGTCGCCAGCAACTGCCGGAGCGTAAAGATCGCGAGCCTCAGCCCGGCGACATGGTCCGCGTCAACGACAATTCCCTGATCGGAGATTGTGAGCGAGTATCGCTGCGAGCCGATCGATCGCCAGCCATCGCCCAGCCCACGCATCAAACCCCTCTTCACACGGCAGTCGATCGCAGGCTCGCCGGGATTCGCCTGGCGAGTTGATTCTCCAAGGCACGATTCCACGATCTCCCGCATCGCCTGATCGCGTACGGGGAAGCCCCCGCCGAACGCCGGCACGCGCACGTATCCCTCGCGTCGTTCGAGGCGCCTGGGCGTGGGGAGCAGGACGAGCTGGTGATCACTGGCGCTCATGGTCCTCATTCTTGCCGCCGCCGACCTGGCACACCACAAACGCGACAAGCGTTCCGATCACAAGCTGCCAGGGGAACGCGAACCGCACTTTGATTGCGTCCTGCATTCCAAGCCACGCGGTCCACTTGTCCATGATCTCGCCGCGCAGCGCGAGCACCGTAAGGAACCCTGCGAAGAGGGCCGCGATCGCGCTCGCCGTGTTCCCACGCTTCGTGAAGAGCGCCGAGAAGAAGACGCCGAGCAGGCCCGCGTACGCAAAGTTCATGACGGAGAGCACAAAGCCGATGATCGATTGGCCCGAGTGCTCCTTCCACGGGATGCACACCAGCGCGAAGATGGCGAGCACCGCGCCCCACACCGCGGTCGCGAGGCGCCCCACTTGGAGGTAGTGCTTCTCGTCGCGCCCCGCAAAGCGCGGGCGGTACACGTCCGAGACAAACGTGCTCGACATGCTGTTCAGCCCCGAGTTGATCCCCGCCGGCCCCGCGGCCATCACCCCCGCGATCAAGAGGCCGGCCGCCCCGGACGGCATCTCGCGCATGATGAACCCGAGCAGCACCTCGCTCGACTTGCCGGGCGGCGCACCCGGCGGGTGCGACATCAACTCGGGCCGCTGGTAGTACACCCACAGGAACAGCCCGAGCACCATGAACAACGCGACGGTCGGGATTGCAACGAGAATCCCCATGATCACCGACTTGCTCCCCGCCGCCGCGGACTTGCACGTGAGCATGCGCTGCACAAGGTCCTGGTCCGTGCCGTGGCTCGCCAGCGCGATCAGCACGAACCCGCTCAGGATCGTGAAGATGTTCATCTCGTTGGCCCAGTCAAAGCCGCCCGAGCCCATCGCGGTGGGGAAGAGCGTGAGCTTGCTCGTGCCGCCTGCCCCGCCGTGCGTTAGCGCATCGACGACCTCGCTCCACGGTGCAGAAACACGCGAAGCGAGGATCGCGATCGCGACCACCGCGGCGCCGAGGTACACGCACACCTGCATCACGTCGGTCCAGATCACGCTCGTGATGCCGCCCGCGAGCGTGTAGATGATGCCAAAGAGCATGAACGCGCCGATGGAGACGGCCAGGTGCTCACCGCTCGTGTCGCCGAACATCGCCATGCAGACCGGGATCGCGCCGATGTAGACCCGCGAGCCGCTGGCAAAGACCCGCCCGAACATGTACGCCCAGCTCGCCGCCAGCTTTGCGCCCGGGCCGAAGCGCCGTTCCAGCAGCTGATAGGGCGTCGTCACGCCCAGGCGGTAATAGGCGGGAATGAAGAACACGGCGAGCACCACGGCCGCGATGACGCTCCCGAGGTTGGTCGAGAGGTAGACAATGCTCCCGGTGTACGCCTGCTCGGGCACGCCGGTGAAGGTCGCCGCCGACTGGGCCGTGGCCAGGATCGATATCGCGACCGCCCACACGGGCATGGAATGATCGCCGACGAAATAGCCTTCGCTCGAGAGACGCTTGCGCTTGGCTCTCCAGGCAAAGTACGCGCCGGAGCCAACCAGGAGCGCGAAATACCCCGCCAGCACCAGCCAGTCCGCCATGGCCAACCGGGGCGCAACGGCATCCTGACCGAGCATCGGGCTCTGCGCGGCCAACGAAACATGGGTTGAGAGAGCGGTCTCGAAAACGGGCGGCCTCCTGCCGATGTCGACCATTCGCACGTCTCCGCGTGCGAGCGCACGAGTCTATCGGCAAGCCGGCCCCGATGGGCGTATTCACGAGAGTGGGGGCGTCGCGCCGAGCACAACCGATTTCGCAGGCGAACCCTGGACCGTCGCTGTCGCGATCGCCAAAAAAGAAAAAGTCGACTGCGTGTTTCCGCCCGCAGCCGACCGAGATTAGGAGAGAGACAGTCTTTTTCGAGGTTCTGGACGTTTCCGCCCGTCGCCTTCAGGAAAGCCGACTGCGTGTTTCCGCCCGCAGCCGACCGAGATTAGGAGAGAGACAGTCTTTTTCGAGGTTCTGGACGTTTCCGCCCGTCACCTTCAGGAAAGCCGACTGCGTGTTTCCGCCCGCAGCCGACCGATTAGGAGAGAGACAAGACACCAGAAACATGCCACAGGTCTGTGCCAATGCCAGGAAAATGGACACTTCGTTTTTCAGATTCGCAGATCGATCTCCGAACCATCGAAAAGGCAGCTACTTACGGTGCGAACGGAGGTCCGAGAAATTCTCATGGCTCCCCGTGGAAGCGTTTGCGTTTGCATAAAGTTTGGTGCATCTGAGGGCCGCTGGCCCCGAAAGATTGCTCGTGGGAATGGGCGCTCACCAATCCGATCCTGACCGGCCTGATCGCATCGCAGGAGACTCCCGGTTGGCGAGGGCTTGGGCGGTCGCGGCGTCGGCGGCGCGTCGCTATCCGCGACACCTGGCCCACAGCGTCGCCCATTCCATCCAGCAGGGACTCCGCGGAGCGGTGGGCTCACACCCCATCGGTGTCGCCACCGGGCCGCGCCCGGCATGTGAACGCCTGGCCGCCACATGGCTTGGGCACGCGGCGGTGCTTCTCAACCTCGACGGCCTGACCGTCCTGACCGACCCGGTCTTCTCGGAGCGGATCGGGTTGAAACTCGGGCCCTGGACGCTCGGCCTGCGCCGGCGCGAGCCGCTGCCTGTGCATGAGATGCCGCCGATCGATCTGATCCTGATCTCGCACTCGCACTTTGACCACCTCGATCGCCCCACGCTGCGACGCCTGGTCGATCGCCAGACCCGCGTCATCACCGCCGCCAATACCAAGCGGCTCATCCCGACCGGCTTCGGCGAGGTCATCGAATTGCCCTGGGATCGCGCCACCAATATCAACGGCCTGCGAGTTGCCGCCATGAAACCCAAGCACTGGGGCGCGCGGACGGCATGGGACCGCCACCGCGGGTACAACAGCTACGTCGTCGAGGGCCCGCGTGCCCAGGTGCTCTTCGCCGGCGATACCGCGTACACCGACGCTTTCAAGGGCGTGCGTTCGGAGCTTGCGATCTTCGGCATCGGCGCGTACGACCCTTGGATCGCCAACCACGCCAACCCCGAGCAGGTATGGGACATGTTTCGGCAGATGCCCGGCGAGTTCCTGCTCCCGATCCACCACTCGACCTTTGAGCTCAGCGATGAACCGGCCCATGAACCGATGTCGCGGCTGATAAGGGCCGCGGGCGACGACGCGGCGCGCATCGTGGGTTCGTCGTTGGCGAGCCAGTGGAGGATGTAGCGGGGCGGCTTGACCTCAGCACCGCGGCCCCGGCAAACCGCCGAGTGTTTTCCGGCAATCAAAGCAGCGGCCCGAGCAATTGGGCGGTGTTGTCGAAGAATCGGCTGACGAGGGAGCGGTTCGCCCACTGATCGCGGGTGACCTCGACCGACTGGTCGATGTACGACACCTGAAGGAAGCGCAACATGCTGGCCAGGTCGTCGTCGTAAATGAAGAGCGAGACCTCGTAGTTGAGAAAGAAGCTGCGCATGTCGAAGTTCGCGGACATCACGAGCCCGACGCGCCGATCAACGGTGACCGTCTTGCTGTGGAGCAGGCCCGCCGTGAAGTGGCGGATGCGCACGCCGGCGTCGAGCAGTTCTTGATAGTGCGAGCGGCCCGCGGCGCAAACGATTGGGTGATCGGATTTCTGGGGGAGCACGAGCGTCACCTCCACGCCCCGTCGCGCCGCGACGATGATGGCGGTCTTGGTCGCCTCGTCCGGTACGAAGTAGGGCGTGGTCATGATGAGTTCGTCGCTGGCGGAGTGGATCGTGGCGATGAGCGCGTGATTGATCGCCAGGGGGTCCATGCCCGGCCCGGTCGGGAGGACATGTACGATCGACGCCCCGTCGTGCGCCTCCTGGTCGAGCGAGAGCAATTCCGAGAGCTGCTTTTCAACCTCGGTGACATCATCCTCGCTGTCGAGCAGCCAGTCGGAGAGGAACGCCGTCTGCAGCGCCTGCACCGCCGGGCCGCGTAGGCGGACTGTGGCGTCGACGTAGTAGCCGAACTTGTCGGACTTACGCTGCTTGAAACCGGGCTCGACGAGGTTATGGCTTCCGGCGTAGGCGACGCGGCCGTCGATCACGGCGACCTTGCGATGGTTCCGCAGGTCGACGCGGGCAAGGAGCAGGCGGAGCGGGTTGACCGGGAGGGCCTCAATGACCTCGACGCCGGCGTGGGCCAATCGCTCCCAGGTTGCGCTCCCGACAAAGTCGAGGCTGCCGACCGCGTCGACGAGCACGCGGCACTTGACGCCGCGCCTTGCGGCGCGGGCAAGCGCCTCGGCGACATCGCCGGCTCGCCCCGCCTCGCCCCAGATGTAGTAGAGCATGTGGCAGGTGCGTCGCGCTCCGTTGATATCGTCCACAAGCCGGTTCACGAGCTGGTCCCACTCGCTCAGGATTTCGACGCTGTTGCCCGAGAGCGGGGGCGTGCCGCTGGAGAGTGAGCACAGCGACGCGATGTGCTCGTAGGGCGTCATCGATTCGGGGAAGGTCTGCGTGCCGCGCGTCCAGAGCGGCGCGGCGTGGGCCATGATCTCGGCCGCCAGTTTCTGCGCCCGTGCGGCCCGGCGCGAGCCCAGGCGGTTCTCGCCGACGAGCGCATAGACCACCCAGCCGACGACCGGGAGGAGCAGCAGCACCAGCAGCCACGCGAGCGTGGTGGGAACGGGCGTTCGCCGCAGGATGACGCGGAGCGCCAGCGCGATGCGGACGAGCCAATCGAGCCCGAAGAGAGTCCACGAGATCCAAGCGTAATCGCCCAAGCGAGCCTCCGGGGCGTCCGCGATCTCGCCGGCGCCGCGATCAGTTGAGCTTCAGGATCGAGTTTCCGGCGTGCGAAAGCAGTTGGACGTGGTACGTGCCGTTCTTCAGCACGCCAGAAACCTGGCCCGGATCGCGGTAGAGCCAGCCGAGGCGGGTCTTTCCGGCGAGCACCCGCACCTGTCCCTTGTCGGCCTTGCCCTCAAAGGCAAGGTCGGAATCACCGCCGCACATGAGCTCGACGTCACCCACGCTTGACTCAAGGCGGATCGGGCCCGAGACCGCTCCCGCGGTCGTCACGTCGACCCGACCGGCCAGATTCGACCAGCGGCCTTGAACCGCGTCATTTTTGATGTCCACCGCGCCGGTGACGCCTTTGACGATGACATTTCCGCCGCCATTGACCACGCGGACACCCGCGCACGAAGGCACGCGAATCCGAATGTCGACCGCCCGGGGGAAGTCGGGGTTGCGGACGGAGATCACGCTGAGGACCGTGCCCCCCTCCATGACCTTGCGCGAAGCGCCGACCCACGGCCCGACCTTTCCGGTCTTGTCCGGCTCATTTGGGGCAGAGGCCTGATCGAAAGCAAAGGCCTCGACGATCGGCTCCGAGAGCTTTGGATCGACCTCGATCTTGACGTCGCCGGCGTGGTTGTCGACGTCGACGGCGAGCGGGCCGGAGCTGGCGATGGATGTCCCGCCGATCTCGACCCGGCTGGCCCGAGGTTGCGAGGAGCAGCCCGAGAGGGCGAAGGTGAGGGTGGCAAGGATGGAGAATCCAAAGGCGGAACGGATCATCAGAATACTCCCCAGGGCGGTCAGAGCGGCCGCCGGTCGAGCAATGTATCGGCCCGATCGGGTTCCGTCCTCCGCAGAGTTGGCAAAGGCCCAAACGGGGCCTTGACGGGGGAGGGTCGGCTTTGCCTATCATAAAGATCGGCTTGCGCGCCGGACGGTCGGCGTGTGGGTCGCGGCGGGCACGCGGTCGGACTCTTCCGTCAAGCCCGCTGGACGTGCTGACTCTCCAAACTCGCCGGCGGCCTGCCGTCGGTCGGATGGTGAATTGATCGTGTCGACGCGGATTTTGTTCATCCTGAGGAACACACAGCGCATCGGCGTCGCGCATCGCGCGACGCCCGGCGCGCGACGATGTTGAGGTGTTCGAGGCGCGGCACGGTGAATCGGCAAGTCCAGCGGGCGGGTGATGGGGTTCGGGCGCGTGCCATGAACGCCGCGCGGTCTCATTGACGAGGCCGACGCGGGGGAGGCATGGGCATGGACAACGCGCAGCTGATTCTCGCGGCGGTGGAGCCGCTCGAGATCGCGCTCATCGTGATTGGTGTTTTGGTGGGGGCGGTGGTGGGGGCGATCGGGTATCGCGCGATCGCGGCCCGCAAGCTCGCGGAAGCCGAGGCCAGGGCAAAGGAGATCGTGGCGCGGGCGGAGCGTGACGCCGCCGCCGCCGCGGAGAAGACCAGGATCGACGCCGAAAAATCGCTCTTGGAGCGCAAGGCCAAGCTGGATTCAGAGCTCGAAGCAGCGCGCAACGAGGTGCGGGAAGCCGAGCGTCGCATCGCCAAGCGGGAAGACCTTTTCGACCGCAAGGAAGAGTCGATCGCCCAACGCGAGGCGAACATGAATCGCCAGGCGGACGCCATCCGGGCCCGCGAGGAAAAAGCCGCGGGGCGCGAGGTTGAGCTCGAGCGGGTCATCGGTGAGCAGACGCAGAAGCTGCATCAGATCACGAACCTGGGGAAGGACCAGGCGCGGGAGATGCTGTTGGAGCGGGTTGCCAACGAGTGCCGCCAGGAGGCCGCCAAGGTTGCGCGAAAGATCGTCGAGGACGCCGAGCACGACGCCAAGGAGAAGGCCCGCGAGATCACGATCATGGCCGTGCAGCGCTACGCGGGCGAGCACGCGTCGGACGGCACGGTCCGCACGGTCGAGATTCCGTCCGACGACATGAAGGGGCGCATCATCGGTCGCGAAGGGCGAAACATCCGGGCGATCGAAAAGGCGACGGGAGTCGACATCATCGTCGACGACACGCCGGGCGTGATCGTGGTCTCGTGCTTCGACAAGGTGCGCCAAGCGGTCGCGGTGGAGTCGATGCGCCGCCTGATCCAGGACGGGCGCATGCACCCCTCGCGCATCGAAGAGGTAGTCGAGAAGGTCCGTGCCGAGGTCAACGAGTCGATCCTCCGCTACGGCAAGGAGGCGGCGCTCGAGGTCAACCTGCGCGGCCTGCATCCCAAGATCATCGAGGCGATGGGCAAACTCCACTATCGAACCAGTTACGGGCAGAACGTGCTCCGTCACTCCATCGAGGTCGGCTATCTCTGCCAGATCATCGCCGACCAGCTCGGGCTCGACGGCACGCTGGCGCGGCGCTGCGGCTTCCTCCACGACATCGGCAAGGCGATGGACCACGAGATGGAGGGCGGCCATCCCAAGATCGGCATGGACTTTGCCAAGCAGTTCGGCGAGAAAGAGGCCGTGCTCAACGCCATCGGAGGGCACCACGGCGATATCCCGTCGACGACGTTCTACACGCCGATCGTCATGGCGGCGGACGCGGTTTCGTCCGCACGCCCCGGCGCCCGCCGCGAGAGCATGGAGAAGTATGTCCAGCGGCTGACCGAACTGCAGGACATCGCGCTGGGGTACCCGGGCGTCGAAGAGGCCTACGCGATCCAGGCCGGACGCGAGGTGCGCGTCATGGTCGACGCGTCCAAGGTCGGCGACGACGAGGCTTTTCTTATCGCCCACAACATCGCCAAGCGAGTCAGCGAGGAAATGACCTTCCCGGGCGAGATCCGCGTGACGGTCCTTCGGGAGACGCGAGCGATCGAGTACGCGAGGTAACGCACCCAGTCCATGGAGGCGAGCTATGCACCGTGCATGCCGAGTCCCGGCGCTAGTAATCGTCCTCGCAGGCGGTGCGATGTCGGGCTGTTCGGAGCGTAGTGAGCCCATGCACGAATCGAGATCGGAATCGGATCGCCAGCCAACGGAGTGGGCTGCAGCGCGATTGGAGGTCTACTCGCGAACAGTCGTCGGCAATTTGAAGAAGTGGAGAGATTGCTCGCTTCGAACACACTCCCTCGGCAAACTGAAATTGCCAACCGGCAAGGTCGTGGCGTGCGACCCGTTTGTTGATCCTGACAAAGCTGTTGAATTCGACGCCGTGGTTCCGATCGGCACATATCCGATCACACTCGTGATTGCTCGAAAGCCCTCGGGCGACGAGCGGATTGCCTTTGCAGCAATCACGTTCAGAGATGCGACGGTCTCGAAGTGGAAATGGGCCGCGCCCGCTGGATGGGTACCCAGGAGCGACCAGAAAGGCGTGCCGTACGAGTATGGGGTGGACGCAGGTACCGGCGCGTTCTTTGATGTCTCCGGGTGCCGGCTTTTCAAGAGCTACAGCTTTAACCACCCGCTCTGTCAACGGTTGTTGAAGGCGAAGGACGCGAATTACAAACCGACGCGCGACTGGGCGCTGGTCATGCTTGACGAGGCGAGCGGGCTGAATGCCGCGGAATTCTCCTCCGGCGATGGCGACGGCGCCTATTCCTCCTACTGGGGATTCGACGAGCAAGGGAATGTGGCATGTCTGGTCACTGATTTTCTGATGATCGAAGTGGAGTAGACCCAACCCGATTGTCACCCGTGCTGGAGCATTACCGCCCCTGTCCTCGCCGTGCATTCCACGACCAATCGAGCGTGCGGTCGAAAACCGTGACCTGCGCCGATTGCAGGAACTTGCGGGCCAGTCTCTCCATCGCGACCCGCTCTTCACGCAGACGGACGCGTGTTCGGGCCAGTTCTTCCGCGTCCGCGGGCGGCGTGACGGCCGCAACCGATCCCTCGCACAAGAGCAAGGCGTACCCGTTCTCAAGGCGGATAATCGGCGAGAGCTCGCCCGGCGCGAGCTTGGTCATCGCTTGCCGCACACTGAGTGCGTAGTTGGGATCGGCCGCGCTCAGAGGTTCGATCTCCCCGCCGCGCGAGGCCGAGGGATCGAACGAGATCAACGCGGCCTCTTCCGCGAATCGGCGTGAGCGTTCGTTCGCCGCGGCCGCATCCAGGCGAGCGCGGGCCGCGATCGCGTCGGATTCGTTGGGCGTGACGATGATGCGCACGCGGGTGCGTGCCCCATACTTCAGCTCGATCTCGCTCCGCACGTCCGTGTCGCCGATCTGCACCTCGTCGCGAACGAGCCTGCGAAGGCCCGCGTTCCTCTCGATCAGCGCCTTGAACCGCGACGGCCCGAGCCCTCGCGCCTGCTGCACGCGGCGCAGCGCCGCCGCGAGCTCCGCCTCGCTCAGCTTGTGGTCGGTCGCGACCGCCATGTACCTTCGCTCCGCGTCGATGTCGCCCGCTTCGAGCTTCAAGCCGCGCGAGGCGAGTTCCTTCTCGACCTGTCGAGAAACCACCAGCTCTTCCAGCACCGTGCCGCCCGCGAGTTCCGACATCCACGCGGAGAGATCGTCGGCAAAGACGGGCTCACCCGCGGCGGTCGCGATGGGGCGTTCATCACTGATCGCCTGAGCCGACTTGCTCGCCTGGACAGAAGCGGAGGGCTCATTCTCCGGGTCGTTGAAGCGGAAATCGCCGCCTCCCCCACAGGCCGACAGCAGTGGGACCCCCGCCATGACCAGGCACCGGGGGAAAAGTCGCGCCGAACCAAACTTCATGCAAACCTCCGGGGTCGGGATCAACCGATGCAGAATCTGAGCGTATCGGTAGTCTCTGGAGTCCGCCGGGGGTGCCCCGGCGAGCGAACGGTGCTCGTGGTTTAGGGGTGCGGTCATGAGCGATGACCAACGCGACGCGATCGAATCGACCTCATCGACTGCCGTTTCGGATTCCGGCTCTCCGGTGAAGCCCGACCCTGCGGCCGTGTTGTGCCCGTATTGCGGCTCGATCACGCCGACCGGCTCGCGATGCTCGCATTGCCGGGGTCTGCTTGATCCGCTCTCACGTCAGGCGACGACAAACACGATGGGACCGTGGTTCATCCGCGACGAAGCCCAGCCTTTCAGGCCGGGCTGCTCCTATCACACGCTGGTCTCGCTGATACAGCGCGGCAAAGTCACGCGGACGACGATTATCCGCGGGCCTTCCACGCGTCAGTTCTGGATGTTCGCGGGCAAGGTGCCGGGCGTGGCGCATCTCCTTGGCGTGTGCCACAGCTGCCAGGAAGAGTCGCACGCGGATGACTTTGCGTGCAACAACTGTGGCGCGGTCTTCACGGCCGAGGAAGACCGCCAGCGTCTGGGGCTCGGGCCGGTGATGGAAGTGCCGGGACAGCCATTGCCCGACTCCAGGCCGCCGGGCAAGGAAGTCGTTGCTCGTGCGGCGAGTGTGGCCGGGTCGGTGGCGGGGCCTGTACCCCGTCCTGCACGCAGCTCCGCCCCTATGAGCGCGATCATGGACGACGCCGTTCCTTGGGAATCGCCGCCCAGAAAGTCCTCGGGCATGTTGGTGGGGGGGGTCATCCTCTCGATCGCAGCCTTGGCGGCGGCGGGATTCGCGGTCAAGACGTGGGTCGAAGCAAATCAGGGCTCGGCGGTCCAGAGTGTCCCGTTGGCGACCCCGGAGACGGGGACGACGGCTCCGGAAAGCGAGGCCGTGGTTCCGAGCCAGAGCCAAGTGCAGCCGGAACCGACGGTTGCGCCGGGAGAATCGCCTGTGAAGCCGGGGGAGCAATCGATGCCCGCTCAGGAGCCTCCGGCGTCGGTTCAGCCGGGAACTGGCCCCGCGGCGGCGGCCCCGGTGGGGTGGTCGGAAGCCTGGAGGACGGCGCGCGGGCTGCCATAAAAGCGTTCGGATTCTGGAAATGATCTGAAAAGATGGTCTCGACACAGCCCAATTTGGCGATACACTGATCTCGTTGGGGGCCGTTCACTCGAACATGGCCGAGGCCGCATTCTGCGGTCGAACATCTGGAGGTACGAACATGGCGGCGAGCCGCGAAACCCGGAAGTCGGGCTTTACTCTTATCGAGTTGCTGGTCGTGATCGCGATCATCGCGCTCCTGATCGGCATTCTGTTGCCGGCCCTTGGCGAAGCGCGTCGCAGCGCTCGTCGCACGGTCGACATCAGCAACATGGGCACCATGAGCAAGACGCTCGGCACCTATGCCTCGGAGTTCCAGGACAAGGTGTACGGCTTCACTTGGAAGAAGGGCGTGCGTTATCGCGCCGGCGAGACCGACACGTTCTGGCCGTCGGAAGCTTCCGACGTTCAGGCGGCGGCCAACCAGGCGGTCGACATCCTGAACCGTCGCGGCGATCGCCCGGACATCAAGAAGATTTCGGGCTGGATCCCGCACATTTACTACACGCACCTGGTCGCGCAGGATTACCTGAACTCTCGCTTGCCTGAGAAGGTCGTCATCAGCCCCGCGGATCGCCCGCGAACCATTTGGCAGGCCGATCCGAAGGTGCCGGAGCTCGGCGGCGGCTGGCCTCTGACCTCGATCCCTCGCCCGACGAACGGCACGGCGAACAACGATCGCCGCTGGCCGTATAGCTCGAGCTACCTGACGGTCGTGGCGTCGTTCGATCGCACCGCGGTTCCGACCGCCCGCCTGAGCCAGGATGGCGGCGTGCATAATTCCTACACCGTTCCCACCGCCGCGGTTCTGGGTGGCGTCCGTGTCTCGGACTCGGATTTCCCGAACAACAAGG
The DNA here is from genome assembly GCA_013360695.1 of Phycisphaerales bacterium. Lineage (GTDB taxonomy): Bacteria > Planctomycetota > Phycisphaerae > Phycisphaerales > UBA1924 > JABWBC01. The sequence goes on from JABWBC010000022.1 coordinate 24,979, forward strand.
TGTTCCAGTATCCCGCCGCGGACTATCACGCGAAGCGCGTGACGTATTGGGCCTACGACGACGTCAAGATCCCGTTGTCGTTCTACGACACGCACGTCGCCGTCACCAAGATCGGCGACTGCAATCCCGGCTGGAAGCCTCAGAAGCCAACCGACAAGAACCCCTCCATCATCGCGTACGATCCGACCATCGCCTCGCCGCTGAATTGGGAGCCGGAGCCGATCACCGCGGTGGGCGAGAAGTACATCGGCCGTATCGCGTGGACGCGAGGCGGAATCAAGGGCAACGACGTCGGCGGCTCCGAGATTGACACGGGCCAGCCGAAGAACTAAGTGTTCGAGACCTAACCACGTTCGATCCAACGGGCGCCCGCCGGGGTGCCCGTTTTCATTGGAAAACTCCCGCGCTACCCTCTCGATGTGAGTCCGCAACCTGAATCTGGAGCACAGGGACTCCGCGTCGCCGACGCCTGTGGCCAGTTCCTCTTGACGCAGGCGGGGGAGTTGTTCCTCGAATACGCCCGGAGTCTGCCATTCAGCTTGGAATACCAAGGCTTTTCGGGCGAGGTCGCTTCGCTGCCGGGCAAGTACGCTCCTCCTTCGGGCGCGATCTTGCTCGCAGTGGATGGTGAACGCCCTGTCGGGTGCATCGCCCTCCGCCCGCATGTGAGCGATGAGTGCGAGATCAAGCGGTTCTTTGTGAAGCCAGCCGCTCGGGGACGAGGGATCGGCCACCGACTCTTGGCGGCCGCCGTCGAACGGGCGAAGCTGCTGGGCTACCGATCGATTTGCCTGGACTCGTCCGCGGATATGCTCGCGGCCCGTCGGACCTACGAGGCGGCGGGCTTCAAGCCATGCGAGCGGTACAACGACGACCCGGACCCGACCACAGTGTACTTCCGCCTGCGGTTAGACGCCCCGTAGCGAGGCGTGAGCGGGCGGCGTCGTGAGGTTGCTGCGTGGGGGTGAGCCATCTGAGGCGGAGTGTCGGCACCAGGTCTATTCTACATAACATGTATTATAGGACGTTCCACATCGCGGTGCGCTCACGACGCGGCGAGGCACCCTCCGCTCACCTACGCGGCCTTTGTTGCTCCGATCGTGCCCGCGGCGCGGGCGTGCCGTCCGTAAACGAATTCGAAGATCGGCGTCGCCATCAGCGTCGTCACGATCGCCATGATGACAAGCATGCTGAAGAGCGCGGGCGTGATCACGCCGCGCTCCAGCCCGATGTTTAGCAGGATCAATTCCATCAGACCGCGTGCATTCATTAGGGCGCCGATCGCCATGGCTTCGCGTGTGGGCTCGCCGTTGAGTTTGGCGGCCGCGAAACACGCGACGCCCTTGGCGGCGATGGACGCGAGGAGGATGATGAAGGTGACACCCCACAGCCCTCCGGCTCCGATCAGATTGAGCTGGGTGTTGAGTCCGGAGAAGACAAAGAACATGGGCAGGAGCAGGTTGGTCGTCGCGGGCTCGATCTTGGCCCGGAGCTGGTCGGCGATCGGACCTTTGGGCATGGCGATGCCGAGGATAAAGGCACCGAAGACCGCGTAGATGCCGACGTAGTCGGTCCACCACGCGGCGAGCATGAGCAGCACGAAGGTGAGGGGGAGAAGGTACACGTTCCACGGGCCCCCGGGCGCGAGCTTGGCGGCGAGCCTGGCGAGCACGAAGCGGATGGCGGTGAGCGTGAATACGGCGTAGAAGAGCCCCCCACCAATGGCGACCGCCGCGATCATTGGGTCGTGCTTGAAGCTGGCCAGCACGATCGCGAGGATGCACCAAGCGGCGGCATCGTCGCTCGAGCCCGCGGCCAGCGCGAGAGTGCCGATCGAGGTTCCCGTCAGCCCTCGCTCGTAGATGATGCGGGCGAGCATCGGGAATGCCGTGATGGACATCGCCGCCCCGAGGAACAGGATTTCCTCGACCAGCGACACTCCGGGCGTGAACAAGGCCGCATCGCTCCGGTACATGTATGCGATCACGGCACCCAGCGCGAACGGCGCGGCGATTCCGGCGATCGAGACCGAGATCGCGCTCCTGGCCCTGTGCTTCAGGAGCTTGGTGTCAAATTCCAGCCCGATGCAGAACATGTAGAGAACCAGGCCAACCTGGGCAAAGCAGTAGATCACACTCATCAAGGGGTGCGGCACCTTCGTCGTGCCGATCATCACGACCTCGCCCGCGTTCAGGAGCAATTTGGGAAAGAGCCAGTGCTGCACCTGTGGCGCGACGATCCCGAGCAGCGACGGCCCCAGACACACTCCCGCGATCATCTCCCCCACGACCTGCGGCTGCCCGAATCGCTTCACGATAAAGCCGACAACGCGGCACGTCACGAGAATGATCGTGTATTGGAGGAAGAACAGGATGGCCAGTTCGGGATTGGACAAGCCTACCCAATCTACCAGACTTCCGCGATTTAGCACGGGCATTCGCCCGATTTGCGGTCGGCTTGCTTGTACGATTGCGGCGCATGAACGCCACGCCGTCCGAGAAACCCGTCGATCTCACTGGATTGCCACTTCAGGTGCCATGCGTCGTCGGCATCGCCAGATCGGACGCCCATGTCCGGCTCGCGCCTGCGGCGAAGCAGCACATTCGACAAGCCCGCGCCGTTGTCGAACGGGCCACGACGGACGGCCTGCCGCACTACGGCGTGAACACCGGCTTCGGCTCGCTGGCGCGCAAGCGCATCGACGCCCATGACCTCCGCGAGTTGCAGCGAAACCTCGTCCGTTCCCACGCCGCAGGGATCGGAGTCCCCCTACCGAACGACAGCGTGCGCGCGATGATGCTGCTCACCGCCGCGTCGCTGGCTCGCGGGCATTCCGGCGTGCGTGTCGAAGTCGTTGAGTGCCTTGTCGCGATGCTCAACGCCGGGATCACTCCCGTTGTGCCGTCCGTTGGTTCCGTCGGCGCTTCGGGCGACCTTGCCCCGCTGTCGCACGTCGCGTTGGCCCTGATCGGCGAGGGCGAAGTGATCATGGACGGCCGAGCGCAGCCCGCGGGCGCGGCGATGCGATCCCGAGGCATTGAGCCCGTGACGCTCGAAGCCAAGGAGGGGCTGGCGCTTATCAATGGCACGCATCTCATGGCCGCTCAGGGGGCACTTGCGTGCCATGACTTCGAGGTGCTTTTCCGCGCCGCGCTGGTCGCGGGCGCGATGTCAATCGATGCCTGTCGCGCCACCGACGCATTTCTCGATCCGCGGGTTCACGAGGTTCGCCGCCAGCCGGGGCAGGCATATGTCGCGAAGGAACTCACTCGCTTGATGCACGGGAGCGAGATCGTTCGCTCGCACATCGAGAACGATCCTCGCGTGCAGGACCCCTACTCGCTCCGCTGCATGCCGCCGGTGTTGGGCGGAGCGTGGGACGCGTTCCAGCACGTCAAGGGTGTGATCGAGCGAGAGCTCGGCGCGGTGACCGACAACCCGCTGGTCTTCGCCGAGCCCGACGCGATCATCTCCGCCGGCAACTTCCACGGGATGCCCTTGGCGATCCCGCTCGACCTGCTCTCGATCGCGGTCTCCCACGTCGCGGGCATCAGCGAGCGCCGAACCTATCTCATGCTCGCGGCGACCGACCCCGAGGCGCACCTGACGGCGTATCTCTCGCCCAAGCCGGGTCTGCACAGCGGTCTGATGATCGCGCAGTATACCGCAGCCGCGGCGTGCAACGAGATCATCGGGCTCGCGACGCCCGCCAGCGTGTCGAACATCCCGACCAGCGCGGGCACGGAGGACTACAACTCCTTCGGCCCGCGGGCCGCCGCCAAGGCGAGGCGTGCCATCGAGCTGGCCGAGCATGTGGTCGCGATCGAATTGCTGTGCGCCGCGCAGGGCATCGAGCTGCACCGCCCGCTCAAGGCGGGCGCGGCCGTCGAGCACGCGATCGCGCGGATCCGCAAGGAAGTCCCGCCGCTGGCATTCGATCGCTCCCCCACCGCCGATATCAATGCGATCGTGGCGATGATTCGGGCGGGAGAATTGGGCTGATTGAACTGGGTGGCCCGGCGGTCTCCGCCGGTGACTTTCCCTGAAATGACGAGCAGGCCACACCATCGCTCGCGGGCTCGTGCCAACGTAACCGGTCGCCTCTTGTACCGCTTCCTCTGACCTCATACGCTCACCGAGTCGACTCGTGCTTCCCCTTCCGTCGGGAGCCTGATATGGCCACGATCCAATCGCCCAAGCGTTCCGCCCCCCGTTCCGCGGCCTCGAATTCGCCCGCTCGCGTCGTACGCGCCCCGCGCGGCTCGACACGTGTGTGCAAGACCTGGCAGGCCGAGGCCGCCATGCGAATGCTCATGAACAACCTCGACCCCGAGGTCGCGGAACGCCCGGAGGACCTGGTCGTCTATGGCGGCCGCGGTCAGGCCGCCCGCTCGTGGGAGGCGTTCGACGCGATCATCGAAACACTCAAGCGACTCGAGCCCGACGAAACCCTGCTCGTTCAATCCGGGAAGCCCGTTGGCGTCGTGCGCACGCACGCCGACGCGCCGCGTGTGCTGATCGCCAACTCGAATCTCGTGCCGCACTGGGCGACGCAGAAGCACTTTGACGACCTGGCCGCAAAGGGCCTGATCATGTTCGGCCAGATGACCGCGGGCTCGTGGATCTACATCGGCACGCAGGGGATCCTCCAGGGGACCTACGAGACATTTGCTGAGTGCGGGCGTTCCAAGTTTGGCGGCTCTCTCGCCGGGCGTCTGTGTGTCACCGCGGGCTGCGGCGGGATGGGCGGCGCTCAGCCGCTCGCGATCACGCTCTGCGGCGGAACATGCCTCGTCGCCGATGTCGATTACTCGCGCCTCGATCGCCGCCACAAGGATCGATACCTCGACGAAATTTCGACGAGCATCGACGACGCGATCGCGCGGGCTCTTGAGGCCGCCAACGAGCGCCGGGCCGTCAGCTTCGGTGTCCACTGCAATGCCGTCGAATTGCTGGAAACGATGATCGAGCGGAACATCACACCCGACGTGCTCACCGACCAAACCAGCGCCCACGATCCGCTCAACGGCTACGTTCCGATCGAATTCTGCTTTGACGAGGCCAACCGCATTCGTAAGGCCGACCCCTCCCACTACGTCGACATGAGCATGGCCTCGATGGAACGCCACGTCCGCGCGATGGTGACGCTGCAATCCCGTGGCGCGGTCACCTTCGACTACGGCAACAACATCCGACAGCGTGCGTTCGACCGCGGGCTCAAGGATGCGTTCGCGTTCCCGGGCTTCGTGCCCGCATTCATCAGGCCCCAGTTCTGCGAAGGACGCGGGCCGTTCCGCTGGGCGGCGTTGTCGGGCGATCCGCGCGACATCTACGTGACCGACCATGAGATCCTGAAACTCTTCCCACAGCACGAGGGCCTGCGCCGCTGGGTGCTCTCGTGCCACGCGAACCCGGACGCGCTGGTCAAGGGCGACTTTGAGCATTGCTCGCCGCGATTCGGTTTCCAGGGCCTGCCCGCACGCATCTGCTGGCTCGGCTACGGCGAGCGTCACAAAGCCGGCCTGCTGTTCAACGAGCTCGTCGCCACGGGCCGCGTCCGCGCCCCGATCGTGATCGGCCGCGACCACCTCGACTGCGGCAGCGTCGCCAGCCCCAACCGCGAGACCGAGTCCATGCTCGACGGCAGCGACGCCATCAGCGACTGGGCCCTGCTCAATTTCGGCGTGAACATCGCCAGCGGTGCCTCGTGGGTCAGCTTCCACCACGGCGGCGGCGTGGGCATCGGCTACAGCCAGCACGCCGGGCAGGTCATCGTCGCCGACGGCACGCGCGACGCGGCCGCCCGCATCGAGCGCGTCCTCACCAACGACCCGGCCATGGGCGTCTTCCGCCACGCCGACGCGGGCTACGACAGCGCCAAACGCTGCGCCCGCCAGCGAGGCGTGGATATCCCGATGAAGAGCTGAGCGGACCGCCTTCGGCCCATGGTGCGGCCGCAGCCCGATTCATCAAATGCCGCCGGAAGGGGTTCATACCACTTTTTCCCCGCTCCCTGTACCATGCCCGTCCGGCCGGACGCCCCGGCCAAAGGGAGCTTTCGCGCCGAATGTCCGCCCCGCCGCCAACCAGTTCATCCGCCCCTCGCCCGCAGGCCCGCTCCAGCCCCCAGCCCCGCGGCTGGCGCTGGTTCTTTGAGCGGTACGGCGCCCTGCTCGCGCTTCTGGTGCTCATCGTCGGCACCGCGATCGTCGAGGCCTGGAAGGTCCCCGTCGAAGACCGCGCCTTCCTGAAGCCCCAAAACTTCATCAACATCCTGCGCCAGAACTCGATGTGGGGCATCGTCGCCGTGGGCATGACCTACGTCATCATCCTCGGCGGGATCGACCTTTCCGTGGGCTCCATGGTCGCGTTGCTGGGCGGCGCCGCGATCTTCGCCATGAACGCCGTCGCGGAATCCGGCCAGAGCGCCACGCTAGCCGTCTCGACCTCCGTCGGCGTGTGCCTCCTCGGCGGCGTGCTCCTGGGCCTCGTCAACGGCCTCACCATCTCCTGGGGGCGCATCGCACCTTTCGTCGCCACGCTCGGCACCATGGCGATCTTTCGCTCGCTCATCCTCGGCCCGGCCAAGGGCAGCGAGATTCGCGCCGGCGTCTCGTCCTATGCCGACATCGGCTCGGGTACGGTCGAACTCCCCTTCATCCACATCAACACGACCGCCGAGGACCCCGTCGGCAGCCCTCTCATGCTCCCCTACCCCGTCATCGCGTTCTTCGCGAGCGTGATCATCGGCCAGCTCGTGCTCTCGTTCACCTCGTTCGGCCTCAAGGTCTATTCCATCGGCGACAACCACCGGGCCGCCCGATACGCAGGCATCCACATCGGACGCGTGACCACCGCGGTCTACGCGATTTGCGGGCTATCGGCGGGCCTGGCCGCCCTGCTCACCAGCAGCCGCCTCAACTCGATCGCCAGTTCCTCGACCGGCCTCTTCTATGAGCTCGACGCCATCGCCGCGGTCGTGATCGGCGGCACACGCCTTCAGGGAGGCGCGGGCCGCGTCTGGACCACTGCGATCGGCGTGCTCATCATCGGCGTGACGACCAATATGCTCACGATGCTGCAGATCGACACGTACTACCAGAACATGGTCAAGGGGCTTATCGTCATCGGTGCCGTGCTCTTGCAGGTCCGCAAGCCCACGGAGTAGAACCCGCACACACTCGCCGGCCGCGCCGGCTCAGGGAGAAATCGCATGAAGTCCGCTATCACCCGCCGAGCCTTTGGTTCACTCACGCTCGTGTCTTGTCTGGCTCTCTTCGCGGGCCTCGCCCCCACCGCGACCGACGCCGGCTCCACCAACGCCACGACCGAATCAGTCCAGCCCGCCAAGCCCGCCAAGAAGATGAAGATCGGCGTCTCCGTCCCCGCGGCCGACCACGGCTGGACCGCCGGCATCGGCTGGTGGGCCAAAAAGGCGATGGAGCTTCACCCCGAGATCGATTGGGTCTACGCCACCGCGGGCGGCCCGGAAAAACAGATCGCCGACATCGAGGACATGATGGTCAAGGGCGTTGACGGCCTGGTCATCCTCGCGACCGAGAGCGCGCCCGTCACACCCGTCGCCCGGCGCGCCAAGGAAAAGGGCCTCTTCATCGTCAACGTCGACCGCGGCTTCATCAGCAATCCCGGCGAGGCGCCGATCGCCGACGTATTCCTCGAGGGCGACAACAAGGCCTTCGGGCGCAAGAGCGCCGAGTTCGTCGCCAAGCAGATGGGCGGCAAGGGCAACCTCGTGATACTCACGGGCATCCCCTGCACCGTGGACACGGACCGCGTCAACGCCGCGCTGGAAGTCTTCAAGCAGTACCCCGACATCAAAATCCTCGATCAGCAGCCCGCGATGTGGAATCGCGAGAAGGGCCTGCAGGTCATGGAAAATCTGCTCGCCAAACATAAGAAGATCAGCGCCGTGTGGGCCCAGGACGACGACATCCTCCTGGGAGCCATGCAGGCGATCAAAGAGGCGGGGCGGGCCAAGGAGATGTGGATTGTCGGCGGCGCGGGCATGAAGGACGTCATCAAGATGGTGATGGACAAGGACCCGATGGTCCCCGCCAACATGACCTACCCGCCGTCGATGATCGCGACGGGCATCCACATGGCCGCCAGCGCCCTGCGCGACGGCAAGCGCGACGAGGTCGTCAAGTTCCTCCCCAAGCACCTGATGATCGACGTCGAACTCGTCACGCCCGACAACGCCAAGCAGTTCTACTTCCCTGACAGCGTGTATTGATTGCAAGCCGCCCGCGTGCCACGGACCCGTCTTCTGGTCCGTGCTTCCCCGATCTTCGCGTGTGCAGGCATCACCCCGCGCAGTTGCCCGACCGTGAGGGAGGGCGTTTCCCCTTCGTCCGTTTCCCGTCTAGAGGCTCTCATGCCATCACTCCCCCGCCTCAACCGTCTCCTCGCCGCCGACGGCAAGTGCTTCGACGTCGCCATTGACCACGGCTTCTTCGACGAGCCCGCGTTCCTGGCGGGTATCGAGGACATGCGCGTCGCCGTCGACCGCGTGTGCCGCGCGATGCCCGACGCGGTGCAGCTCTCGCCGGGCATGGCCCGCCATCTGCAGGCCCGCACCGGCGTCAAGCCCGCCCTGGTGCTGCGGACCGACGTCGCCAATGTCTACGGCAATCCGCTCCCCTCCCGACTCTTCTCTCGCGTCGTCGATGACGCAGTCGCGATCGCCGTCCGTCTCGACGCCGCGTGCGTCGTGTGCAACATTCTCCAGCTGCCGAATCAGCCCGCGATCCACGAGGCGTGCATCGAAAACGTCGCCTCGCTCCGCGCCGCGTGCGACGCCACGGGCATGCCGCTCATGGTCGAACCGCTCGTGATGAAGGGCACCGAATCCTACGGCGTAGACGGAGATTCGAAGAAGATCATCCCGCTCGTGCGTCAGGCCGTCGAACTCGGCGCGGACGTCATCAAGGCCGATCCTACCGACGACATCTCGATCTACCACAAGGTCGTCGAGACCGCGGCGGGAATCCCCGTGCTCGTCCGCGGCGGCGGGCGTGCCCTGGACGAGGTCATCTTTCAGCGCACCTTCGACGTGATGAGGCAGGGCGCGAGCGGCATCGTCTACGGGCGGAACGTCATCCAGCACGCCAACCCGACGGGCATGACGAAGGCACTCATGGCGATCGTGCACGAGAATGCCACGCCCGAGCAGGCGATGAAGATCGTCGCCGGAGCATCCAAGTGACCCGGCGTGAGATCAACTTCGGCGTGATCGGTTGCGGCCTGATGGGCCGCGAATTCGCCTCCGCCGCGGCGCGCTGGAACCACCTCACCGCCGACGTCGCCCGCCCGCGCATCGTGGCCGCATGCGACACCAGCGAGCCCGTGCTGCGTGCGTTCTGCGATTCGAACCCCGGTGTTCGTGCCGCGCCCGACTATCGCGATCTGCTCGCCAGCCCCGATGTCGAGGCGCTCTACATCGCGGTCCCCCACCACCTGCACGCGGAGATCTACACCGCCGCGATCCGGGCGGGCAAGCACTTTCTCGGCGAGAAGCCCTTCGGCATCGACCGGGCGGCGAACGCCGTGATCAACGCCGAGCTCGCCAAGCGCCCCGATGTTGTGGTGCGATGCTCGTCGGAATTCCCGTTCTTTCCGGGCGTGCAGCGCATCGTCTCGCTCGTCAAGTCCGGCGCGATTGGACGCGTGCTCGAGGTCCGTTGCGGCCTGCTCCACTCCAGCGACCTCGACCCCCTCAAGCCCATCAACTGGAAGCGCATGGCGAAGTTCAACGGTGAGTACGGCTGCATGGGCGACCTCGGCCTGCACGCCGCGCATGTGCCGTTCCGCCTCGGATTCGCGCCCCGCGATGTTCGCGCCGTCCTGACCAAGGTCGTGAAGGAACGCCCGGACGGCAAGGGCGGCACGCTCCCGTGCGACACATGGGACAACGCGCTGCTGACGTGCACTTGCGGTGGCGGTCCTGACGACGAGTTCCCCATGATCCTGGAGATGAAGCGCATCGCGCCGGGGAACACCAACACCTGGTTCTTTGAGATCGACGGCACTCACGCATCCGCCCGCTTCTCAACCCGCAATCCCCGGACGCTCGAGATGCTGTTCTATGAGCGCGGCAAGCCGCAGGCATGGCTCCGCGAGGACATCGGCTACCAATCCGCGTATCCATCGATCACCGGCGGCATCTTCGAGTTCGGCTTCACCGACGCGATCCAGCAGATGTGGGCCGCGTATTGCGACGAACTCGCCGCCGGCACCTCAGGCATGAAGCAGCCCTTCACGTGCGCCACGCCAGCCGAGGCGAAACTCAGCCATCGACTCTTCGAAGCGGCCTTGATTTCTCAGCGCGATCGCGCGGTCGTGAAGCTCGAAGTCTGACCGGGGCCATGGTTTTCACGTTGACGGGCGCTCGCCGCGCGAGAGGCCGCACGATCTCGTTCAAGCTCGGGCGCGTGCGGGTTGCCCACGGGCTCAGCAATTCGTGAGCGGCACGGTCCGTTCAACTGATGCCCATTGCCCGATGCCTGCCTTCCAATGAAAAAGGCCCCGTCGCCGGGGCCTTCATTCGACATGTGTTGAGGTTCAGGGAAGCGGAGCGACTAATTACCAGCCGCCGCGGCCACGGCCACCGCCGCCACCACCGCCGCCGCCGAAACC
>JABWBC010000023.1 GCA_013360695.1 Phycisphaerales bacterium
CACCTCGCGCGCCCCGGGCACGCCCGCCTTCCCCGCCGGCGCATTCGCCAGCGCCCGACGCAGCGCCGGCGGCACGATCGGCTCCGGCTCTTCCTTCATCGGCGCGATCTCGATCGCCACCGTGTCGCCCACTTTCGCGCCCGCCGTCTCGCGGAGCGTTCGCTCCACCTTCAGCCAGTGCCCGCCCTTGCCATCAGGTTGAAGCGTCGCCTGAAACGGCGCGCTGCCCAGCGTGCCCTCGACCGACACCATCCCGCGCGAGGGCAGCTTTCGGCTCGCCTCCGCGGGCAACACAAGGAACATCCACGCGACCGCCTTTCCCTTCGTCACGGGCCGATGCAGCACGGCACTAAAGGCGATGGCGGCACTCGAATCGCGGGCCGCCGTCCCACCGCTCCGGCGCGTGCGGGATCGCGCTGCCGTCTTTCCCTCGCCCGCCGTGGTTTTCTCTTGTGGCGATCGCTTGGCCATGGCGAGTTCATGCTACCACGCGGCCCGCAATCCGGGCAGCGGCGAGAGACAGTTGAGCGACAAGCGCTCGCCCCGCGTGTTCCCTCTATCATTCTCAATGCGCATCATCGCGGGAGAGTTCCGTTCTCGAAAGCTCCATTCGCCGCCGGAGGACGTGCAGACGCGCCCGATCCCCGATCGGGTGAAGGAGTCGATCTTCTCCATCCTCCGCGGGCACACGCCGGGTGGTGTGTTCTTTGACGCCTTCGCCGGCACGGGCTCGATCGGCCTCGAAGCCCTCTCGCGTGGCGCCGCGTCGTGCGTCTTCGTTGAGCAGGATCGGCGCATGGCCAAGGTGCTCGAGCGCAACATCGCCGAACTTGGCGTTGAGGATCGCACCGAGGTGGTGGTGGGGGACGCGCTGGGTATCGGCGCGCTGGCCCGATGCCCGAGGCCCGTCACGATCGCGTTTCTTGATCCGCCGTACGCGATCATGCACGAGAAGCTCGGCGTGGCACGGGTGCTGGCCCAAGTCGGCGCGCTGGCCGAGCGATTGAGCGACGACGGGTTCGTGCTCCTGCGCACGCCGTGGCCGTTGTTCTATGAGCTCGAGGACGAGGCGCAACCGGCCGACGCCGACCCGGCAGGCCGCAAGGGCAAGAAAAGTGCCGAGCGGCGCACGCCGTCGCGCCCCGGGTCGCGAGCGGAGTCCGGCAGCTCGCGTGGTGGCGCGCGCGCCCGACATCGCGACAAGCGCGCGGGCAACGACTGGACCGAAGTCTGGTCGATCGAAGACGGCGAGCTTGATGAAGAAGCGATTGAGGAAATCCAGGCCGACGCCGAAGAGGAGACGATCGAGCCCCAGAGCGAGACGTCCAAGGCGCCGCGCGTCCAGGTCGATCTCGCCGTGCCCGGCACGCTCGGCCCCGAAACGCACGTCTACGGCAGCATGGCCGTTCACTTCTACGCCAAGAAAAAGTAGCCATCGAGCGTGTTCCTCGTGGATGGGCGAGCCCGAAGCGCCGGCGAAGGCGCTCGGTTTCATTCCACATCGCGCAGCGCCGCATGAGCCCGCTATTTCTCGTGCGTCCATCTCACCAAAACGACACACGGCACCGGGTTGCCCCGATGCCGTGCGCTCTCTCCCTCGGATTCGTGTCGCGGCATGATCGCCGCGTGCGCCTCTGCGCGCCTGTCTTTGTTCGCTACGCCGCGTCCGCGCTCCCGCGCCGCTCATCCTCCAAGTCAACGTGTTCACCGCCGTCGTCGTGCGCGTGGCCCTGAGAATCGTCGTGCCCGGGTCCGCCGGATTCCTCGCGTACGCCGTGTCCCGCGTGTCCCGCGTGTCCCGCGTGTCCCGCGCCCGGCGCAAACCGCGGCGTGCTCGATGGCGGCGCTGATGGCAATCCTCGCATTCCGCCGAAGCTCGCCGGGCTCATGCTCTCCTCCTCGCTCGATCCCTTGAACGCCGGGTGCAGCCCGCCCTCCTTGTCCGCCGCCGCATCGATCATCGATGAATGGCGCGGCGCGTCGTTTCGTGACGCCAGCTTGAACGCGCTCACGCCCGCCAGGCCGATCCAGAGAATGTCATACGGGCTCAGGCTGTGAATCAGCGCGACGACGGTGACCGCCTCGGAGTTGGCCTCCATCTCCTGCCGCACTTCGTTCGCCGCCTGCAATCGATACGCGTCGCGCTCCGTCTCCGACATCGCCTCCCAACTTGCTTCGGCGCGGTCGAGCGCGGCGGAGTCATACTCGCCGTCCTCGCCGGGCTCGGCCTCCGGGTCATTGCGCGCCATATGAAAGACCGCGTCTTCCTCCGTGAAGTTCTCGCCGATGGTCGCGATCGCTTCGCTCGCCGCCATCCGCGCCATCGCAACCTTGCCCGCGCCCACCGCGCCGACCGCGATCACGCACGCGAGCAACCCCGTCAGAATCCCGCCCCGCCGCTCGATCGAGCCGCTCACCCCGGCGCCCGTCAGAACGCCGACAAACCACGCGACCCAACCGATCTCATATCCGGTGAAGTATGTGACGGCGGCCCACAGGACCACCCCGATCACGCCCCCGGCCACGCCGCCCGCCAACGCCCGAAAACCCAGCATGCCCGGCCTCCGTGAAGTGACTCTGGCGAACCTGCATCGGCGGCCGCGCAACCACGCGACACCAAGCCAGCGCTCGTCCCACCTCACACCCGCCATCACCGCGTGCGAAAGCGCAGACGTGGAACAACCGCGCCCCGCTAGCGGACGTTGCTCGCTCAATCCTTGATCACAAGGTCCGATCAGTGGGGCGCGACCCTCGACTTCTCCTTCAGCCACGCGACCGCCGCCTCGAGCACCGGGTCCGTCGTTGCATCCGCACCGGGCCACGCCACCGCATGATCCGCCTCGATTCCCACGCCCTCGATCTCCCGCCCCTCGCCTGTCAGATCGCGCCACGAAGGAAGAAAGAGCGTCACCCCGCTCCCCAGCTCGTGCGGCTTTGGATTCCCCGAACTCCCGCCCGTCGTCTCGCCAAAGGTCTCGCGCCGCCCGGGCTTCCGCATCATGAGGATGAAGGATTCGTTGGAACTCACGCACGCCGGCCCGATCAGGATCGCGACCGGGCCGGCGTGGCGCCGACCCGCGGGCTCCACCACGCGCTCGAACGGGCCGTCGTACCCATCCTCCGCGTCGGGGTTGCGAATGAGGCTCTTGGAATAGACGAATCGCTCCTCGACAAACCGCGCCGCGATCGTCCGCGCCAGCGCCTCGTCGCCGCCGCCGTTCAGGCGAACATCCACCACCAGCGGCGTCGCGGGATCAAGCCCGTCAAGAAACCCGAACGCCGGCGCCAGCCAATCGCCGTTCCGCCGAGCCCAATCGTCGAACGCGATGTACGCGATCCCATCCGCGAGCTTCGCCGTCGTTATTCCCTCGAACTCGCCCGCGTTCTTCAGAATCCCGGCGAGCCGACGCGCGTCGGCGTTGGGCGTCGCGTACTCATCGCGCACCCCCAGCGTGATGTCGTTCACGCGAATCCAAACATGCCCGTCCCGCGTCGCCCGCAGCACGTCACGCACCCGCCGCGCGAACATCGCCGGCGTCGTGGCGGCCTCCAGCTCCGGCGCCGCCCTCTCCAGTCGCTGCTCAAAGTCCGCCGGCAGCTTGTCATAATGCGAATACCGCTCGAGCAACGCGCTCCGCAGCGCCGCGACCATCGGCTTGGTCTCGACGGGCGTCAGCGTCGCCGCCGCCGCCTCTCCCTCCCCGCGCGTCCGGAACGCGACCGAATACGGCACGACCGACTCTCCGTTCACGCCGCGGAAGTTCCTCGCGCTCGGACAGTTGATGCTGAAGCTGTACAGCGTCGACGCCTTGAGCGAAACCGGCACGACCACCGTTCTGGCGTCGATCCAGCGCAGCCTGCCCGATACCGGCAGCGCCGAAGGCCCGCCGCCGCAGATCGAACGCCCCCCCGGGCTCATCTCCTGGTCGAACCGAATCCGCACTTCGGTGAGCGCCGAGTCAACACCCACGTCCGCCGTGTCGGGAACAACCTCGACCACCCGCGGTGGTTCGGCCATCGCCCGCCCAGAAACCGATACGCCGAGCGCCCCCAGCCCGCCGAGCCATCCCAGGACCGTCGCCGCGCCGACCGCGCTCAAGCACTTCCCGCGCTCCGGATTCGTCGTTGAAGATTGAGCCCTCAGCATGTGCATCCCTTTCGTCGCTCCCGCGAATGCAACTCCCGCCCGCCTGAACCGCACGCTCCATACAAGATCAACGGACCAAGATATCAGCACGACCACCCCGCTCGCCCAGCGGATGCACCAGGAAAATGCTCGCCGAAGCTCGTCCGTCGGCTATATTCCAGATCGGAGGACCATCCGGTGATCGACGCGATCGTATCAACACAGCTCGAGCACAACGTATGGGCGACACGCCGTCTGATCGAGGCCTGCCGCCCGCTCTCGCGCGAGCAGTGGGAGCAGCGATTCGACATCGGCCCCGGCTCGCTCGCCGCGACCCTCTCCCACGTCGTCGAGGCCATGGCCTACTTTGCCGATTGCTTTGCCGGCAAGGCCTACGAACGCCGGCCCGACTTCTCTTCCCGCGCCTCCAACATCGACGGCCTGCTCGCCCTCCTCGACGAATCCGGGCGTGCCCTCGACGACGCCGTCGAATCGCTCGTCCTCCGACACGCCGAGCGAGGCTCCGTTGCCTGGCGCACGGCGCCCGGCGGCAAGCTCCCCGTGCCGGTTGCGCTCGCCCAGGTCTTCGACCACGGCACGCACCACCGCGCCCAGTGCCTGAACATGCTCAAGCACCTGGGCGTCGAGCCGCTCCCTCGCCTCGATCCGATCGCGTTCGGCACCAGCGCCTGAAGCCCGCAGCGTTCCCGCGGTTCTGGGACGGCGAATCTTCCTCGAATTGAATCAGCCCTCCGACCATGGACGCCGCGGGTACGCGACGAGCGCGTCTCTTTTCTCATCCCGCCGCGCCCAAGCCCGCCATTCGCTCCCGCTGGACGCCCCGCCGATCGTGCAAAGCTCGCAGTCGAGTCGCATCCTCCCGGCCCTCGACTCCCGATCGACACCATTTCTGCACGAGCCCCACCGGCATGAACCGCCCTTGACATGTGCCCCGACAATCGCTAACCTGTTGGTTATCGATGAAGGACGCCGACCTCAACCACCTCTTCGCGGCCCTGGCCCACCCCGTCCGCCGTCGCATGCTCGACCTGCTCAGGGACGCGCCCGGCCTCTCCATCGCCGCCCTCGCCGAGCATTTCACGATGAGCGCCGTCGGCGTGCTCAAGCACGTCCGTGTCCTCGAACGCGCCGCCCTGATCCACTCCGAAAAGCACGGCCGCGAGAAACACCTCTTCTTCAACGTCGTGCCCATCCAGCTCGTGTACGACCGCTGGACCGACCAGTATTCACGCTTCTGGGCCGCCCGCCTGGCGGACATCAAGGATCGCATCGAATCACGCCGCGTCTCGCCCGCGGCCCGAAAAGGAGCCCGCAGTGCCTAACAAGCTCGAGGTCGATGCCTCCAAGCGCGTCTTCAAGATCGTCATCAACGCGCCGATCCGCGACGTCTGGCGCGAGATCACCCGCACCGACGCGCCCATCGCGTGCTTCTTCAACTCGCGCATGCACCTCTCGCCCGCCGGCCTCGTCCCCGGCTCAAAGCTCGCCATGCGATCGCCCGACGCACGAACCACCGGCGTCGTCGGCGAGATCATCGAGGTCCGCGAGCCGACCCACTTCTCCCACACCTTCAAGTTCACCAACTTCGACGACCCCTGGTGCAAGGTCAGCTACGACCTCCGCGAAGTACCTGGCGGCACGGAGTTCACGCTCAAGATCATCGACGCCGCCCCGGGCTCCAGAACCGAGAAGCAGATGGTCCAGGGCGGGAGCATGATCGCCAACACCCTCCGCGACGTCTTGGAAGACGGCAAGCCCTCGCTCGTCATTCGCCTCCTCTTCGGGCTCTTCGGCCTCTTCCCAGTCCCCAAGAAGTGCCGGAGCGAACACTGGCCCGTCTGATCACACCGCCATCATCACCAACCGTACGGAGTATCCCATGCTTCGACTCGTCCTCATCGCCCTGCTCGCTTCCGCGCTCGCCCTGTTCGCCGCCTGCGCGACCCGCGGCCACGCCGACGCGAGCTACGTCTTCACGTACCTCAAGACCGGCCCCGCCAGCGCCACCAATACGCCCGCTCAGAAACAAGAGATCTTCAAGGGGCATATGGCCAACATGAAGCGCCTCGCCGATGAACGAAAGCTCATCATCGCCGGGCCATACTCAGACCCCGCGGACCCGACCTGGCGCGGCCTGTTCATCCTCGATACGCCCAGCGTCGACGAAGCCCGCGCCTTCGTCGCGACCGATCCCGGCGTCGTCGCCGGCGAGTTCGTCGCCGAGTGCATCCCGCTCCGCGCCACCGCGCGCCTCCGCGAGTTCTACGACATCTTCAAGGCCGAAGACGCGAAGCGTTCAACCACACCGCGCGATCCAACCCAACCACCGCCCATCCGTGCCTATGTCATTGTGACCGCCCGTGACGCCGCCCAGGCCGAGGCCGCCCTCGCCGCCGCTTCGCTCGACACCTCGATCGTCTGGTGGGGACGCTTCGCGGGAAGCGCCGTCCCAGGCGGCGTGTACGTTGTCGACGCCAAGGAGCCCAGCGAGGTGCGCGTCAAGCTCGGCGAGGGCCCGTGGGTCGTCGACGGCTGGTGGTCCGACACGCTCGTTGAAAAGGTGCCGCGAGTTTCGATCGACTGAGCGACACTGGATTACATGGATGTCGGCGCGATTACACGCCCTCGCGATCATCCCAGCGGAACACCCTCCACTCAAGCGTCGTCACGAACCCCAGCCTGATCAGGTTGTTGAGGGATGTCGGAATCGCGGTGTTCGTTTCGCTCACGCACCAGCGCAGGCCGAGTTCCGCGGCACGCGAGACGCGCGCCGCGATCAGCGCCGATTGCCCGCCGCGCCCGCGAGAGCCGGACACGGTTCCCGCCCAGCCCAGGTGCCCAAAGCCGTCGCCCCCGCGATCGGGGATCAAGGCCGCGAACGCCACCGGCACGTCGCCTTCGAACGCTGCAAACGCCTCCGCGATTCCCGACTCTACCAATTTGCACGCGGCCTGCGCGCTCTCGGGGCTGAACCGCTCACCCATCGCGCCAAGCACGCTCGGCAACTCCCGGGCTGATACGCCGCGCACCACCAGCGTTGTCCCCCGCGGCGCGGCACACACCCCGGCGTGCCGCGCCAACACCACATACTTCACAGATGGCACAGGCGCCGCGCCGATTCTGTCCAGCGCGGTCAGCCCGCTCCCCTCGCAACCCGCCGTGCTCATCCAGAAAAACGCCCGCGTAACCCCGCGAGAGCGCAGCACGCCGATCGTCTCGCGTAGCTCATCATCCGTGATCGCCGATTCAAGCGTGAACCAGTGAACGCGGTTGAAGCCGGTCGACGCGAACTCGTCGCTCTCGCCGCCCGCTCGAACCCGTGCCCAGCCACGCGGCACATCCGCTACCGCTTCCGGCCGCACGCGATTGGTCATCCGCGCAGCCCGATCACAGTGCTCGGCCAGCTCCCGCGGCCCTGGAATCTCATTCGACATCTCGCCCAGTCTACCGGCTGCGCGCCACGCGGTACCATGAACCCATGACCGCCACCGCCCGCACCTCGCGGCACTCATTGCTTCCGACCGCACGCGCAGATCTCGCCGCGACGCAGCAGCTCACTGCACCGCGATCTCAATTCCTGCCGCGTCATGCACGCCCGCTGTATCCAGTTCCATTTCTTCTGCTGGCGATTGCGTATCTCTGTTCGCTTCTGGCTCCTGTCGCCTCCGCGCAAACCGAGCTCAGACCCGACGGCGCGAACTGGACCATCACCGTTCCCAAGGGCTGGGTCGTCGCGCCGCCCGCCGCGCTCAAGGCCGTCAACGACGTGGCCCAGTCCATGGTCGCTCGCGCCGGCGGCCAGCCGCCCGTCTACGTCCTTCAACTCATCCCCGAAGTCCCGAACGGCCGTTACGTCCTCATCCAGCGTCAAGGCGCGCCCCCCGCCAGCCTGACTTTCGCCGAATTGGAACGCCTCAATCGAACTCAGTTCGAGGCCCAATCCGAAGCGATTTCAAAAAGGCTCGGCATGACCTCCAAGCCGCCCGCCTTCGACTCCGATCCCATGCGTCATCGTCTCATCATCTCCAGCGAGATGCAGGCCGGCGGCACATCGCTCGGCTATCTCAGCGTCAGCGCCTTCGCCCGTGACGCACACCTCATCGTCCACGCCTACGCACCTGCCGTCGACTTCGACTCCGCACTCCCCGAGCTCCGCGCGATCGCGGATTCGCTCCGCTTCGACCAAGGCGCCGAGTTTGTCTTCGCCGCCGACAGTGCCACCTCGCCCAACACGCCGCCCGCGCCAAACGCGCCGTCGCCCGGCGAATCTTCCTCCGCCCCCACGACGAGCCGTGTCGCGAGCGCCTTGCTCAACGGCGCGACCGTCGTCTCCGCCGCCGCCGTGCTCACCCTCGTCATCTGGCTCCTCAAACGCCGCAAGGCGGTGTAATCGCTCACGCAGGGCGCGCTCTGCCGGTCCTTCGCAATCACAAAACGCGAAACTTTCAGAAATAGTTGAAAACATCAAAACCTACTGCTACACTCCGCCGAGGAGGTGGTCATGGAAACGCCCATCCACGCCGTCACCGGCGCCCTCGGGTACACCGGCCGCTCCATCACCGAGCAGCTCCTCGCCCGAGGCCTGCGCGTCCGCACGCTGACCAACTCTCCAAACCGTCCCAATCCCTTCGGCGAATCGCTCGACATCCGCCCCCTGGCCTTCGACGATCCGCGCTCGCTCAAAGATTCCCTCCGCGGCGTGCGCGTCCTCTACAACACCTACTGGGTTCGCTTCAACCACAAACGTTTCAACTTCGACGAGGCGGTGCGTAACACCAATGCGATCTTCAACGCCGCGCGCAACGCCGGCGTCTCGCGGATCGTCCACGTCAGCATTCTCCACGCCGATCAAGCCGACGATCTCGCCTATTACCGCGGCAAGCATGCGCTCGAAGACTCGCTCCGCGCTCTCGACGTGCCGCACGCCATCATCCGCCCCGGCGTGCTCTTCGGTCGCTCCGACATCCTCGTCAACAACATCGCGTGGGCCTTGCGCCGCCTCCCGCTCTTTGGCGTCTTCGGCGATGGCTCGTACCGCCTCCGCCCGCTCCACGTTGACGACATGGCCGCCCTCATGATCGACCACGCCTTCCGCGATGGCGACACTTCCGCCGACGCCGCCGGCCCGGAGTCCTTCACCTACCGCCAGCTCGTCGAAACGCTCGCGTGGATCCTCTCGCTCCGCCCTCGCATCGTCCGCGTCCCACCCGCGCTCGGGTATGCCGTCGCCCGCACGCTCAGCCCCTTCCTCCGCGACGTGCTCCTCACGCGCGAAGAAATCTCCGGCCTGATGCGCGGCCTGCTCGATTCCCCGTCGCCCGTTGTCGGCGCTATCCGCCTCACCGATTGGGCCACGCAGCATCGGGATGAGCTTGGCGTGCGTTACGCCAGCGAACTTGGGAGGCGGACACGGCGCCCGCGCGTCAACGCGGCGACTTCGAGAACCCCATCATGAGCACTCAGCGGCGAGTCGTGATTGCGGGAGGGAGCGGGTTCATTGGAACCTCGCTCGCGCAGCAATTGGGCTCGCTGGGCATGCAGGTCTCCGTGCTCTCGCGGAGTGCACCGAAAACCGACTCGCCGGCGACATTCGTACGCTGGGACGCGCGGCGCACCGGTGCCTGGGTCGAGTGCCTCGACGGCGCGGACGCGATCGTCAATCTCGCCGGGCGCTCGGTCGACTGCATCAAGACACCGGACCACCGCGACCAGATCATTCGCTCGCGCGTCGAATCGACACGCGCGATCGGCGTCGCGTGCCGACTCGTGCCCCGCCCGCCGTCCGCGTGGATCCAGATGTCCACCGCCCACATCTACGGCGATCCGCCGGATGAGCGGTGCGACGAGACCTCGGCCCTGGGCCTGGGGCTTGCGCCCGACGTGGCGCGAGCGTGGGAGACCGAGTTTGCATCGAGCGTCCTGCCCAACCAGCGTGGCATCGTTCTCCGCACAAGCTTTGTCGTCGGACGCCCCAATCCAGGCGGGGCCGGAGCGCTTAACAAGCTCGCACTCCTGGCGCGCCTCGGGTTGGGAGGGCGCGTGGGAACCGGGCGGCAGGGGATCTCGTGGATTCACGAACATGATCTTGGTCGGGTCATCGAGCGAGGGGTCGTGGATGACGCAATGCAAGGCACGTACGTCGTGTCTTCCCCGGCCCCGTTGTCTCAGGTCGAGTTCATGCGTTGTCTGCGACGAGTCGCGGGCGGGCTCGGCTCGATGGGAGTGGCGATTCCGTCCGCGCCATGGATGGTGCGGCTGGGTGCGACGCTCGCCCTGCGGACCGACCCGGAGTTGGCGCTCTACGGGAGATACGTGGTGCCCGCGCGTTTGATGTCGGAAGGATTCGAGTTTCGGTTCGGATCGCTCGACGCGGCGCTCGCCGAAATCTTCGCGGGGCGTTGATCGGCGTCGGTCTAGAATCGCGAGTAGGTGGTGAGGAGCCTTGTATGCGCGGCGCTGTGGATTCCCATCTGGTCATCGATGCCTTCGCCGCCGAGTTTCGCCGCTACCGCTCGATGTCGGAGAAGGCCGCGGACCAACTCAACTGGGATGAGCTTCGCGTGCCGCTCGACGCCGAGACAAACTCGGTCGCGATCATCATGAAGCACCTGAGCGGAAATCTCCGTTCGCGTTGGACCGAGCCTTTCACCACCGACGGCGAAAAGCCCTGGCGCAATCGCGACGCTGAATTCGTCGATGATTTCAAGGACCGCGACGAACTGAACAACGCCTGGCGCGCCGGGTGGTCCGCGCTCGAGTCGTTCTTGGTGAAGGTCAGCGATGCCGAACTCGCACGAACACTCTTGATCCGCAACGAACCACACACGCTCGCCCTGGCACTCGTCCGCTCCTGCACCCACGCCGCGTATCACGCGGGCCAGATCGTGCAGGTCGCGCGCGTCCTTGCCGCCCGCGCCGGCCGCGATTGGAACACACTGACAATCCCCCGTGGTGGGAGCGTGGCGTTCAACGCCTCAAAGGGCCTGCCGAAGTAATCGCGCCAACCGAGTCGATCGAGTCCCACGAGAAAGAACCGCTCGCGCGATTCCTATCGCTTCTCCTCCACCCGTCCCGGCTCGCGTCGATGTTCGCCAACGCGCTTCGTCAGGTTGTCGCCGAGATCGCGACGGAACTCCTCCACGTCGCGCGACATCGCTTCCACGATCTCCGGGCGATCCGCGGCCAGATCTCGCGTCTCATGCGGGTCCGCCACAAGGTCATACAACTCCAGCCCCGACTTCACCTGCTTGTACGGCCCCGGAGCCCCGCCGCTCCCCGCCCGCCCCGCCAGCGTTCGATACGAGTGGGGCAGCACCAGCTTCCATCGCCCGCGCCGCACCGCTTCCAGGTCGTTCGCGTTGTAATAGAACGCCAGCGCCCGCGATTCCGTCGCCGTTTCATCTCCGCTCGTCAAGAGCGGCCAGAGGTCCACCCCATCCACCCCCATGTCCATGTTCGTGTGGCCCCGCGCCGCGCCCGTCGCCGACGCCAGCGTCGGCAGCACGTCGATCGTCATCGCAGGCGCATCAATCGTCTTCCCCGACGCGACATGCCCGGGCCAATTCACGATGAACGGCACGCGCACGCCGCCCTCCCACGACGTGCCCTTCCCTTCGCGAAGTCCGCCCGTCGTCCCCGCGTGATCGCCGTATGAGAGCCAGGGCCCGTTATCCGACGCGAAGATCACCAGCGTGCGCTCGCGCAGCCCGCGACGCTCCAACTCCTCAACGATCCGTCCCACCGACCAGTCGATCTCCTCGATCACGTCTCCGTACAAGCCCGCGCCGCTGCGCCCCGCGAACTCACCCGACACAAACAGCGGCACATGCGGCATCGAATGCGGCACATACAAGAAGAACGGCCGCTCCGCGTTCCTCGCGATGAAATCGCACGCGTGTTCCGTATACCGCTTCGTGAGCGTCGCCTGGTCCTCCGCCGTCACCTCCGCGTCCACGATCCGCTCATTCTCATACAACGGCAGCGCCGGATACCCGCGCTTCCGCTGCTCGCTCTCCGCCGGCAGCTTCACAAGGTCCGGATGCAAAGGCCACATGTCGTTCGAATAAGGCAGCCCGAACCATTCATCGAACCCGTGCCGCGTCGGCAGCATCTCCGGCGCATCGCCAAGGTGCCACTTCCCGAAGATCGCCGTCGCATACCCGCGGTCGCGGCACATCTCCGCGATCGTCTTCTCGCCCGCCGCGATCCCCACGCGGCTCCCGGGCCCGAGCGCCCCCGCCAGCCCGATCCGGTTCGGATAGCACCCCGTGAGCAGCCCCGCGCGCGACGCCGAGCACACCGCCTGCGCGACATAGAAGTTGGTCAGGCGAGCGCCCTCGCTGGCCAGCCGATCCAGGTTTGGAGTGCGCCAGCCCGTCTGTCCATAACAGCCAAGATCGCCATACCCCATGTCGTCCGCGAAGATGATCACGATGTTGGGCGGCCCCTGAAAGCTCGCCGTCCGCGGGCCGTTCGATGCACACCCTGCCAGCACCACACCCATCAACGCCAGCAGCATTCGCAGCATCTCGAACGATATGCCGGGGCCTCAGCGTCCCTATCACCCTCCGTTCGCTCGGGGCGCGCCAGCCATTCGGAGCCGTTCGCTGAGATGCACCCGTTGAACCTGACCCGGTTCGCACCGGCGGAGGAATCGTCGAGAACTGCGCCGTCTACGTCACCACGAGCACCAGTTCCTTCGACAACGCGAGCATCTCAGCCAGGTACGGCACGACGGTGCGCCGGTGTTCCATTCCCAATGTCGCGTCCGCGGGCGTTTTTGCGGCCGGCAACGCCCCGGTCGAGGATTGCCAGATCTCGCAGTGCGCTAGGGGCGTCGCCGCCAGCCAGTTCGCGGGCGGAATCACGCTCATCGAGGGCAATGAATTCAACGATTGCACGGGAACCGCCATCGATCTGCCCGCGCGAAAGCGCATGGTCATCGGCAACCGCCTCCGCGGCAACGCGGCCAACATAAACGCGAACGCCAACGCCAACGTCGTCCTGGGCGAAGTCGTGGTCTGCGGCCCGGGCACGCTCCCCGCCGCCGCCGCGAATCCCACCGCGAGCCTTGTGTGGTGACAGGGCTTCAAACCTGGGCGGTTCCGAACCCACACTCCGGACACCGCGGCGGACGGAGTTCCAATCCCCGCAAGTCATAGCCGCAGTTCAGGCAGCGCCAGGACTCGTGAGCCACGCCGCGCCGGGCCGCGATCGCGCCACCGATCAAGAGCACCGCCGACGCAGAGTGCCACAGAATCCCCATGAAAATCCACGCCGCCCACGGCAGAGGCACGCTGACCTGCGTGCTCGGCCAATCCGCCCACCATTGGAATGTCCCGAGGATCATTCCAAATCCGACGAGCCATGCCGGCGCCCACCTCCAGCGGGAGCGAAACTCAAGGCTTCGCAGCGGCTGCAACACGAGCCAGGCGATCACACCCAAGACGAGCAACTGCGCCATGACCACGGCGTACACCTGGCCGACCGCCACCACACGACGAAGGCCCGTTGGTGGAATCCACCCGAACCAGCCGGCCCATCGAACTGGGATGAGCCTGGCGATCTGCAGGCACAGCCAAGGATTCAGCAGGAGCCAGATCGATTTGGCCGACCACTGCCACCACGCCCAGCGGCGCGGCGAGAGGTGCATCGCGACGAGGACCCAAATGAGCGTGAGCGGGCCGCACATCACTCCGGTCATCGCCATGGCGTACGACCCAAACAGCAGGTCGCTGATGATGACGCGCCAGACAAAGTCCTCGCCGAATTGGCGCCAGCACACCGCCATGACCATCAGGCGAAGGTCGAAGCCGCCGAGCGCGCAATACGCAAGCCACCCGGCGACGGGCAAGAGCGCCCATCCCCACAGGCCAAAGCCGCGAATTGGTCGAAGGCCGCGCTTCACCGCCTGGTTGTACCGCTCCGGTCGCGGCGCGGCTGCGTCCTACACTGTGGGGTTCGCTCGGGGCGCGGCGGCCATTCGGGGCCGATCGCTGAGATGCACCCGTTGAACCTGACCCGGTTCGCACCGGCGGAGGGAAGCGATCGTGGATGTGTGGGAGCGATTCCGCGAGTTCTTTGAGGAAGATGACGGTTCGCTCCCGGGTGTCAACATCAGGGGGATGCCGCCTGAAGTGGTCGACCGTACCTACCGATTCCTCCGGTCGATCGGAGGAACTCTTGATGACTGCATTCCACCGCCGACCTTGCACTTCGTGGGCCGCGATGAGTCCACGCCAGTCGATTCTGTACCCGATGCCGCTGAACTAGTTGCCCGTGGTGAGGTGGAACCGATCCATTTCGTCTTCTCGGTGACGTTCGACGGAATCCGAACGCCCCCGCTCGGTCTGTGGGTTGTCGAGGACGGCATTGGCTTGGATATCCGCATGGGGCCCGAATGGACTCCGCCGAGCGCGATTGCCTATCTCGAGTTGCTCCGCAAGATCTGGAACGACACTCCCAATCCGCGCCTTGAATTCGAGGAGTTTGCCCGTAAGGAAGCGTTCGAGTCGCTTTGGTCTGAGTTCCTGAAGACGGAGCCGTTTTCAGGATTGAAGTACATCCAATCGTGATCGCCTTTTCGAAATGCGCAACGCCATGACATCCTCACTTTCTTTTCCAACTCCCATGCGTTTCAACCCACCCATCCGCGGCGGGCTCAACCCCGGCCAAACACCCGGCGTCACCACGCCCGGCTCGTTCGCACTCGCGCCCGATGTCGGCGGACCGCTCATGTTCGCCTCGCCCGACACGCCGGGCATGCCCGCCCCCAGCACCAAAACCGCCTGGGACTTCATGCCCGACGACTGGAGCGTCGAAATCCTTGACGCCGGCACCGCGCCGCGCCCCGTCGCCTCTTCCCCGTGCATGGCCTGCGAAAGCGTCGTCTTCACCGATTGTCGAGGCGTCACCCGCAAGGTCACACCGCCGCCCGGCTTCACGCCCATCACCCAGCTCGAGCACGCGCGCCTCGGCATCATCACGCCACAGATGCGCCGCGTCGCCGAGCGCGAGCCGCACTTCGATCACCTCTTCCCCAGCGCCGACGGCACCCCAAGGTGCAACAGAGCCGCCGCCGCCGTCCGCGACGAGGTCGCCGCCGGCCGCCTCGTCATCCCCGCCAACATCAACCACCTCAAGCACAAGCTCGATCCCATGGCGATCGGCCGTGCCAGCCGCACCAAGGTCAACGCCAACATGGGCGCTTCGCCGGTCTCCTCCGGCACCGACGAAGAAGTCGAAAAGCTCCGGTGGGCCGAAAAGTGGGGCGCTGACACCGTCATGGATCTCAGCACCGGCGGCGACCTCGACGCCACCCGCGCCGCCATCATCCAGAACTCCACCGTCCCGATCGGCACCGTCCCCATCTACTCGATGATCATCGGAAAGAAGATCGAGGACCTCGACTGGCCCACCATTGAGGCCTCGCTCCATCACCAGGCGCAGCAAGGCGTCGACTACTTCACCATCCACGCCGGCGTCCGCCGCGCCCACCTCAAGCACGTCAAGAACCGCCTCATCGGCATCGTCAGCCGCGGCGGCTCGCTCCTGGCCAAGTGGATGCTCGTCCACAACCAGGACAACATCATGTACACCCGCTGGGACGACATCTGCCGGATCCTCCGCCAGTACGACGTCACCTTCTCCATCGGCGACGGCCTGCGCCCGGGCGGCCTGGCCGACGCCACCGACGCCGCCCAGATCGCCGAACTCGAAACCCTCGGCGAACTCACCGAACGCGCCTGGCGCTTCGGCGTGCAGGTCATGATCGAAGGCCCCGGCCACGTCCCCTTCGACCAGATCGAGTGGAACGCCAAGGTCCAGCGCGCCCTCTGCCACGGCGCGCCCTTCTACGTCCTGGGCCCGCTCGTCACAGACATGTTCCCCGGTTACGACCATATTACATCGTGCATCGGCGCCACCGCCATGGCCTACCACGGCGCCGCCATGCTCTGCTACGTCACGCCCAAGGAGCACCTGGGCCTCCCCAAGAAGGACGACGTCAAGCAGGGCTGCATCGCCTACAAGATCGCCGCCCACGCCGCCGACATCGCCCTGGGCATCCCCGGCACGCGCGATCGCGACGACGAGCTGACCAAGGCCCGCGCCGCCCTCAACTGGGAGAAGCACTTCGAGCTCTCCTTCGACCCCGACACCGCCCGCGCCTACCACGACGAAGACCTCGACGTCGACACCGACTTCTGCGCCATGTGCGGCCACGACTGGTGCAGCGTCCGCATCTCCAAGGAAATCCAGGAATTTGCCTCCGGCAAGGCCGAGGGCTTCGAGCGCAACGCCGACCCCGCGTCCCACGGCGCTCTCAGCGGCGTGAAGGTCGGACGCGCCGTCAAATCAGCCGCCCTCACGCCCGAGCAGCAGGAAATCCTCGCTAAACGCGGCGTGCTCTCGCCCGACGAGATCCACAAGCTCGCCAGCAAGACCAAGAAGGCAATGTCCGGTGCCCAGCAGGCATCAGTCATCGGGCAGCAGCCATCACGCTCCGAACGTGCCGACTCCGCCGCCGCTGCCACCTCTGCGCCCTCCGCCGCTTCCCCTAGTGCCAAGTGCCAAGTGCCAAGTGCCTCTGCCTCTAAACTCTCCTGCCACTCCGACTACGTCGACCCCAACCAGGCCAAGCGCCTCCAGGCCGAGAAAGCCGGCCGCGATGTCCTCGTCCCCCTCGACGTCCGCCCCGCCCTCGGCATCAGCAAGGACGAGACGAGGGTGGTGTGAACCATGAACTGCACTCACACGGACCACGACAAGTCTGGTTGGCTGTGTGCGACCTGCGGGTCGCCACTTCCAGATGCGCCCTTGTGCTTTGGCGCCGACCCTCCCTGGCGCGATCTCGGAGTTCTTGACGCGGACTTCGATACTCGTGTCAAGCTCAATGGCGATGTTTGCGTCGTAGACGGTGAGCACTTCTTCATCCGCGCCCTTGTCGAACTTCCGATCAAAGGTTTGTCGGCACCTTTCGCGTGGTCCGTTTGGTGCTCCCTGAGCAAGGCGTCCTATGAAGCGGTCACTGCACGGTGGGACTCGCCCGACCGCGCCGCGGACCCGCCTCGCTTCGGCTGGCTAATGACCAGTCTCCCGGGGTACGAAGCCCCGACACTTCATCTCAAAGTAATGGTTCATCACCGAGCCCCACGCCAATCGCCACGGGCCGAAATCGAACCAGGTCATCAACTTGCCGCCGAGCAAGTTGAGGGAATATCCATCGATCGCTGGCACCAGCTGGTCCGTGCTGCGATCGCTTGGAGTGACCCAACTGCTTAGCCGTCAAAGTCTGCCAATGCCACACCCCAACAATCCCCCATGAAACCCCTCCTCCCCGCCACCATCCTCCTCGCCCTCCTCCCCGCCTGCACCACCTCGCCGCGCCCCCACGCGCGCGAAGCCCTGGTCACCATGAAGGGCACACCCGTCACCCTCGAGGGCACCTCCCCGGCGCCCGCCGTCGGCGATCCCGCCCCCGATTTCGCCGCCGTCGCCAACGACCTCTCCGAAAAGCACCTCAGCGACTTCCGCGGCAAGGTCGTCATCCTCTCCACCGTCCCCTCGCTCGACACCAAGGTCTGCGACGCCGAAACCCGCACCTTCAACGAGCGTGCCTCGGCCCTCGGCGACAACGTCGTCGTCCTCACCGTCTCCATGGACCTCCCCTTCGCCCAGAAACGCTGGTGCGCCGCCGCCGGCATCGACCGCGTCATCACCCTCTCCGACAGCAAGCTCCGCCAGGTCGGCGACCGCTACGCCCTCCGCATCCGCGAGCACGGCCTGCTCGCCCGCGCCGTCACCGTCATCGACCCACGCGGCATCATCCGCTATCAGCAGATCGTGCCCGAGGTCGCCACCGAACCCAACTACGACGCCGCCATCTCGGCCGCCACCGGGGCCGCCCGCGCCGCCGCGGGGATGTAATATGCAGTGAAGCCGCCGACTCCGCCCCGACCTGCATTCGGACGCCGGACCTGATGAGTCCGCGAGGAAGGTCCGGGTCGACTCGCCCGACGATCATCTTCCACCTCGCCCCCTTCGCGATCCCCGCCGGGGTTGCAGGGGGCGGCCAGCCCCCTGCACAGCCTCATATCATCCCGCGTGTGCTTAGCCACGTCCACGCCGCGGGGGGAATATCCCAAACGCGGTCAGGCACGATGACATGGGGTGCTTGCCATGCCCAACCTGTGGCAAAGATTGTTCCCGCCCAGCACACCGTCTCCCTTTGCCGTGCGATGTGACGAAGACCTCGTTTCGGTTGCCTTCGACAACGGAGCAATCTCTCAATTCACATGGAGCCAAGTGCAGCGTGTCCGGGCCTGGAAGCTCGACTGCGGCGTGGTCGATTGCATCTTCCTGAGCTTCGACCTCGAGTCGCGGACGATCAATGTGCACGAAGAGGTGAGAGGATACCACGATCTCGTCCAAGTGATGGAAAGCAGACTGCCCGAGTTGCGGAGAGATTGGTGGAGCTGCGTGGCATTCCCGGCCTTCGCAACCAACCACACGGTTGTTTGGAGTCGCCCCGGAACGCACTCAGAGGACACATCAGACCATAGCAAAAACCCGCGTGTCTAAGCCCCCTCCGCCCTCTTCCTCCAGAACTCCGCCGACGTCTCGACCTCAATTACCTCGAACTCGACTAGGTCGCTCCAGTTGGCGATCCATCCATCGAGCGATCCCCGCGACGGCGCTTCCATGAGCTGATAGCACACGCGCCCGTCGGTCGAGAGCCAGCTCGCGACATACGCCGCGCCCGAGCCCTCCGGCATCATCCGCCCCTTCGCGCGGAATCGTTCGCCGACCGCGCGCCAATCCCCGTTCCTGAACCGTTCGATGACCATGTAGAGCATGACTGATCTACTCCCCCGCGCGAGCGCGAGTTCGATCGCGCCGCAAATCACCCCCGCCTACGCTCGCCCATGCCCCTCACACCCGCCCAGTCCCAGGCCTTCGCCGATCGCTGGTACGCCGCGTGGAACTCACACTCCATTGACGCCATCATGGCCTGCTACGACGAACGCATCGAGCACAGCTCGCCGTTCATCAAGCGCTACAACAACTCCGACGACCTCGCCCTCCGCGGCAAGCCCGCCGTGCGCGACTACTTCGCCCGCGCCCTCGAACGAAACCCCACGCTCCGCTTCGATCCCATGTTCGTCACGACCGGCCTGGAAAGCGTCATCCTCGTCTACCGCCGCATGTCGGGCGACCTCGCCGCCGAAATCTTCTTCCTCTCGCCCGAAGGCTTGATCGCCCGCTCCGTCTCGCACTACGGCTGAGCTGAGCGCTCACTTCCCCTGCTCGATCGTGATCAGCGCATCCACGCCGACCTCGCGCGTCGTCTTCGCGCCGCCCGCCGAGCCGCCAGCCCAGCGAACTTCGATCGGTAGCTTCACGTCCGCCGCAAGCTCGCCGAGACCAAAGTGCAGGATCGGGCTGTTCGCGTTCCCCTCGCCCGTGCCCACTTCGACCTGCCGTGACAGCACGCGTCCACCGGGGAGAGATACGCGGACCTGCGCCCCGATCGCATCGCGCGGCGTCTTCACACCGTCGCCGATCAGCCGAACCTCCAGCCAGCGACCGCCCTTGCCGACGTTCCTGAACACGCGCCCCGCGGTCGCAAGGTCCAGTCGTCCGTCACGATCGAAGTCGGCCCACGAAGACTGGTACGTCGGCGGCATGTTCTCCACGCCCGAGCCCGCCGTCACATCCGCGAAGGTCCACGCGCCGCCGTGCTCGCTCTGGTTTCGGTACAGCACCGGATAGTTCTTCTTCCCGAACGACGCGTCGGCGTACACCGTCGTGAAATACAGATCCAGCCGCGCGTCGTTGTCGAAATCGCCGCACGCCGGGCTCGCGTAGCTCTCCTGGTACCACACGCCGCACTCGTGCAGATCATCGAACGTCCACGCCTTGCTCGCGTCGGGCGAAGTTGTGCCCAGGTTCCGCAGGAATCGGCTCTTGGGCTGGTCGCCGCGATCGTCGACGTGCGCGAAGTTGCCCGCGAAGAGATCGAGGTGCCCATCGCCGTCGAAATCGCCGAAGCACGCGCCGATCGAGTGCCCGCCGCCGAACCCCGCGCTGGTCGCCAGCGCGTTCCTCTCCGCGGCCAGGTTTGTCAGCTTTCCCGCGCCGTCGTTCACCCACAGCACGTTGGGCTGGAGGCGATAGTTCGAGGCGTAGATGTCGATGGTGCCGTTCTCGTCAAAGTCGCAGGTCGTCACGCCGCGTGCGCGGAAATCGGCCGAGATCATCGCGAGCGTGAACGCCTTTGCGTGATCGCTCAGGAGCAGGAACGACGGGAAAGTGCTTTGCTTGTCCCAGTCCTCGAAGCCGCCGATGTAGAGATCGGGGAAGCCGTCGTTGTTGAAGTCGCCGACCGCCACGGCGCGGCTGCTCGTGGGCGGGAGTTCGGGCAGCTTGATCGCCTCGAACTTCGGGAGTCCGTCGGGCCCGTCGCCGGTGTTGCGCAGCACGGCGATCGGCGCGAAAGAGATCACGTCGCCGCGCCCGTCGTTGTCGAGATCGGCAACCACTCCGCTCCCCGCGCCGAGGACGGCGACGCGCGTGAACGACTTGCCCTCGTGGTTGACCCAGAGCGCACCGTCGCAGTAGAGATCGACCCATCCGTCGCTGTTGGCGTCGCACCAGGCCACGGGCCCGCCCGAGAGCGAGAGGCCGAGCGACGATGATTGATCGGAGAACATCTGCGCGTGCGCGGCGGGTGCGAGCGTCGCCAGCGCGCCGTTGAGCAGGAATCGTGCGAGCGAAGTTGTCGGCGTCATGGCGGCATCCATTCAAGGAAAAGCGTCGAAGCTCGGGGGGACTCGGCGCGTATTGGCGTGCTATTTCGGTGGCGACCAGATCGACGGGATCAGCGTGCCGTGCGCTTCCTTTTCCAGCTGCGCCATGTAGTCCGGGAGCGGTTTCTTGGCCTCGGTGGCCTCGTCCTTCATGGAGCGTTCGTAGTCCTCGTTGAGCGTGGTGTCGTCGTTGTACCAATGGCCGTTGATCTTGTCGAAGTAGACATACGCGCCGGGGATTGCTTCGAGCTTGGTCCCGCCGGAGAAGGCGGAGGTGATGAGCCTGCGCCGGCCGAACGTGGTGGAGCGTTCCTTCCTGGCGGAGTCGACGCCGTATTGCATCATGGCGCGATCGCCGGAGATGGTGACGCCGAAGGGCTTGAGCCCGATCTCCTCGTCGACGAGCAGGAATTCCTGGTCGATCATCCAGGCGATGTATTCATCGACGGTCATGGCCCTGAGCTTGTCGGGCTTGACGCGGTTGCGCAGGGCGAGCACATGTTCCATGTGGGCCGCGGGGAGATCGCGCACTTCCTTGGCCGGCCCCTCGCGTGCCAGGCGCAGGATCTCCTGGAAATGCTGGATCGACTTGGTTGACAGGGTGCTGCGGTACTCGACGGCGTTCTTGGCCGCGATCGCCGCCTCGCCCGCCTTGTACTGCGCGATCACCGCGTCCTTCTCGGCGTCACACCCCGCGAGGAGGAACATGAGCGAGCCCGCGACCCACGCCGCCAGATTTGTCCATCGCATCGAGGTATCCTCCCACGCACATCAGATCATCCACGACCGGTACGACCCCATCTTGAAGGCGGAGTTCCGCGGCGTCAAGGAATGGCGGCGCATCACCGCGAGATTGCGCACCAAAGCGGTGATGCGCGCGGGAATGCCCCGGCGGCATCCCCGAAATGGGGGATAGAGCGAGGACTGGGTGCGGAGGGCCCGGGCGGATGTGCCGGGCTCTTTGCGGATCAAGCGAAGGAACGGGATGAGCGGAGGAAGGCGGGACGGGCGTGAAGTCCGCCGGGGACCGGCGGGCCACCCGAGGCCGCTGAGCGCGCGTGCGGCCGCTCTATTCTCGAACCCGAGGGTTGTTCGCCTCGGCCTTGGCGCGCAGGTCGCTTGTGAGGGCGCCCGCGAAGCCCCAGTTGTCCATGTCGACCTCGTCGATGACGACATGGGTGTGCTCGGGGTGCTTTCCCAGCACCGTTGTGAGGGTGCGCGTGATTTCAGCGACGATGCGGGCTTTCTGCTCTTTGGTCACGCCGTCCTTGGTGATGCGAACGTTGACGTAGGGCATGGGAGTCTCCTTGACTGCTTCAGTCTACCAGCGTCAGCCGCAGTCGACGCTCGCTGGCCTCACAGCGTCAGATTCACGAGCCCGACCAGCGCCAGCACACACACCATGCATGTCATCGCGTGCATCGGCGTGATGCCGACGAGTTCTTCATCGATGCGGGTGCTCGTCCCAAAGTTCTTCGCTGTGCCATTCCAGATCGCAACGCCAGCCGCCGCGGCGGACCACCCGATCAAGGCGAGCATCCACGCGGGAACACCCATGCGAACAAGATCTTCGGAATCGCCAACGGGCAGCAGCACGGCGCTCCCGATGTAGGCGCCGTTGGCGAGCAGGCAGAATCCCGCGAAGAACCGTGCGATCGCGCATGCGGTTCCGCGTCGCATTCTCGGCACGCTGCGCATGATCAGCCACGCCAGCATCGGCAAAGCGGAACCCAACGCCGGGCCGCCAGCGGCGACGACGCGCGGCCAATCCGTGGTCGACACGATCGTCTGCGAAAAACCGAGCCACGGCACGCGCACCGCCTCAACGCGTGAACCCGCCGACCACGCCGCGATCACGTGCCCGAGTTCATGGACGAGCATCATCGCGTACCACGACGCAGCGAGCAGAGGCGAGATCGCGAACACCCGGCGAGTCATGCGAGTCGATCCGTGTCAGATCGATGAGCGGTTCGTGCTTTGGCGGAACCGCACCATGTACAGCACGCCCGCCAGCGCGATCCACACCACGCCGATCCACGCGGCGGAGTACGTGTCTTTGTTCATCATCGCGCCGGTGAGGAGGGCGAGTTCGCCCAGCACGAACACGCCGCCCGCGATGCGTGCCAGCGGGAGGGGCTTGTGCGACCTGGGGATGAAGCCGGGCTTGAGGAGGGCGCCCGCGGTCATGGCGAAGAAGATGCCGTCGATGAAGACGACGCCGGTCGTGAGCTTGTCGACGCGATCAAAGCCCGCGATGAGGAGGAGCCCGAGGCCCGAGAGGCCAAGGAGGAGGATCGCGGCGATGGGCGTGCCGCTGGGGCCGAGTTTGGCGAAGGGCGCGAAGAACTTTCCGTCGCGCGCCATGCCATAGATGAGCCTGGGCCCGGAGAGGAGCTGCGCGTTGAGCACGCCGAACGCGGACACGGTGACGGCCGCGGCGACGCCCCGCGCGCCCCAGCCCGGGAAGACCCGCGCGACGGCGTCGGCGGCGATCGACTTGCTGGTCGCGGTCTGCTCGTGCCCGAGCATGGTGAGATAGGCCCAGTTGGCGCTGACGTAGACGATGACGACGATGACCACGCCGCCGATGATCGCGCGCGGGAGCGTCTTTTCCGGGTTTCGCACCTCGCCCGCGATCCAGAGCGCGTGCTGCCAGCCGCCATAGGCGAAGAACGCGGGGACGAGGGCGGCCATGACGCCCAGCGGGCCGAACATGGCGTTGGGAGGCGGCTCGCTGATGGGCGTGTCGAACTTGCCGCTGGACTTGGCCCAGGCGGCGATGGCGACGACCGCGAAGAGCGCGAGGATCTTTGAGACGACGGAGAAGCCCTGGATGGTCGAGCCGAATTTCACTCCGAGCACGTTCGCGAGCGTGAGCGAAAGGATGAGAGCCGAGGCGATGATGAGCTTGGCGACGTTCGAGAGTTCGTGCGCGCCGGAATAGCCGAGCGCGGCGCCGAGATTGTTGGCGCAGATGATGGCGATGATGCCGATCGCGCCGGCCTGGATGGCGGTGGCGTTGCAGAAGACGAACACGAACGCCGGGAGCGGGCCCCACGCGTCGCGGAGGACTTGGTATTGCGCGCCGCTGGCGACGTAGCGACGCCCGAGCTCGGCGAAGGCCAGCGCGCCGCAGAGCGCGAGCACGCCGCCGACAGACCAGGCGACGAGCGCGAGGGTGGGGGACTCGACGAGTGCGGCGACCTGGCCCGGGCTGAAGAAGATGCCGACGCCGACGATTGCGCCGATGACGATGCACGCGGCATCAAAGGTGGAGAGCACGCGGGCGGGCCCGGCGCTGGAGGCGGTTTCGCTCATGCGCGGAGCGTACACGAACCGTGCGACGGGGGAACGTCTCGCGATGCGGACACGGATCGAACGCCGTGCGATCGACCCGGGCATTCTTCGGGGACTCGCCGGGTTCGGCGATCACAGGCGGGGATCTCGGAACAACGACGCGCTGCGCGTTCAGGGCGTGGGCTTGGTGCCGCCGGCGTGATCCTTGCCCATCCCCGCGCCGACCATGACGCCGAGGAAGCCGATGAAGGCGTTGGCGAGGTTGACCCACGCCGGGGTGACGGCTTTGTTCATGGCGTCGATGTTGGAGACTTCGGGGCCGCGTGGATCGGTGGGGGCGGCTTTCCCCATCGCCATGACCGCCATCAGGATGCCGAGGACCAGGACGATTCCGGCCAGGACGCGCGGCGGCTTGTTGGACCGGGCGATGGCCTTGCAGGTCAGGCCGCCAACGAGGGCGGCGATGATGCCGACGACGATCATGATGGCGATCCAGAACTTGGAAGGGGTCCATGCGCCGGGTTCAAAGGCGCGTTCGGTGCCGATGGCGAGGTACAGGCCTGTGAGGCCGATCATGACGATGGCGGCCATGACGATGTACCCGACGATGACGGACGCGACGGCTCGAAGCATGATGGACCTCCGCGAGTTCGTTACTGCAGTTGCGAATCTGGAATGCCACGCGATCGAATCCGGCCACGATCTCAATCGAAGTCGGCATCGTACAGAAGTTGACGATGTGGTACATTGTCGTCGCGGGCCCGGCGGCGGAAATCGGGCCACGGAGTCCCCAAGCGTGAAGACGGTGCTGCTGGTGCTGTTGATGGTGGGTGTGTTCGGCGCGGCGGCGGGCGCCGCGGTGTGGACGCTTCGCGCGAGCGAGCCGCCGACGGATGAACGGGGCGCGAGCCCGAGCAAGGCGAGTGCGCCCGGTTCCGTGGCGCCGACGAAGGACGAATCGATGAGTTCTGCGAAGGCTGGCGCGCGAAAGATCAGCCGCGCCGCGTATGACGTGACGCCGTTGTCGAAGTCGCGCGTCGATGAGTTGGCGAAGAAGCTGAAGCCCGAAGAGGCCGCGGTGATCCTGGCCAAGGGCACGGAGCGCGCGTTCTGCGGCAATCTGGTGGACAACAAGAAGGACGGCACGTACGTGTGCCGCCTGTGCGGGCTGCCGTTGTTCGCGTCGGATGCGAAGTTTGATTCGGGCACGGGGTGGCCGTCGTTCTTCCAGCCGTTCGACAAAGACCACGTCGCGTACGAGCACGACAACACGCTGGGGATGGAGCGGACGGAGATCTTGTGCGCGCGTTGCGAGGCGCACCTGGGGCATGTGTTCGAGGACGGCCCGCGTCCGACCGGACTGCGCTTCTGCCTCAACTCCGTCTCGCTGGAGTTCATTGACAAGGGCGCTCCGTGGCCCGAAGCGTCGCGCCCGATCGAGACGCAGGTCGCGTACTTCGCGGGCGGGTGTTTCTGGGGCGTGGAGGATCGCCTCCAGCAGACGCCGGGCGTGGTCGAGGCGGTGAGCGGGTACATGGGCGGTCGCACGGAGAACCCGACGTACAAAGAGGTTTGCTACGAGAACACCGGGCACGCCGAGACGGTGATGATCACGTTTGACCCCAAGACGATCGCGTACAAGGAGTTGCTCGCGAAGTTCTTCCGGTAT
This sequence comes from Phycisphaerales bacterium, assembly GCA_013360695.1. Classification (GTDB taxonomy): domain Bacteria; phylum Planctomycetota; class Phycisphaerae; order Phycisphaerales; family UBA1924; genus JABWBC01. The sequence goes on from JABWBC010000023.1 coordinate 25,922, forward strand.
CACGATCCGACGCAGCTCAATCGCCAGGGCCCGGACCACGGCGAGCAGTATCGCTCGGCGATATTCGCGGCGACTCCCGAGCAAGAAGACCAGGCCAAGAAGTTTATCGAAGAGCAGCAGGCGAGCAATCCCAAGTTCAAGGCTCGAAAGATCGTGACGCAGGTGGTTGGTGCGCAGCGTGCCGGGAAGTTCTATCCGGCCGAGGACTATCACCAGGACTATCACGCCAAGCACGGCGGACACTGCGCGATGCCGGAAGACGAGTGACCGTCGCCTTGCCTTCCCGGCGGGCCGGGATGAGCGCGGGCGACCCAGTGATCGGAGATTCCCATGAGGAACGCCTCACGCTCGCCCGATCAGCCGCCGCCGCGGGGCGGCCCGCCCGGCATCGAACTCAACCCGATCTGGAACGCGGTGGTTCACGAGCCGACCACGGGGGTGGCGATCGTGAGTCACGACGGCGTGACGTTGTGGGCCAATCCGCGGGCGGTGCGGATTTTTCACGGCGCGGAGTCCACGCCCGAGATGATCATCGGGCGCCCGTGGAGCGATTTTTTCCCGGCGGAGTGGATCGCGGAGCGGCTGGCGCTGTTGCAGCGGATCCAGGAGACTCAGCAGCCGATCCTGCTGCGGACGATCTGGCGCGGGTTCCAGCACATCTCGTGGGTCCATCCGATCCCTGGCGACGATCGCGAAGGCGTTGAGCAGGAGCCGCTCCCGCCGCGGTTCCTGGTGATCACGCGGCGAGTGGAGGGGGATGTGTTTGAGCTGGCGGGGAGGGGGAGCACGGCGGACGTGCGCGAGTCGGACGTGGCGAACCTCGGGCCGCTGGACGTGCTCTCGCCGCGCGAGCTCGAGATTCTCGCGCTGATCGGTCAGGGGATGAGCATCAAGGAAATCGCGTCGATCCTGGGAAGGTCGGTGAAGACGATCGAGAACCACCGCACGAGCATCGGCGATAAGCTGAAGGTGGACGATCGAGTTCATCTTGCGGAGATCGCACGGCGGGCGGGCCTGACGGTGCTGGACGCGGAGCGGCGGCGTGTGGATGCTGATTTGAGATAAATCAGGCGGGCACAGATTCGTTTGCATCGCGGATCGTCCTCGGCAGAAATCCAAAATACGCACAGATCGATGAGTAATCTCCGGTAAGCTCTGCGCTCTTGAATTCCATGAGGGTGCGCTTCGGTGATTGCGCCGGAACATGCTGTGGGTGCGCTTGTGCGGAGAAACCACGGTGATTGAGATGAAGACCAAATCCGGTGCGACCGTGGCGGATTCGGGCGACCCGTTCTTTCTGGGCATGGCGGGCGACCCACTGGCGGCGGTGGCGGTCATCAACGGCGAAGGGCGGATGGTCTTCTGCAATCCGCAGTGGGATCGGCTTCAGATGGAATCGCACGGCGCGCGGTTTGAGACGCTGCAGGGGCGATTGATCGACGAGGTGTTTCCGCCGGAGCAGGCCGCCGAGCATCGTGAATTGGCGCTGGCGACCGCGGCTTGCGGGCGGGCGCAGCTGGTTCGGAAGTGCTGCGCCGGGCGGATGTTTGCGGTGTGGACGTGCCCGATCATGCCGCCGACGCGGTACTCGGCGACCGAGCCGGTGTTTTTGTTCGTGGTTCGCGCGGAGATCATCGACGAGCATCTGCTCTCGGTGACGGGCGACGGGACGATTCCGGTCGTCGAGTTCCGGCACAGCGATCTTGGGCCGCTTTCCGTGCTGAGCAGGTGTGAGCTTCAGGTGCTGGCGTTGATCGCGCGGGGGATGAGCACCAAGCGGATCGCGGAAACGCTCGGGCGATCCGTCAAGACCGTGGAGTCGCACCGGACAAGCATCGGGAACAAGCTCAAAGTGGATGATCGAGTCCAGTTGGCGGAACTCGTGCGGCGTGCGGGGCTGACGACGCGGGAGATTTCGGTTTCGAGCATGGATGGCCCGCCTCATCAATAGCAAATCCGCATTCTGGTAGGGGCTTTCCCCATTTCCGGTGTCGGAATGCCTCCTTGGGGCGACATCATCCTAATCATCCCTTAGAAATACGCGGTTCCCGGTATCCGTGGGAACCACGCCGGCGGTCCGAGCCTCGAACTCTCTCGATCGCCGGCATCGAACAGCAAGGATGGGCCAGCCATGCAACTCTCCACTCCCCGAAATGACGCTCGTTCATTCGTCCCCGCCGACAACCCGATGCTCGCGGCGCTCCTGAGCGATCCCGCGGTGGCGGTGAGCCTGATCGCGGCGGACGGCACCATGATTTTCTGCAATCCCCAGTGGGATCGTCTGATATCGATGGCTCACCCGGGGCATGGCGCCCAGATGACGGGCTTGACGCTCGCGGACATTTTCCCGTCGGACCAGGCCCGTGAGTTCGCGGAGCTGATGCAGCGTTCGCTGGAACACAAGCAGCCGCTCGTTGTTCGGAAATTGTGTGGTGGCCGGATGTTCCGCTCGTGGTTGTACCCGATCGAGGCCACGGGGCGCGCCCCGTTTGATCGGGCGATGGTGCTGTTCAGCATTCGGGCGGAGATGATCGAGGAGCCGCCGACGGACTGCTTGCCGCAGGGAGCGGCGGCGGTGGAGTTCCGCAGCGGGGGGATGGGCCCATTGGAGGCGTTGTCTCCGCGTGAGCTGGAAGTGCTGACGCTGCTGGCGGAGGGTCTGACGATCCGCGAGATCGCGGCCAAGCTGCACCGGTCCGAGAAGACGATCGACAAGCACCGGACTTCGATCCACACCAAGCTGGGCGTGCATGACCGGGTGGCACTGTGCGACATTGCGCGTCGGGCCGGGCTGCACTCTTGGTCGCTCCAGGGCGCGCCGTTCCAGTAAACTCCGGTCGAGATCGCACGCCGGCACGGAATCCGCCGGGCCGCCGAATGCGAATCTCGCTTGGAGCGATGAAGCAGCGCACTCACCAGCCCGAATCGCGGCTTTTGCTGTCTGAGATGCTGCTCGCGCGGGCGCGTGAGCTTGGCGAGGCCGCCGCGCATGAATTGTGCGCCCACTGCCCCGAGGCGAGAGAAGCGTTCGCTCCGCTGCCCTGCTCCAAGTGGGGCGAGCAGTTGCAGGGGCGCGTGCAGGAGCTGGCGGCGGCGGTTGCGTACGACGCGCCGGAGAGCTTTGTCGCCCAGATCGGCTGGGCGCGATCGGCGTTCAAGGTGCGCGGCGTGTGCTGCTCGCACATCGCGTCGAGCCTGGCGGCGCTCTCGAAAGTCCTGGCGCGCGAGCTTCCGCCCGAGGATTTCGCTCTGGTGGAGGCGATCCTGGCGCGGGCGGCGTGCGAGCCCGTGGTGTCCGGGTGCGAGGGCGAATCGAGCCTGTCGAGCGATGCGGCTTTTTCGGCGGCATCCGCGGAGTTCCTGGTCGCGGTGCTGGAGGGAGATCGGCTCCGGGCGTCGGACGGTGTGCGGGCGCTGCAGGAAACGGGGGTTGACGCGGCGTTGATCTACACCGAGGTGCTGGCGCCGTCCCTGTGCGAGTTGGGGCGGCTGTGGCACCTGGGCGAGATCAGCGTGGCGGAAGAGCACTTCGCCACGACCACGACGCAGATGGTGATGAGCGAGGTAAGAGCCCGCGCGACGCCCGCGCCGCGTGACGGGCGGGTGGTGGTGGCGGCGTCGGTCGAAGGGGACAACCACGACATGGGCGTGCGGGTGATCGCCGACCTGCTGGAATTGGCGGGCTGGCGCGCGGTGTTCCTGGGCGCGAACATCCCGGCGGACGAGCTGGCGGGGGGCGTGCGTGACTTCGGGGGTGACCTGGCCGCGATTTCCGCGACGCTCCCGGTGCATCTGCGCGCGGTGGAGGCGGCGATCGCGTCGGTGCGGGCGCTTCCCGTGCGTGTTCCGATTCTGGTGGGCGGTTCGGCGTTCGGCCAGTGCCCCGATGCGTGGCGTGCGATGGGCGCGGACGCACACGCCCTATGTGCGGCGGACGCGGTGCGGACGGCCGAGCAGCTCGTGCCCCGATCCCGATAGTTCGAGCGGCGCGGGTTCCGACGGTGTGCCGCCGGGCCTATCTTTTCGATGAGCGATCCGGAGTGGCGCGCGTGTGTGGTGGGTGCGCGGCTGGTGGGCCAGCGGGTTCGTTTGTCGGTGAGGTTTCGAGGGGCCGGTTTCGAGGGCCCGTTTCGTGGGGGCCAAGTTCGCCGGAATCCGCCGCATGATCGATCTCACCATTGCCTCCGACGCCCTGCTGCTGGGGTCGTCGCTGCGCGATGTGCTGTCGGAGGATTCGTGGGTCGCGGAGATGGTGCGGACCTACGGGCACCTGTTTCTCTTCATCGGGACGTTTCTGGAAGGCGAGAGCGTGGTGCTGGCGGGCGGGTTTGCGGCCCAGCGCGGCTGGCTCGGCCTGCCGGGTGTGTTCCTCGTCTGTTTCTTCGGGTCGTTCGCGGGCGATCAGTTCTGGTATTACCTCGGGCGCTGGAAGGGCACCGGGGTTCTGGATCGATTCCCGAAGGTGCGCGAGAAGTTTTCGCGGATGCGCAAGTGGCTGGGGCGGGGCGAGGACTTTGCGGTGGTGGCCTCGCGCTTCGTGCCCGGCACGCGTATGGCGACGCCGCTCCTGCTCGGCGCGGGCGGGTATGCGCCGTGGCGGTTCGCGGTGTTCAACGCGATCGGTGCGGCGATCTGGTCGCTGTCGCTGGGATCGCTCGGCTATTCGATCGGCAAGGCGGTCGAGAGCGTGGGCGTGAAGAAGTATGAGTTCTACATCCTGGCGGGGCTGGCGCTGTTCGGGCTGTCCTGGTGGCTGATTTCGAGCATCGCCAAGCGGACGGCGGCGGCGGCCAAGGCGACGATCGCGCACCGGCACGAGCGCCACGCCGGCGGGGAACATCCGGCGCACGATCCGAAGGCGGAGGCAGGATCGAACGCCGCCGCGGGTGGGGACCCCGCGGCCGAAGTTCCCGCGGGTGCAAATCCCGCGGGTGCCAATCATGGCGCACGGGGCGATGCGGTTGATGTCAAGGCGAATGCCGACGGAGTGAACGTGAAGGTTCCGTTGGGCGATGATCGATCCATTCATGCGGGAGACGAACATGGCGTACGCGGCGCGGATCGATGAGGCCACACCGGGCGGAGGCAATCCCGGCGCGTCGCGGGCGTGGGATTCACGGCACGCGATGACGCGATCCGTCCTCACGGCGCTGCTGATGGGCGTCGTCGCGCTGTTGACGGGGTGCGGCGTGCTCGGCAAACCCAGCGCGAACATCGTCGACGCCACGCTGTCGGATCTCTCGCTCGAGGGCGTGACGGTCGCGCTCAAGGTCGACGTGAAGAACCCTTACCCGATCGCGGTTCCGCTGACGAATGTTGAGTATTCGCTGGCGTCGCGCGAGGAATCGATCCTGACGGGGGCCTTGGAAAAGCCGGGGTCGATCCCGGCGCGCGGGAGCAAGACGCTGGACGTGCCGCTGCGCGTGAAGTTTGCGGACGTGCTGGCGGCGGTGGAGGGGCTGAAGCTCGGCGCGGTGGTGCCTTACGCGGTCAACATGAACTTCAATCTGGACGTTCCCGGCGGCGAGAAGCTGTCGCTCCCCCTGAAGAAGGAGGGCGAGCTTCCGATCCCGAACGTCCCGGAGGTGCGTGTGAGCGAGGTTCGCTGGGACGAGGTTTCGGTGCTGAGCGCCAAGGGGCTGATCAAGCTGGATGTGACCAACACCAACGAGTTCGACGTGGGGTTGGCGAAGCTGGCGTACGCGATGTCGGTGGGTGGGACCAAGGTCGTGAGCGGCAAGCTGTCGGACGCCGCGTCGCTGTCGCCGGGTCAGACCAAGACGCTCGAGATCCCGGTGAAGATTTCGCCGGCGTCGCTGGGGCTTGCGGTGGTGAACATGCTGAAGTCGAGCAACCCGTCGTACGAGGTCGTGGGCGACCTTGGGATCAAGACGAGGTTCGGCGACTTTGAGCTGCCGACGAAGCGATTTGCGTCGAAGGAACGCTCGCGCTAAGAGGTCTACCTGGCTTGGGTGTTCATCTGCTCGATGAACTGGTTGGCCTCGTTGATCGACGCTTCCATCTCCGCGACCAGGCGTGACACGTCGCCCTGGATCTGGTTCACGTTGGTCTGCAGCGACGCGATGGCGCGGGCGTTGAGGTTGTGCTTGAGGAAGAGCACCTGGTCTTTGAACGCGACCAGCACGGGCGACATCTTGGCCTCGGCCGCCTTCATCGCCGAGAGCAATTTCTGGTACTGGGCCTTGGTGTCCTCGAGCTGTCGCCTGCTGGCGGCGCGCATCGATTCGGTGCTGTACTGCGCGAGCTCGGCTTCCCACTCCACGAAGAGGGCATCGGCGACGTTTTCCACATCCTTGATGCGCCCGCGCACGTCCTGCGCTTGGCTTTCGGAACTTTCGTACTCGGTTTTCAGCTTGTTGTATTTGGCTTCCAGGTCGCCGCCGGTCGCGCCGGTGACGGCAAGGAACTGCTGGAGGGCCGACTCAAACTGCTTCTTGGTTTCTGTTTGCTCGTCCCGAGCTTCCTTGACCCTGTCAACCAGCTGTTCGCGTTTGGCGTACCCCATCTTCTCTTTCAGCGCGATCGCGGTGCTGGCACACCCGAACAGGGAGGCGCTGAATCCGAACGCAACTAGACCGACAAGGAGGAGGCGACGCATGAGCTTCTCCAAATTGAGATCGGTGATTGCAAGTTGCTCGACATCGGCGGCTCACTCTAGCACTTGAGGCGCGATCTCAACGGGCGAAGATTAGGGGACAACCCCGGCGGCGTCATGGTCTTTTCGGACGTGAGGGCTATACTGGGCTCCCGGCGACTCCGCCGGTGTGTCCCTCTTGGGAAAGTCCGCCGCGGGTACGAAGAGACCAAGCCTAGGCGGTGAAGTTTTTGGTTCGTTCTATTTGAGAAAGGCGCATCGATGAAAAAGCTGTTGGGCACGTTGGCTGCCGGCCTCATGGCCGTCACCATGTTCGCCGGCTGCGAGAGTTCCTCGCGGTCGAGCGGCGGCATGATCGATCCGTATCGCGCGGACGATTCTGGCCGCATGGTCGCCAAGAAGGAAGCTCCGGCTCCCAAGAAGGAAGCCCCGGCCCCGAAGAAGGAAGCCCCGGCCCCGGCGCCGATGGCCGAGCCCGTGATGGCTTCGAGCGGCAATGTGCTGTACTACCCGACCGGCCGCCGCGAGGGCTCGGGCCTGATGGTCGAGAAGATCACGCCCAGCGAGGTGACCGCCGGTGCGCCGTTTGATTACCAGATCAAGGTCACGAACATCGCGGGCACGACGCTGTCGGACGTGATGGTGTGGGACACGCTGGATCAGGGCTTCAACTACAACTCGAGCAGCCCCTCGGGCACGATGGACGCCGCCACCCGCACGCTCAAGTGGGGCATGGGCGATCTGAAGGCCGGCGAGGTCAAGACGATCACGGTGAACGGCTCGGCCACCAAGGTCGGGACGATCACCAGCTGCGCTTCGGCGAGCTACAACCTGGCGATCTGCCAGACGATCAAGGTCGTCCAGCCCGCGCTGGCGGTCAAGAAGGAAGCCCCGGCCGAGGTGCTGATCTGCGACGCCTTCCCGGTCAAGATCACGGTCACCAACACCGGCTCGGGCGTGGCCCGCAACGTCAAGGTCTCGGACCAGCTCCCCGCCGGCCTGACGACCGACGGCAAGAGCGCGTGGGAGACCACGGTCGCGGTCCTGGGACCGGGCGAGAGCAAGACCTTTGACATGATGGTCAAGGCTGACAAGACCGGCGCGTACAAGAACATGGCCAAGGCCAACGCCGAGGGTAACCTGGCGGCCGAGTCGAACACCACGAACACCGTGGTCAAGCAGCCCGTGCTGACGATCACCAAGAAGGGCAGCGAGCGCGTCGTCATCGGCCGCCCGGTGAACTTCACGATCACGGTCGCCAACACCGGCGACGCCGCCGCGGCGGACACCGTCATCAAGGACCCGATCCCGGCCGGCGCGACGTTCGTCAGCGCCACCGAGGGCGGCAAGGTTGACGGCAACGCGGTGGTCTGGAATCTCGGCACGCTCGCTCCGGGCGCGTCGAAGACCGTCAACGTCAGCCTCAACGTCGCCAGCACCACCAACATCTCCAACACCGCGACGGTCGCGGCCAAGTGCGCCAGCCCCGTCTCCGCCACCGCGGGCACGCAGGTCGCCGGCGTCCCGGCCATCCTGCTCGAGGTGATCGACGACCCGGACGCCCTCGAAGTGGGCGGCCAGGTCACCTACACCATCGAAGTCACCAACCAGGGCTCGGCCCCCGGCACGAACATCAAGATCGTCGCCGGCCTCGAGGACTTCTTGCAGTTTGTCTCCGCCGGCGGCGCGACCAACGCGACCTCCGACGGCAAGACCGTTACCTTCGCTCCTCTCGCCACGCTCGCGCCGAAGGCCAAGACCTCCTGGAAGGTCGTGGTCAAGGGCGTGAAGGCCGGCGACACCCGGTTCAAGGTCACCATGACCTCGGACCAGATGAGCCGTCCGGTCGAGGAGACCGAGTCCACCAACTTCTACCAGTAATCAACACAGAGGTTCGGGCATGAACCGAACCTGAATGTCTGGTGAAACTCACACCGGCGTGCTCGCGAGGGCACGCCGGTTTTTTATGCGCTGGGGCCGGGTGCTCAATCTGAACAATCGTGCGTCGGATTGAGGGCGCGGGCGTAATTTCATGCAACTACCGGCCAATAATGGTGAGTCCGGGCCCGGCGCCTGCGCCGAGAAATCAAGCCGGAACTTACCCGCGCGAGTGTCTTCGCGGCGGTTCGCACACGAGAAAAGGAAGATGACGATGAAGACGAAGCTGTCCGCGGTGGCCTCGATGATTCTGGCCGCGACCGTGATGGTGGCCTGTGAGGAGAAGAAGGCCGACACCGCGGGGACCATGATCGACAAGGCGGCCGACGCGACCAAGGACGCTGCGAACAAGGCCGTGGACGCGACCAAGGACGCCGCCGCCAAGACGGGCGAGGCGGTGAAGGAAGGGGCCGACAAGGCGACGGAGGCGGCCAAGGACGCGGTGAAGGAAGGCACCGACAAGGCCAAGGAGGCCGCCAAGGACGCGACCGACGCCGCCAAGGCCAAGGCCGCGGAGCTGACCGACGCCGCCAAGTCGACGATGAACGACTACCTGGGCAACCTCGGCAAGCTGAGCGACACGCTGGCGGGCGCGAAGGATCCGATCAGTGGGGCCAAGGCGGCGGCGGACGCCAAGCCGCTGACCGACAAGCTCTCGGGCGCCATGGCCGCCCTCGACAAGCTCTCGCCCGAGTTGAAGACCACGCTCAAGGAGACCTTCAAGGACCAGCTTGCGAGCGTGACGGCCAAGTACAAGGAGCAGGTCGACCGCCTGACCAAGGACTCGACGCTGGGCAAGCTCTTCGGCGATTCGCTCAAGAACCTCAAGCTCTTCGAGTAATCCGGCCTCCCGACCGGCCCGACGAATCAAGCCTTTCACCAAGACCCGGACGCGTCCCGGGTCTTTTTTATTTCCGTGGTGGCGGGCGGCGTGCAAGAATCCGATGGAATCAGCCAGGAGCACGCATGTCCGACGACATCGAACAAGGTCCAGAGTCCGCCGGTCCCGAGGCCCCGCGCCAGGGCGCGGGCGTGCCGCGCAAGCCAAAGGTCGCACCCGATCCGCGCCTGGAGCACGCGGTGGCGTCGGAGAACGCGGGCGACGCGCAGGCCGCGGCGATGGCGTA
>JABWBC010000163.1 GCA_013360695.1 Phycisphaerales bacterium
GGCGCGGCGGCGGAATGACGGCCCACGGGCGGCTCGAGCGGGCGAAGCGGGCGGCGAAGCGGGATGCGGCGACGCCCGGTGGGGGCGGTTCGGAATTCCTACACTGTCCTCCCCTTGCTCGGGCCCTGCCTCGGTTGCCGTGGCCGGTCGGAGCGCTGCTTCCTGCATTCATCACGACCCTGACCCACCCGCCTTCGACCCACCCGATACCGACCCAAACGAGACCGACCCAAACGAGACCGACCCATGCGCACGCTGTCTGTTGAACAAGCGATGAAGGCCAGCCCCTCGAGCGACCCGGTCCGCGTGCGCGGGTGGGTGCGGACGCGGCGGGACTCGAAGGCGGGGATCTCGTTCGTTGCGATCAACGACGGGTCGTGCTTCGACAACTTCCAGGTCGTGGCGCCGAGTTCGCTGGGGAACTACGAGAAGGAGGTGCTGCACCTGACCACGGGCTGCTCGGTGGAGGCCGAGGGGGTGATCGTGGCGTCGCAGGGCGGGGGGCAGGCGGTGGAGATGCAGGCGTCGAGCCTGAGGGTGCTGGGGTGGGTGGAGGACCCCGATACGTACCCGGCGAGCGCGAAGCGGCACACGTTCGAGTACCTGCGCGAGGTGGCGCACCTGCGGGTGCGGACCAACACGTTCGGGGCGGTGGCGCGGGTGCGGAACTGCCTGGCGCAGGCGGTGCACCGGTTCTTCCACGAGCGTGGGTTCTTCTGGGTTCACACGCCGATCATCACGGCGAGCGACTGCGAGGGCGCGGGCGAGATGTTCCGGGTGTCGACGCTGGATCTGATGAACATCAAGAAGGACGCGAACAAGCCCGGGCACGCGGACTTTACGGACGACTTCTTCGGCAAGGAGGCGTTCCTGACGGTGTCGGGTCAGTTGAACGTCGAGACGTACGCGTGCGCGCTGAGCAAGGTGTACACGTTCGGGCCGACGTTCCGGGCGGAGAACAGCAACACGGCGCGGCACCTTGCGGAGTTCTGGATGATCGAGCCGGAGATCGCGTTCGCCGACCTGAACGACGACATGCAACTGGCCGAGGAGTTCGTGAAGTACACGCTGCGGGCGGTGCTGGCCGAGCGGGGGGACGACATGAAGTTCTTCGCCGAGCGGATCGACAAGGAGGCGATCTCGCGGCTGGAGCACGTGGTGGAGTCGGGGTTCCAGCGGATCACGTACACCGACGCGGTGAAGCTGCTGGAGGACGCGGCGGCGAAGGGAAAGAAGTGGGAGTACCCCGTGAAGTGGGGCGCGAACCTGCAGGCCGAGCACGAGCGGTTCATCACCGAGGAGGTGTTCAAGAAGCCGACAATCGTGACGGACTACCCGAAGGACATCAAGGCGTTCTACATGCGGATGAACGAGGACGGGAAGACCGTCCGCGCGATGGACGTGCTGGTGCCGGGGATCGGCGAACTGATCGGCGGGAGCCAGCGGGAGGAGCGGCTGGACCATCTTGATCGCCGGCTGGAAGAGATGAAGCTCGACAAGGCGGCGTACTGGTGGTACCGCGACCTGCGGAAGTACGGCACGGTGCCGCACGCGGGGTTCGGGCTGGGGTTCGAGCGGCTGGTGCTGTTCGTGACGGGGATGGCGAACATCCGCGACGTGATCCCGTTCCCGCGGACGCCGAAGAACGCGGCTTTCTGAGGCGGGGATTCACCGCGGAGGCGCGGAGGGCGCGGAGAGGAATTAGAGAGAGAGAGAGAGAGAGAGAGAGAGAGAGAGAAGAGTTCGAGGCGGGGTGGTCGCTTGCTCTTGCTGGGCGCGGGTGCGCTTCTCAGTGGTCGGCGAAGCCGAGGACGACGAGGATGCAGGCGTCGCCGGCGATGACGCTGAGACCGAGAGAGCGGGCGAGTTCGACGGCCTCGGGGCTTTCCGCGCCGGGCTGCATCCAAAGGCGGGTGATGCCCGCGGCGTGGGCGTCTTTGACCACTTGCAGCGTGACGGCGGGCGGGGTGATGATCGAGACGCCGTGGACGCGGGTGGGGAGTGAGGCGAGGTTCTTGAAAGCGGGGAGGCCCTCGATTTCGGCGGCGGCGGGGTTGACAGGGAACACGGATCGACAGGCCTGGATGTAGCAGCGGAGGACCTTGTTGCCGTACTTGGAGCGGTCGCGCGAGGCACCGACGACGGCGTGGGGGGAGCCGTTCAGGAAGTCGTCGATGCGGGATTGGAGGGGGAGTTGCATGGGTCTTCCGCTTGTCATCCTGCCCTCCGATGCCGGCTGCGGCGGCGGACTCGTCCTGACCGGGCGGCCGAGCGGACATGTCCGGCGACCGCGGGGAGGCCCTTGCTACAGTCCCGCGCCGAAAGGATAGGGAGACCATGAACAGACGTGACTTCGTTCAGTCCGTGATCGCGGCCGGCGTTGGCGTGGCCTCGGCGGCCAACCAAGGGCACGGGCAGGCGCCCCGGGCTGACAAACAGAGCGTGAAACCGAACCTCTTCACGCCCCTGAAACTGCGGGGAGTCACGCTGCGCAATCGGATCGCGATGTCGCCGATGTGCCAGTACGCGAGTCGGGACGGCTTCGCGAACGAATGGCATCTCGCGCATCACGCGGCCCGCGCGGTGGGAGGGGTCGGGTTGTTGATGGCGGGGGCGACGGGCGTGGAGCCGGGAGGACGCATCACGCCCAACTGTCTCGGCATCTGGAAGGACGAGCACGTTCCCGCTCTGCGTCGTGTGACGGATTTCGTGCGCGAGCACGGCTCGGTGCCCGGGATCCAGCTGGCCCATGCCGGGGTCAAGGCCTCGCGGTACGGTCCGCTCCACTCCGCGCCGAACGCGTTCGTGCCGCTCGACGAGGGCGGCTGGATGCCGGTCGGTCCGACGGCGAAGCGGTTTGATCGGGATGGTCCGGTCCCTCGCGCGCTGACGGTCGACGAGATTCACGCCGTCACCGGGTCCTTCGCCGCGGCGGCGGAGCGGTCGATCGCCGCGGGGTTCGGCGTGATCGAACTCCACTTTGCGCACGGGTACCTCGGCCACAGCTTCCTGTCGCCGCTCATGAACGAACGCACGGACGACTACGGCGGCGTGTTCGACAACCGGGTGCGGTTCATGCTCGAGACGTCCCGCGCCGTTCGGCGGACGCTGCCCGAGGACGTCCCGCTGTTCGTGCGGCTGTCGTGCACCGACTGGGTCGAGGGCGGCTGGAGCCTTGACGACTCGGTGAACGCGTCGCGTCTGCTCGCGAAGGATGGCGTGGACCTCATCGACTGCTCCACCGGCGGAGCGACACGGGAGGCCAAGATTCCGGTCGCACCGGACTACCAAGTCCCGTTCGCTGAGCGGATCCGACGCGACGCCGGGATCCCGACGGGCGCTGTGGGGCTCATCACCACGCCCGCGCAGGCCGACGCGATCATCACCGAAGGCCGTGCGGACCTGGTCCTGCTGGGCCGCCAACTGCTGCGTGAGCCGCACTGGGCGCACCGCGCTTGGGTGGAGTTGAAGTCCGACACCACGCCGCCGATTGCAAAGGAGTACGCGTGGGCGCTCGCCGAGACACGCCGGAGGTGACGGCCCGCGAGTGAAGCGGGCACCCCGCGCCCACTCAGGCCCAAGCCCTCCTCCCGCAGCTGCGAGGCGTGGGTGTGGCGCAGGCCGTGGGCGTGGACGCGCTTGGCGATGACGACCTCCCGCCGCTGGGCGGCGGAGTCCAGAGGGTCCTGCTGGTACACGAACGGCTCCTTCGCGGGTCAACAGCGACCCGCCAAAGAGCAACTAACCCATTGGAGGACGGGATCACGAATCCGGCCCCACTTTATTGTCCGATCGCCCCGTGTTTGGGATTGCGCTCACGCCGATGCCAGGGCCAGACGGGTATCTGCTTGGAAGTTGACTCGCGGTTACCGCGACTCGTTGGTACTCCGTCGAGCGCGCGAGTGCATCAGCGTCCAGCATCCGGCGACCGGCCGGGTTCAGCTCGTCAGTCGCGGATGCCCGAGCATTTCGCAAGATCCATCGAAAAGTCGCGATGGCGGCTTGACAGGCATGTGCCTTAGTGTATCATTGCACTAAGGCAGTCGGGCGGATTCCCGCGCTGCCGTCGAGTCCCTCGCCATGCTGATCACCCTCGAACGCAACTCGGGAGTCCCCGTCTTCCGCCAGATCTGCGAGCAGATTCGCTTTCAGGTGGCGGCGGGGGTGCTCCGTGCGGGCACCGAGATCCCGTCGACCCGCGACCTCGGCGAACGCCTCGGGATCAACCCGATGACCGTCAGCAAGGCCTACGCGATGCTCGAGCAGGAGGGCGTGCTCGAACGGCGGCCTGGGCTTGCGCTCATGGTGCGCGGCGCGGCGAACGGTCGCGCATCAAGCTCGCACCGCGAGAAGCAGGACGAACTCGCCCAGCGCGAGCTCGAGCGCCTGCTGCGGCCGGCGGCGATCGCCGTGCACCAGCTCGGAGTTCCTGCGAAGGACGCGGTCGAGATCTTCCGCAAGTTGCTGCGCGTGCTCGACTCCAACCAGCCGCACGACGGAGGCCAGTGATGATGACACCAATGAGTGACAACCGCAGGACGCCGGCTCGCGCAGGCTCGGGGCTTCCATGCCCGACGAGACTCAAGCCCGCCATCCTGCTCATCGTGTCGGTGGCGGTTGCGTTCGTGGCAGCGTACGGGTTCACCGTGATCGCTCGCTGGGGCTGGTCGACTCTCGTACCACCGACCGCCGCCTCGACCGCGTACGAAGTCGCTTCCGCACCGACCCTCGCGTCGATGGAAGCTCGCGTGCGAACTGAGCATGACCTGCGGCAGCGGGAGCAAACAGGCATCCCCATGACCTTCGCGCTCCTCAAAGGAGGTGGAGGCGAGCGGCTGATCCTGCCGCCCAACAGCGCGGGCATCACGGAGGTGATCGTCGAACTCGATCCCTCGGGGAGGACGGTCTGGCTTGCCTACGGAGGCGAAGTCACGGGCAAGGGAACCAGGGACCTGCCGCGGGGCACCGTTGAGCAACTCGTCCGCGACCGACCGACGGTGCTCCGATTCGCCTTCTCCTCGCCGATGGCAAAAGCCGATCGCCACGGTGGCGAGGTCGAATGGGTCGCGGGACTGGTCGAGATGAGCGACAATGAGGCGAGCGCGGCCGAACTCTTCACCACGACGTGGCCCGATGGATGGGCGACCCGCTTCAGAAACGACTGGATCAGCCGTTCTACTCACGGATCTGGCGCCGTGCCTGCGCCAGCCGGAGGAGGCACCCGATGAGTCATGCAGCCGATCAAAGCAACGTCCTTGCCACCGAGCATCTCGCGAAGACCTACGGCGACCGCGCGGCACTCGACGGCGTGACCGTGGCCGTTCCGCGCGGCCGCATCGTCGGCCTCGTCGGCCGCAACGGAAGCGGAAAGACCACGCTCCTGCGCTCGCTCCAGGGACTGGCGGCGCCGACCGCGGGGCGCGCCATGCTCTTCGGGGTCGACGGGCTCGCGCTTGGCGAGGCAGAACTCGCCCGCGTCGGCGTCGTCCATCAGGAGAACCGCTTCGTCCCGTGGATGACGGGTCGCGCGCATCTCGACTTCACGCGCAGCTTCTACGCGCGGTGGGATGCGGCGCGCGAGCGCAGGCTCGTCGAAGCGTTCGAGCTCGACCTCACGCAGCGGACCGGCACAATGTCGCCGGGCGCGGTGCAGAAGCTCGCGATCGTGACGGCGGTCTGCCACCGTCCCGAGGCGATCCTGCTCGACGAGCCCGCAGCGTCGCTCGATCCGCCGAGCCGCGAGGCGCTCTACTCGACGCTGTTCGAGCTCCTGCGCGAGGACGAGCCCGCGATCATGATCTCCTCGCACCAGCTCGACGACATCGAGCGCAGCGTCGACTGGATCCTCTGCCTCGAGAAGGGACGCGTCGTCCGCGACGAGGCGCTCGATTCGCTGCAGGAGCGCTACGCGCGCTGGCGAGTGCTGCCGACGGCGGATGCGTCCGCGCTGCCGGCGGAGTTCCGCGAGGGCTGGATCCGCAGCGCCGTCATCGAGCCCCGTGGCGCACTCCTCGTCGTCGAGGGTGCGGACGATGCTCGCGAGGCCTTCGAGGCCCGGCACCGTGTCACAGTCGATGCGCAGCCCCTGCGGCTCTCCGAGATGTTCAAGGTATGGACGAACGGAGGTGCGCGGTGATGGCGCTCGCACCCTCACAACTCATCCTTCCGAGGCTCTACGCGGACGGATGGCCGCTCCTGCGGCTCTTCGGGATTGCCTGCGTGACGTGCGGCTTCGGCACGCTCACCTCCATGGCACGGCAGGCCGTGCTGCCGATTCCCCCGGGCGAGTCGGCAAACGTGTTCCTCCAAGGAGCGCTGGCGTTCCTCGTCGCCGGATTCCTCGCCGCCGCCTTCGCGTATTCGGTGTGGGAACTACAGGGCGTGCCCTGCATGCGAAATCTCCCCGGGCTCTTCCGGCGCGCTCGGCGCGAAGTGATGGTGCTCGGCGGCGTGGCATTCGGTGCCGCCTTCGGCATCGGCGGCGCGTTGCACGGCCTGCTCTCGCCGGAGAGCGCGTTCCTCGGCGTGGCCGCGCTGCTCGGCTTCACCGTCGGTATCGCGAGCAATCTCGACCCTCGCCGCTGGAACGAGTGGCTCGGCGGCGTGCCCGTAATGCTCCTCGTGTTCGGAACGCTCTTCTTCCTGCCTGAGATCGCGCGGCTCACCGCGCACGGCGGCCTGCTCTGGACGATCCCCGCCGGCGTGGCGATGCTGGTCTCGATCGATCGCAGCATCCGCGGGTTCGAGCGAGGGGGCAAGTCGCACCGGGACACCCTCGCCGAGTCCAACACCGATCGAGTCTCCGAGTTCAACCACGCCACCGGCTACACGATCCGCCTGCGCCGCGCGCCCCGCGGCGGTGCGGACCGCTTCCAAGGCCTGCGCCAGACGAACCTCGACTGGGTGCGGGCGATGCTGCACGAGTCCTACGGCATGCTCCGTGGTGGCCTCGTCGCCTTCACGTTGCGCATTGCGATCGCCACGGTGATCGTGACGGGCCTGTTCCTGATCGGCTTCCGTGCACTCGGCAATCTGCGGGTCATCGACGCGACTTCGGGCGAGCCCGCCACGAGCGAGACCAGCAGCCTTTCGACGGTGCATCAGGGCCTGTCGGGGTTCTCCGTCGACTGGCTCACGCTGCCGCCCGAAGGGTGGACGGTGCTGCCGATCGCGTCTGCGATCATGATGGCGATCTTCACGGCGCTCGCGTGGAACCTCGTCGGCAAAGGCTCGTCCCTACGGCTTCCGATCTCGCGGCGACGCTTCGCCACGGTGCGGTGGCTGCGAACCCAGATCGAGGATGTCGCGCTTGTGGGCGGGATGCTCATTGGGCTTCTCGCGATGGGCGCCATCCTCTCGCGCCTCTCCGAGCACGATCCGTGGACGAATCTGCAGGGCTTCGTCTCGCTCACGATCGCGGCGTTTGTGCTGCTCCCCTTCATCTACTGGCTGCGGCTCTGGTGGGTCGACGCGCGCGTCGGATCTCCGATGGGTTTGGGCATGGGAACGCGCACGCGTGTCCCACGCCTCGATGCCGGCGCAGACTCGGCCGACCCATGGACGCTGCTTGGCTACGCGATCGCCACCGTCGCGACCGTCGGCGGCGGGAAGCTCGTGATGGTGTGGTGGACGGAGTTGTCCATGCACCTGCGGGCCGTGCTGCCGACCGCGCTCGAGGCCTGGATCCCGCTCGTCATCCTCGTCCCGATCGCACTCGTCCGCTGGCTATGGCTGGTCGAGCTCCGGCGGTACTACCGGCGAAGCGACCTCGTCTGAAGCCGAATGTCGTCGCAGCGCCTGCGACGCCAGTTGCACCTTCAGACTGCGGATCTCCCGCTGCATGTCCGCCATGGCGACGCCTACGAAGACGAAGCACATGGGTAGAAAGCACAGGAACACGGGCGAAAACGCATTGGTGTTTGGCGCGACGAACAGAGTGCATACCGCGATCAGCGAGATTGCTCCGCAGAACATGGCAGGAACCCAGCAGCTGATTCGATTCATGGCCGTGGCTCCTTCACGATTTCGATCGTTCCATCGCCGTTCCTGAATGCCCACTCAGCGTAGCCCGAGGCCGGTCCGATGAATCACACCGTGACGACGCGGCGCGCGACTTCGCTGTCCTCGGCCTCGGCGGCCTGATTGCTGCGCGTCGTCGCAGCTGAGTTCGCTCGGCTTTGACCGCACAGCCTGAGTTCAATCCTCCACGGCCCGGGCACACGCTCGGGCCATGGTCGTTGAGCTTCCCGCGCGGAACGCCCCTGTTAACCCCTCCGTCCGTCAACCCGAGACGCCGAGAGTTCGAGAGGATTTCGACGCACCCATGACTGACCTGCCCCCATTTCCTGTACCAGCTGCTATGAGAGTCGGGGTTCAAGGGTAGGGATCGACGCTGGCCGGGCCGGAGGGAGGGGCGCAGCCCCGAC
>JABWBC010000164.1 GCA_013360695.1 Phycisphaerales bacterium
ATACGTCTTCGCATTATTCACCGCGCTCCATATACGCCGCCCGGCACACGCTCTTGAACCGGCCCATCGGCACCGTGTTCCACGCGACGCTTGCCGCGGCGTACAGATGGGCCGTGTCCCGGTACACCCGGTTGCTCAGCGAGTGGCTCCGCAGCCAATGCCACAATCGCTCCACCGGGTTCAACTCCGGCGAGTACGGCGGCAGGAAGAGCGGCGTGATGTTGCTCGGCCACTCCACGTTGGGGCTCGTGTGCCACCCCGCCCGATCCAGCACCAGCACGACCTGCACGAACTCGCCGCCCGGCGTTGATCGCACATGCTCGCTGATCCACGCCAGGTGCTGGTTCATCCACTCGACTCCCACGAAGCCGCCGACCATGCCCACGCTCTCGCCGGTCGCCGGGCAGACCGCGCCGTAGAGATACACCCATTCGTACTCGGTCTGTTTGATCGCGATCGGCCGCGAGCCCCGGCGGGCCCACGAGGTCGTCAGCGTGCCTTGTTGCCCGAGCCGCGCTTCGTCCTGGAACCAGACTTCGACGATCCGTTCCGGGTGTTCACGCCGGAGATTCTCGACAAAAGGGGGGCGTCCTTGGTGAACTGCTCTTGCGAGACGGCGTCGGCCTTGCGATGCCGCGGGCGTGGCATCAACGCCGAGTAGCCGAGCCGGTGCAGCATCGCGTACGCGCCGCCCAGCGAGTACTTCACGCCGAACGTCTGTTCGACGTGGCGATGGATCTCCGGCCCGCGTCGGGCGCACTCGCCGGCCTCGTGATCGGGCCCCGCGTCGATCCAGGCGCAGAGTCGTGACTCTTGCTCGGTCGTGAGTTTGCGCGGCTGGCCGGGCCGGGGCGCGTCGCGCAACGCGTCGAGCCCCTCGCGGTTGTACCACTGAATCCACTGCTGCACCGCCCGCCGCGATCGGCCCAGGTCCCCGGCGATGGTCGGCGCATCGCGTCCCTTCATCGCGAGCACGACCGCGCGGACGCGGATCGCGACCCGCGCGTCCTTCTCTCGCCTGGCGGCCTTCTCCAACTCCGAAACACCGTGACGCGGCTCGACGTGCATGGCGGCCCTCCGTGATCAGGAACACCGCCAGTATCGCCGAGAATCACGGATCGCGCAACCCGATCATGCGCCGTACGGCGCGCGGAATTTAGTTGAAATCCGTATCCCGAGCGAGTCGATCGCCGTGCAGGTGTCGCCGGGGCAGAAGTACCGGCATTACGCATCTGGAATCCATTGGAAATACAGCGATGGATCGCCGGGCA
The DNA here is from genome assembly GCA_013360695.1 of Phycisphaerales bacterium. Lineage (GTDB taxonomy): Bacteria > Planctomycetota > Phycisphaerae > Phycisphaerales > UBA1924 > JABWBC01. The sequence continues at coordinate 1,272 of JABWBC010000164.1, forward strand.
GTCCCGTTATTTGCAACTTCGCCCTCGCTGATTCCATGAGAGCCTGAAGATCGGCCGATGGGATCGCTACTTCTGACTCCTCTTCCGGCGCCAATACCGCGAGTTGGGCACCGACAAACAACAGATAACGCTCACCAGGTGAAGCAAAGTTGGCCCAGAAGTGCTTCAACCCGGCCTTTTTTGCTGCAACCATTCGATAGTCAGAACGAGCCTCCAGCCCTTCGATTTCATCAGGCTCAACCTCAAAACGAAGCCCATAAAACGCCAAACACGCATCTGCACTCATGGCTTTGCCCTCACGTCAATGCCAGGTTTCTTGAGGTGGGTGGTACCGAAGTCCCTCTTGGCTCGTACTGACCGTGCCACCGATGTCGGCTCGGCGACATCGGTGCTCTTCGACAATCGCGGGCGAACAACCTCGCTCGTATCGGTCGTAGGTCGGCGAGAAGATGAAAGGCCGTTGAATCCACGCCCGCGCTTCGCTTGATTCCATCCGGTCCAGAGTTCTCTCAGCGTGCCGGAGATCACGCTCAGCTCGCACCAGAAAGACGTTTCTAACCCAATCGCGATGCGGCGGAAGCCGCTTCCCCGATCGCCTCTTCTCAACGAACAGCGGCCGAAAGCCGCACCAGTCGGCGTGCTCGCCGCGCTCGATGTACGCGACCGCCTTTGCGATCGCATCCTCAAGGCGAGCGATTCGAGCGGCGATTGCCTTGCGCTTTGCGTCCACAGCGGTTCTCACAACGATCATGACGGGGTGGCACACCCGCGGAGTGCCTCGGGGTACTTGTCTAGCAGCCGCACCATCGCACGATCAGCATACCGCGGCCCCCCACTCCCCGCGAGCGGGAAGCCACTCCACCCCTCAACGAAAAAGCCCGCCGGATTTCACGGCGGGCGTTGGCACTGCGACCGCAGGGCGAGGTGAGCGTAACTCTGACGACCGAGACCGTGCGATGAGTTTTCGATCACCACGCTTTGGGCTACTGAATCTCGACCCTCCCGGAGCGGGCAGCCAAGCATCCGAGCACCATCCGGATCGCCAAGGCCGCCGTCATGCCAATTACAAGAATAGACGGGCTTAGGCTCTTTCCGAACGCTCGCACAGACAACGAATCTGAAAAGCGATGCATTAATTCAACCAGAAAGATGGTGAAAGTACCAGCGATCGCGCTCGTGATGAACAACAGCACGCCTCGCATCGCAATTCGCCTAATAAACAGCATGGCGATGCCAATGAACAACAATGTTACAATCGAACACGCGTACACCACCTTCAATTCTCCCGCCGGACTATTGCCCTCAGTCAGGTACGGAAGCAATTTGGCCACGGAGCTGTACAGGTACATTCCAAGCACGCCCGGACCACCCGCCATGGTGGGAACCAGCAGTATCGCCGCCACCTCTGCCAGCCACAAACATGCGTCGATCAGCACAACATGTCTTCCGCGAACTGCTCGAGTTTGCAAATGCGCCACTCCCATCTGCGTCACGTTTCGCCATCAAACACCCGGCAGGGTGACACCGAAGTCCTTGTCGACTCGCGATGACCGTGCCACCGATGTCTGCCCTGAGACATCTGCGGCACACCCGCGGAGAGCATCGGCGTACTTGTCCAGGAACCGCACCATCGCACCATCAGCATACCGCGGCCCCCCACTCTCCGCGAGCAAGAATCCACTCCACCCCTCAACGAAAAAGGCCCGCCGTGAAATCCGGCGGGCCCTGTCATTGACGGACTCATTCACGCTCGCGGCCGAGTCTTATTCCTCGTCGCCCTCGTCCTCATCGTTCGCGGCCACAACCGCCGGCGCGACGTGCGCCATCTTGATCGCCAGGATCTTCTGGCGGATTTCCTTGGCCAGTTCGGTGTTCTCGCGGAGGAACTGCTTCGACGCCTCGCGCCCCTGGCCCACGCGAACCTCGCCGTAGCTGTACCACGCGCCGCTCTTCTGCACCACGCCGGCCTCCACGCCAAGGTCGATCAGGTCGCCCTCGGCCGAGATCCCCTCGTTGTACATGATGTCGAACTCCGCCTCGCGGAACGGCGGGGCGATCTTGTTCTTCACCACGCGCCCGCGTGTGCGGCTGCCGACGGTGACCTCGCCCTCCTTGATCGCGCCCGTGCGCCGAACGTCGATGCGCACCGACGAATAGAACTTGAGAGCCCGACCGCCCGTGGTCGTTTCCGGCGAGCCGTACATCACGCCGATCTTCTCGCGGATCTGGTTGATGAAGATGACCGTGCAGTTGGAGCGCGCGATGACGCCCGTGAGCTTGCGCATCGCCTGCGACATCAGGCGGGCCTGGAGGCCGACGACCGCGTCGCCCATCTCGCCCTCGATCTCGGCCTTGGGGATCAGGGCCGCGACGGAGTCGACGACGATGATGTCGACCGCGTTGGAGCGCACGAGCAGTTCGCAGATCTCCAGGGCCTGCTCGCCCGTGTCGGGCTGGGACACCAGGAGATCATCGATGTTGACGCCGATCTTGCGGGCCCAGGAGGGGTCGAGCGCGTGCTCGGCGTCGATGAACGCCGCCACGCCGCCCTCGCGCTGCGCGTGGGCCGCCACCGTCAGGGCCAGCGTGGTCTTGCCGGACGATTCCGGCCCGAAGATCTCGACGATTCGTCCGCGCGGGATTCCCTTGCCGCCCAAGGCAAGATCGAGCGAGAGAGCGCCGGTTGAGATTCCGGGGATGCTGAGGTACGCGGCCTCGTCCATCCGCATGATCGAGCCCTTGCCAAAGGTCTTCTCGATCTGGGAGACGGCACGCCCCAGCGCCTGCGACTTTTCCTTGTCCTCGAGCTTCAGTTCGACCTTGTTGGCGATCTTGGAGACGGCGGGAACCGAAGCCTGAGCGGTCGATGACGCTGCCATGAAACACCTGCCTTTTCTGCCGTGGGTGGCCTCGTCGTCCTGAAGTTCCGCATGGCGGAGCCGGACTCTCTGAGGGCCCAACGGGGGCCGAGCGCAAGGCACGGGAAATCACTCGATTCCGCCGCGGCCGGGGGCGGCGCTGGACGCGAGCCCGGCACGAACACTTTATCAACACCCGAACATCACGTCAAGTGACTGATCGGATTCGAGAACTCGCGACCAGTTATCCACAATCGCCCCGGACCCATTCGATCTCCTAATACAAGACCATTCATGCACTTACAGAGCCTTGACCCGACCCAAAGGTCCGCCCGCACAACCCGCCCGGAGACTCCCCTACCATCCGGCTCATGCCGAACACACCACAACCGCTCCTCGACACCAGCACCCGATATCGCTGGGAAATTCTGCGCGCCGGTGCGTTCCGACTCGACGGCGGCTCCATGTTCGGCCTCATCCCCCGCGTTGTCTGGGAGCGCACCGCCAAGCCCGACGAGCGCGGACGCATCGAGGTCCAGCACAACTGCCTTCTCCTCGAGCGCATCGGCGATGGCAGCGGGCCAAAGCTCGTCCTCATCGAGGTCGGCACCGGCGACAAGCTCGACCCCAAGAGCCGCGACATCTTCGCCATGAGCACGCGCTGGATCGGCGACGCGCTCCAGGAAAAGAACTGCCGCTGCGAGGACATCGGCGCGGTGGTGACGACGCACCTGCACTTTGACCACGCCGGCGCGCTCACACGCCTCGCTCGCGCGGGAGAAAAGGCCGACTGGACCGGCGCCGCCTCGTGCTTCGCCGGCTCGCGCGGCGAGCATGGCGTGAAGCTCACGTTCCCCAACGCCGCCCTGCACACGCAGGCACGCGAGTGGAGCGACGCCATCGCCAACCGCAGCGTCATGACCCGCACCTATTTCCGCGATCACCTCGAGCTGATCCGCGAGCGGCTGGTGCTGGCGGATTCGCCGCGACCTTTCCCCACCGGGCACGTTCCGGGGCGCGACGAACTCCCGCTGGCGCCGGTGTACAACCGCGTGTCGACGCTCGCGGGGCTTCCGGGTGTGGGCGTGTTCCTCGCGCCCGGGCACACCTGGGGCCAACAGGCGATCACCTTCATCGACGACAAGGGACGGACAATCGTCTTCACGCCCGACGTGATGCCCACCGCCTGGCACCTGGGGGCCGCGTACAGCCTCGGCTATGACGTCGAGCCCTACACCAGCATGGTGACGCGCCACTGGTTCCTGCGTGCGGCGTGCGAGGGCGGCTGGCTCTTGGTGCTCGACCACGAGCCGGGCAATCCATGCCGCCGCGTCAAGGAAGCTGGCGCGTGGTTCGAACTGGTGGAGGACGGGCGGTAAGAAAGCGGTCAGGCGGCTTTGTGGCGGGGCGGAAAGGCACGCGCCGGCGGGGATTGCCGGGGCAACCCTAGAATTCTGACGCGTCGAGGAGATGTCGGAGTTGGAGCAGGCGGCGACGAGTCCGAGCACGTCGATCGAGCCCGCGGGTAAGCGGGCCATGATCGCGTCCAAACCCACCATCATGGACCGCCTCGACGCGTGGGTCAGCCGTTTGTCTGCCCGCAGCGCGTTCTGGCATCGCGTCTGCTCGATGATCTGGCTGCCCTACGCGTTTCGTTCCGGCATCCGCATGAAGCGGGTGGACGAGAGCACCTTCGCGGCCGAACTTCCCTTCACCCGCTTCAATCGCAACTGGTACAACGCGATGGCGGGCGCGGCGCTCCTGGGCAACAGCGAGATCGCCGGCGGCATGTACGTCTTCAACGCGTGCGGCGGCGAATACACGGTCGTGTGCAAGAATCTGGAGTACAAGTTCCTTCGCCCTTGTCACGGGCCGGCCCTCTACAAGATCATGCCGCGTGAAGACATCAAGGCGATGATCGCCGCGGGCGGCGAGTTCAACGTCACGCTCGACATGGACATCGTGCAGACCGGGATCATCCCCAAGCGCCTGCGCCCGGGCGCGGAGAAGGTCCTTCCCAAGGCGATCGGCGAAAAGGTCGCGGGCAAGGACCGACGCGTCGGCAAGAGCGTCGCGACCTTCCACGTCACGCCCAAGGCCCACCAGCAGAGCAAGGGACGGACGGTGCGCTGAATCCGTCCGACGCGGCTCGCCTCGCCCGAGTCGTACGCTCCGCCGTACGCTCGTCCGACATCACCCGGCCTCGCGCGTACCCTTCACGCACATGAGCGACGCGGCCCACGCACGATCGAGCGGTCTTCTCGGCAACGCGGCACGCAGCCTCACCTGGGGCGCGTACCTCGCCGCCTCGTGGACCTGGTGCATCGGCATGTTCCTGCCCACCATGCTCATCCGCGACTTCGGCGGTTGGGCCTTCCTCGCCTTCGCGATCCCGAACATCGTCGGCGCGGCCGCCATGGGCCTGGTGCTCGCCCGCCCCGGCGACAGCGAGCGTTTGGTCGCCAAGCACTGGCGTGCCCTCTCCTTCTTCTCGCTGGTGACGGCGTCGTTCCAGGTTTTCTTCATGCTCTGGCTCGCGCGATCCGTGAACTTTCACGAGGCCGCGCTCAAGGATCCCGCGGTGCTCGCGGCGCTGGCCGTGGGCCTGATCGCGTGCGCACTGGCGGTGGCCCGCGAGTCGCTGGCCGCGTTCTCGGGGGTCGTCGTCCTGCTCATCAGCATCGCGGCGGGCATCATGATGTGGCGCGGCGGAACGCTGGTCCCGCCCGACATGACCGCGCCGACAGGAGAGGCCGCCGCCCGCCTGAAGTACCTCGCGCCGGTGTGCTTTTTCGGCTTTGCCCTCTGCCCTTACGCGGACTTGACTTTCCATCGCGCCCGCCAGGCCGCGTCGGGCGGCGCGGGCAGCGCCGCGTTCGTCGTCGGCTTCGGCCTCATGTTCGCGGCGATGATCGCCATGACCGCCGGATACGCCCACTTGTTCGCGGGCCAGTCGCTCGCCGCCGGGCTCGCCCGCGCCGGAACCAGCGGCGCCTGGCTCGTCGTGCACCTCTTTGTCCAGCTTCTCTACACCTGCAGCGTTCACGCCCGCGCGTGGATGGACTTCCGAGGCCAGACGCCCGAGGGCTCGCGCGTCGGCTGGGGGATCATGGCCCTGGCGCTGGTCGCGATCGGGATCATCCCCGCCGCCGGCGCGGTCGCCGATCGCTGGCTCCACGACCCGCGCGGCTGGGACGCGCATGAACTGGTGTACCGCATCTACATGAGCTTCTACGGCCTGGTCTTCCCCGCCTATGTCTGGCTCTGCGTCGCGCCGACGCGACACGGGGCGACACGAGTCACCAAGTGGCACCTTGGCGTGTGGGCGATCGCGTGCGCCGTGGCCGCGCCGGCGTTCTGGATGGGCTTCATCGAGCGACGCGAGATGTGGCTCGCCCCGGGGCTGGGGATCCTGCTGCTCGCCGGCGTAGTCGTGCCGTGGAGCAGGAAGAGCTGACGGCGACCTGGCTCCGTTTGCGGGTCTTCGGACGCCGGACCTGGGGCTTTGCGACGGTCCGGGTGCGGAGACGCTTCGATCACAGCGATCGCGGACGACTGAGTCGATCGAGCGTCTGCCCCGCCGTTTCTCTCACCATCGCATCCTCGACCTCATCGCCGGCGATTTCCTGCAATCGCGCGACGAATGCGCCGCGGTCCTCGCCGCGGAGCGTGTTCGCACCGACGATGATCGCGTTGCGCCGGAACATCGCGAGCGTCGCTCGCTTCATGGCCGAGCCCGAGAGCACGCGTGAACGATCCTCCATCTTCCAGTTGAGCACGTCGAGCAGCGGGAGCGAGCGGCGGACCTCCGCGTATTCCGCATGGATCGGCGCGTGGTTCGCGCGTGCGTCCGCCGCCTCGCTGTCGATCATGTCGCTCGCCGCGGCCCGCGCCGAGTTGTGCGGGCAGACTTCCTGGCACACATCGCAGCCGTAGAGCCAGCCGCCGATCGCGTCGTGGAACTCGGCGTTGATCACGCCACGGTGTTCGATCGTGAGATAGCTGATGCAGCGCGAGGCGTCCACGGAATGCGGCGTGATTGCGCGCGTCGGGCAGGCGTCGATGCAGCGTGTGCAGGTGCCGCAGTGATCGGGTTCGGGGCGTCGCTCGGGCAGCGCCGGCAGTTCCAGCGACGTCGCGATACCGCCCAGGAAGAAATAGCTCCCGCGCCGCGGATGGATCAGGAGCGTGTGCTTCCCGATCCAGCCGAGGCCCGCGCGGGCCGCGTGCTCGCGCTCCAGCACCGGCGCCGTGTCGACGAACGCGCGGAACAACTCGCCCGGATACTCCCCCCGCAGCGCATCGCACAGTTTGTGGAGGCGGCGCTTCACGACCTCGTGATAGTCGCGGCCACGCGCGTAGCGCGCGATTTTGCCATGCCCCTGAGTATCGCCCGTGCCATCGCTCGCCGGATCCTGGCCTCGCGCCCAGTACTGGTCCGCGACCACCAACATCGAACGTGCCCCCGCGATCGCCTTGGCGGGATTGAGCCTTTCCGCAACGTTGGCGGCCAGGTACGACATGCTCCCGTGCTTGCCCGCCGCCAGCCACGCTCGCAACTCGTCCGCCCAGGCCGAGGGCGCCACCGGCGTCACTCCCGCGTCGGCGAATCCGCGTGACATCGCGAGGGCAATCACGCGGCGCGAGCGTTCGAGGGCGGAGTCCGGCACGGGTGATCTTTCCCTGCGAACGAACAGAATCGACGATCTTCTCGGACCTTCATGTCTGGTTTGCTGATTTTCGGATGCACTATTCTTGATTCTTGAGTCGCGGGTCCAAAGCTTTAGGCACGGGCGATTCCGAGGCTCGTGAGGGAGGCGTTCACCGGTGGCCAGGCTCCACGAACACGAAGGAAAAGCCGTCCTGAAGGCCCGGGGCATCGAAGTTCCGCGCGGCGGCGTGGCGGCGAGCCCAGACCAGGCCGCCAAGGTCGCCCGTGAACTCGGCGGGCCGGTCGTCGTGAAGATCCAGGCGTGGACCACCGGTCGAAAGGCCATGGGCGGCGTCGTCTTTGCCACCAGCGAAGCGGAAGTCTCCGATGCGGCCAATCGCCTGCTCGAGATGAAGGTCGGCAACTTCCCGGTCACGCACGTGCTGGTCGAAGAACAACTGAAGATCGCGCACGAGCTCTTCATCTCGCTCACGATCGACGACTCGACCCGTCGGCCCATGCTCCTCATCGCAGGAGGCGGCGGCACGGGCATCGAAGAGCGGGCCGCAACGGTGTCGCGGATCCCCTGCGACGTCGCCGCGGGCCCC
>JABWBC010000165.1 GCA_013360695.1 Phycisphaerales bacterium
CTGCTCGGTCGGTGCGTGAACGCGCTGGGGAAGCCGATTGACGAGGGGCGTGCGATCGTCGGCGCGACGCCCGTGCCGCTGAACCCCGAGCCGATCACCGCCCTGCGGCGCGCGATCATCCGCGACCCCCTGCACACGGGCGTGCGCGCGATTGATCTCATGACGACCGTGGGGCGCGGGCAGCGCATGGGCATCTTCGCCGGCCCGGGCGTGGGAAAGTCGACACTGCTCGGAACGATCGCGCGGCGCTCGGACGCGGACGTGAACGTGATCGCGCTCATCGGCGAACGCGGGCGCGAGGTGCGTGAATTCGTCGAGCACTCGCTCGGACCCGCGGGCGTCGCACGCTCCGTGGTGGTCGTCGCGACGGGGGATGAGTCACCGGTGATGCGCTTGCGGGCGGCCCGATACGCCTGCGCCGTCGCGGAGTTCTTCCGGGACCTCGGGCGGAACGTCCTCCTGATGATGGACTCGGTGACGCGCTTCGCGCACGCGCAGCGCCAGGTCGGTCTGTCCGTGGGCGAGCCGCCCACGACCAAGGGGTACACCCCCAGCGTGTTTTCGCAGATGGCGCTCATGCTGGAGCGAGCGGGCGCGGTCGACGCGGCCCCGGGCACACGCGCCGGCTCGATCACGGGTCTCTACACGATCCTCGTCGAGGGCGACGACATGACCGAGCCGGTCTCCGACGCCGCCCGAGGTATTCTCGACGGGCACCTGGTGCTCTCGCGCCGGCTGGCGCAGAAGGCGCACTTTCCGGCGATCGACGTGCTCGATTCGATCAGCCGCGTGCAGGACCTGGTGGCGGACAAGGAGCACCTGGCGGCGCGCCGTCAGGTGCTGCGCCTCATGGCGATGTACAAGGAGGTCGAGGACCTCGTGCAGATCGGTGCGTACGCCAAGGGGAGCAGCCCCGAGACCGACGTGGCGATCGAGCTGCAGCCGCAGATCACCGATCTCCTGCGCCAGTCGCGCGAGGACGCGACGGACTTCACGGCGGCTCGGACTCGCCTGCTGAAGCTGGCGCAGCAGGCGATGGACATGCTGGCGAGGGTGGGGCGTGGGCGGAAGTAGCGGGGGAGTGACGCGTGGCGAAGTTCGTGTTCCAGTTCGAGGCGGTGCTGAAGCAGCGGCGTGCCGTGGAGCGTGCCCGACAGCTCGCCGTCGCTTCGATCGAACGAGAGCGTCTGGCGCTGGAGGACGCGATCCGCGAGATGCAGCGCCAGATCGTGCGTGAGAAGGAAGACCTGCGCGAGCAGTTGCTGGCGGCACGAGACGGCGCGAGGGTCGATCTGCGCTCGGTGCGCTTGCAGGCGGGCGCATCGCTCGATGCGGTCGCCAGAACGCAGCGTGCCGTGCTGCAGCTGGCGGGCGTGCATTCGCGCCTCGACGCGGCCCGATTGCAATTGCTCGACGCCGCGACCAAGCGCAAGAGCGTGGAGATGCTCAAAGAGCGCCGATTCGAGGAATGGAAGGCCGAGCAGGCCGCCATCGAGGGACGCATGCTCGACGAGCTTTCGGTGATGCGGGCGGCCCGCAAGGAAGAATCGGACGTCGGGGGTGACTCATGAAGTCGCTGTGGACATTGATCGCCGTGCTGGCGTTGGCGAACCTGCTCGCGATCGGCGGGCTGGTGGCGTGGCTGGGCGCGACGCAGCGCCTGGACAAGGAGCGCGTGCTGGCGGTGAAACAGATACTGACCGAGCCCGTGCCCGTGGCCAAGGCAAGGGCGGCGGCCGAGGACGTCAAGGCCAAGGACGAGGCCAAAAAGCAGGCCGAGGACGCCAAGCTGAAGCGTCAGCCGACGTCCAGCGAGCAGCAGCTCCGCGAGCGATTGGAAGAGATCGAGCTGGATCGTCAGCGTGCGGCACGCCTTCGCTCGGAGGCGGCGTTGCTCCAGAAAGCGCTCGCGGAGCAGATCGCGACCATCGAGTCCAAGCAGAAGTCGCTGACGGACGAGAAGAAGAGCCTGGAGGCCGCCCAGAAGGCGATCGCCGACACCGAGGGCAACGCGCAGCAGCGCAAGGTGCTGAGCACGCTCGAATCGCTCAAGCCCGCGCAGGCCAAGACGACGCTCAAACAACTCATCGACGAGGGCGCCGACGGGCGGGCCCAGGCGCTCCGATACCTGGACCAGATGGACGAGGGCGTTCGCGGCAAGGTCATCAACGAGTTCATCAAGGAAGACCCGAAGTTGGCAACGGAATTGCTCGAAGGACTCCGGACGCGGGGCCAGAAACCCAAGCCAAGCACTCCCGCGCCCGGAGCGCCGTCCTCGTGAACAACCGGGTTCAGCCCGATTCGAACTCATCCCGTCTTGTTGAGCCCCGTGCGTCCGGCGCGAGTGAATCACCGCGTCCCGCGTCGATTGATGCGCTCTTCGCGCAGGCATTGGCGTCGGTGGCCGCGACGTTTGCGCCCGGGAGCGCGCCAACCCTGAACGGGATTCCGGCGACGTCGAACGCGTCAGCGCCGACGGGCCGCAGCGAGGCCAAGCGAAAGCTGACGGAACCCGAACCGCGCGAGTCGGCGGGCTCACGTCCCGACGAGCGCCCGCACGATCCGGCGGTCTTGGATGTGAGCACGCCGATGTCGGCCGCGCAGCATGCGCGACAGGAACTGCGCCGCGCCAGCGACTCCGGCGCGGCCAATGACGCGCCGACGCTTTCCGACCCGCCGGGCGAGGAAGGCACCGAAAGGCGACTGAATCCGGATTCGCCCGTCGCCAAGGCCACGACGATCCAGACACCGGGCGGGCGCGATGAACCCCGGGCCGCGGATCAGACGGACACGCGGCAAGAAGTTGGGCGCACGACAAACGCGGCGCGTTCGAGCAGTACGGCCTGCCCGAACGCCGCGAGCAACCAATCGGGCGGCCAGAACGCAAGCAATCCGACGGCAGGATCACAGATGGCCGCGACCGTACCGGTGGTGTCACCGACGAACGCGACGACGGCTCTCGCGGGCGGACAGGCCGCGGGCGTCTCGGGGAAGATCGACGCCACACCGGGCGCCGCGTCAGGCAAGGCGGACCCGATGTCGGCGCTCGGCACGCTCGGTGCCCGTTCCTCCCGCGTGCGATTCACGCCGGAATTGCCGTCGAATCAGGCTGCCCCACGCGCCGCGTCGCTCCCGGATCAGGTGGCGCGAGGGCTGGCGACACTGCTGCGTCATCAGGGCGGCCGTGTCACGATCCGCCTTACGCCCGAAACGCTCGGACAGATCAAGATCAACCTCAAGATCGAGGATGCGCGGGTGTGGGCGACGTTTCAGCCGTCGTCCGACGCCTCGCGCGACGCGATCAATCAATCGCTGGCGTCGCTGCGCGCGTCGCTCGAGGCACGCGGCCTGGTGGTCGAGCGGCTCGAGGTCGTTCCGGCTGGCCTGGCGATCTTTGAGCAATCGCTCCGGGACTCGAACCATCAGGCAAACTCACCGGATGGTCGTAGTCAGCCGAGCGACCCGAACGCGACGGGCTCGCAGTCAGGCTCGCACTCCGACGCTCATTCGGGCGACGGCGGCGCTGGCCAAGGGCTGGGCTATCAGAATCCGCCCGCCGCTCCCGCAAGCGACGCGCAGGTCTCCGATACCGAACTGCTCCCTGATTCGATCGGACCCTCGGCGATCTTCATGGAGCAATCGCCCACTGAATCCGGGATGGCCCGCCGCTTGCGTCTGGACGCCGTGGCCTAGTCGACGCGCCGTCGCGCGCTTGGGCGGGTGGCCGGTCGCACCTAGGCGAGTCGAAGGGGAAGTCATGGCGACAGTCGACGCACTCACCGGAAGCCAGTCGGGCGGCTCGAGCGTCAGCTCGTTCTCGGGAATGTCGAGCGACGACTTCATGAAGATCGTACTCTCGGAGCTCTCCAAGCAGGACCCGCTGAAGCCCAACGACACATCCGCGCTCATCGAACAGATCTCCCAGATCCGCTCGATTCAGTCCGACATCGACCTTTCCTCCACCCTCAAGTCGCTGGTCAAGGACGACCAGTTCTCCACGGCCGCCGGGCTCATCGGCACGAACATCAGCGGCCTGACCGACGCGAACCTGCGCGTGACGGGGATCGTCACGACGGTGAGCCGCACCGACGCAGGCGCGGTACTGACGCTGCTTTCCGGCGAGCGCGTGCCGATGTCCAAGGTCGACGAGATCAGCGTCTTTGCGGGCGAGGACAACGGCAACTCGCAGGGGTGATCCTCATGGCTTTGCTCACCGGTGTTGAACTTCTCCGGGCGCTCCAGTCGGGGCGCGGCGCGCTTCCCTCCGCCGGCTCTTCCAAGGCCGGCGTGGAGACACTCGACTTTCAGGCGATGCTCGATCGCGTCAAGGCCGAGGGGTTTCACAGCGGCCTGGGCGTGACCGTCGCGCCGGAGGCGGGCGTGCAACTCTCCGACGATCAGTTACAGCGGATCGCGGCCGCCGCCGACGTGGCAAAGGCCCACGGCGCGAATCGAGCGCTCGTAGAAATCGACGGCATGAACCTCCTGCTCGACGTGGGCGTGCGCGCCATCACGGGCAAGGTCGACATCCAGCCCGGCGTGCCCGTGACGGGTGTCGACGCCGTGATGCGAGTGCCCGATTCCGCGGCCGCCAACGGCGCCGGTGTCGCGGGCGCCGCCCCGCTTTCCAAGTCACTCCCGCTCACCAATCCCTCGCTCCTGGCGGCCTTGTCCAAGTCCTCGGCCGCGTAGCGCGGCGACCGCACCGACTCCTCCCCGGCGCCCGCGCGCCAAGGAACCGACTCATGGCCTCCACCGTCGCGATGTTCACCGCTCTCTCGGGGATGAACGCCAACGCGCGCAGCCTCGACGTCATCGGCAACAACATCGCCAACGTCAACACCACCGGCTACAAGTCCACCCGCCTCCTCTTCTCGTCGATGTACGCCCAGACCTTCTCGACCGGAACCGCGCCCGGCGAATCCTCCGGCGGCAAAAATCCCGGCCAGATCGGTCTGGGCGTCACCGTCGCCGGCACCCAACGCAAGTTCACCGGCGGCACGATCTCGCCCACCGGAAACCCGCGCGACATGGCCATTGAGGGCGACGGATTCTTCGTCGTCGACCACGACGGGGAGCAGCTCTACACCCGCGACGGTTCGTTCGCCACCAACTCCGACAGCGATCTGGTCACCTCCGGCGGCGATCGCGTGATGGGCTTCGGAGTCGACGCGAACTTCAACGTCAACGAGACCGAGCTCACGTCCATCAAGGTGCCCATCGGCACCATGAAGATCGCCGAGGCGTCCACGCGCGTCCGTCTCAGCGGCAACCTCAACGCCGCGGGCTCGATCCCGTCCCAGGGCTCATCCACGCTTCTCATGGGCGACGCGACCAACTACCTCCGCGCGATCACGACGGCGAACCCGCCGCTCACCACGGGCAACGTGCTCCAGACCGACACTCGCCTGGTCGACATCGAGGACCCCGCGCTCCCCGCGTCGGACACGCCGCTCTTCGCCGTGGGACAGCTCTTCGAGATCCGCCAGGCCGAGAAGGGGAGCAAGCAACTGCCGACGCAGACGCTCGAGATCACCGACACCACGAGCGTCCAGGACCTCTTCGACTTTATCGTGGAAACGCTCGGCATCAGCACCGACGCCGGCGACAACCCCGACGGCAAGACCCCCGGTGTCTCGCTCGACCCCACGACCGGCGCGATCACCATCGTCGGAAACGCCGGCGCCACCAACGACCTCTCGATCGAGCCCTCGGACTTCCGCCTGCTCAACGCCGATGGCACGTACAACAAGGTCCCGTTCTACACCGACAAAGCCGCGGACGCCGACGGCGAGTCCGTCCGAACCACTTTCTTCGTGTACGACTCGCTCGGCAACACCGTGAACATCGACGTGACCTTCGTGCTCGACTCGCGCGGCAACACAGGCACGACGTGGCGATACTTCGCCGAGTCCGCCGACGACAGCGACGTCGCGCTGCAGCTGGCGACCGGAACCGTCGAGTTCGATACTCGCGGACAGCTCGCGACCACCGAGCCCATCTCGGTCGCGATCGACCGCACGGACTCGGGCGCGGACACCCCCCTGGCGATCTCCATCCGCCTCCGCGACGGGCAGGACAACGTCACCGCCCTGGCCGACACCTCGTCCGCGGTCGCCGCCACCTCGCGCGACGGCGTGCCCATCGGCACCCTGACCTCGTTCGGCGTCGGCGCCGACGGCACCATCACCGGCTCGTTCTCCAACGGCATGACCCGCACCCTCGGGCGCGTGGCCCTCGCCAACTTCACCAACGACGGCGGCCTGGTCGACGCCGGGCCCAACCTCTTCCGCGTCGGGCCCAACTCCGGCTCGCCCGTCGTCACCAGCCCCGGCAACCTCGGCGCGGGGCGCATCGCCGGCGGCTCGCTCGAACTCTCCAACGTCGACATCGCCGAGGAGTTCATCAACCTGATCGTGGCGCAGACCGGTTATTCGGCCTCGTCGCGCGTGATCCAGACCACCAACGACCTCTTCCAGCAGCTCCTCGTGCTCGCCCGCTAAACCTCGTTCAAGTCGAGGGGGCTTCCCCCCGATAACTCCCAACGTCCGGGGCGCTGGGAGTTGTCGCGTGCTGAGTTTCCTCGCTCAATCCTTCTGGTCCGAGTGGCCCTGGCAAGCGCTGGCCGGTGTCGCGTTGATCGTGCCCGCGTATTTTCTCGCGCGGCTCCTCGGAGGCCCCAAGTTGATCGAGCGGCTTGTCTACAGCACGAGCGGCAAGCCGTCCCAGCTCATCGACGCGCTCGTCGAGTACTCCGTGCTCGTCCAAGTCGCCGGCGGACGGGCGGCCAGCGTGTCCTTGCCCCAGGCGATCAAGCACGATCCGGCCTTTCGTCTGGGCACGCGACTGCTCGCGGGCGGCGCCGGCCCCGATCGCCTGCGCGAATCGATGGATCAGTACATGAACCGCTTCGCCACGCGGGCCTCGCACCGCCGGCGCGTCGCCGTCCTCGCGGCCCTGGCGCCCATCGCGCTTCTCATCTTCTTCATGCTCGCCGCCGCCCACATCATGGCGACACCCAGCTCCACCAACGCATGGTCCGCCGCCGCGACCTTCGTCGCGCTGCTCGCCGGGCTTGCGGGCGTCACGCTGGGAATCCCGCTCCTTGAGCGGCTCCCCCGCGCCGAAACGGCCCGTCTGATGGAGCTGATGTTGATCGAGGCCGCCCTGGCCTTGATCGCGCAGGGCCAGCCTCCCGCCGTGGTCCGTGATCGCCTGCGCGAGCTGGTTCCCACGCCGGGTGCGTCACCCGCGCAGGCCCGAGCCGCTGCCTAGGCGAACCGCCCGCAAGGTCCGCGAACTTCGCCAACCATTCGGAGTGTGCCGCTCGCGACGCCTCTTCGCGTTACGCGGGCGAGCGGCCGCGCACCTCCGCCCACCCCCCGCGCCGATTCCGCCGATTCAAGAGGTGCGTCATGCGCCGGGCCATCCGACGCGAAGCGCGAAGGGAGTCACGGTGTGAGCAGCAAGCCCGAAGCAGAGAAGAAGCCCGAGGCCGGCGCCGAAGGGGGTGGCGAGGAGAAGAAGAAGGGCTCCAAGATGCCCATCATCATCGCCGCGATCATGATCGTGGAGGGTGCGGGCGTCTACTTCCTCGTCAGTATGCTCGGGAATAAGCCCGCCGACGCCGAGGCCCACCAGGTAGAAGGCGGCGGAGAGGCCGCGCTCGCCAACGCCCAGGTCGAGATCCCACTCATCGAGGACAAGTTCCAGAACCTGTCCACCAACAACGTGTGGCTGTGGGATGCCTCGATCGTGCTGAAGGCCAAGAAGAAACACGAGCCGGAGATCGCCAAGCTCTTGGAGGAGCGGAGCGCCGAGGTCAAGGAAGGGGTGGCCATGATCTTCCGAAAGGCGACCCACAACCAGTTGCGTGAGCCGGGGCTTGAGACCCTCAATAGGCAGGTGTCGGCGTTCGTGGGCAAAGTCGTCGGCAACGACCACGAGGGCAACCCAATCATCGAACGGGTGCTCATCCCCAAGTGCCGTGGCTTCCAGGCTGACTAATCCGGCATCGATCGATCACTGAAAACTGTCGGCGGCGTGCCGAGTTATCCGATGCACCCTCGTTGCTGGGCGCGAGCGCTCGGCGCGGTGGTTATCGGTCCACGCATGGAGGCGAGGCCGGGCCGCCGAGGTTGAAGAAGCCGAGCCACGGGGCGATCCCGGGGTTGGGCTGAGCGATCGCGGGGCTCAGGATGAGCGACTGGTCGAGACGATTGCTGCGGGACACGGACCCTTCCGGGGGGGGTGGCGCGGACGGCGCCGCCGAGGCCGCCCTTCGCGCGGCGCGCGAGGCGATCGCGTCGCTGGCGAACGATGCCAACG
>JABWBC010000166.1 GCA_013360695.1 Phycisphaerales bacterium
AAATCGCCCAATGGCCAAAGCGCCGAATGGCCAAATGAAGACCGAGCGCCGACACGCGCAAGGCCAACGGTGGCGCGCGCACGCCCGGAGTACGGAGCCGAAGACGAGCCCGTGGCACGCGGGCCGGAGTATTCACTTGTCAAAGACGCCGGGGTTGCGCCGCGGACGGGCTCGTCCTTGGCCTGGCCCCGGTGAGGGCGCGGGGTTCACGCACGCGCTCTCCGATAGGGGGGCGGACGGACACTTTGGTGCGCACCAAAGCGGTGGTAAGCAGGCACTAGCCAGAGGGCGATGGGCCATAGGCAATGGCGGAAATGCAGGCCGTGCAGGGGTTTGCGCGCGGGGCCGGATGGCGCGAAGATTTTTTTCGGGAATCTGGAAAGAGGGGAAGAAGACGGACACTCTGGTGCGCACCAGGGCGGTGATAAGCGGGCACTAACCGGTGGAAGAGACGGAGTGACAAAGAGACGGAGAGGTGGGGTGGGGTTGTGCGGGGATGGCGGCGCAGCTGTCCAAATTGGGTGCAACCGGGCGTGAGGCGGCCGGGTAGATTCCTTTGGCCGAACTCTCGGCCTGAAAGGAACTCACATGAAAACGCGTCGCGGGTTCACGGTGGTTGAATTGCTCGTGTGCGTGGGCGCGACGGCGGGGATCGGGTCGATTTCCGCGGTGTCGTTTTCGAAGGGGACGGTTGAGCCGCCCCGCGATGAGATCCGGGAGATCCGGGATGAGGTGCGCGACCTGAAGCAGCGTCTGGATCGACTTGATGAAAAGCTCGAGAAGCTGAGTCAGGAGGAGCAGGCTGGAGGGCAGAAGCCGGTTGCCCAAGGGGCCGCGGCGGCGGCGCAGCGTCAGCTCAAGGACGCGACGCAGGTTCGCGGCATCCTGCAATCGATGGTGATCTGGGGTCAGAACAATCGGGATGAGTATCCCCTCCCCTCGCGTGTCGACCAGGACGACCTGACGGTGCGGGAGAAGGGCGCGGCCAAGGACACGACGTCGAACATTTTCTCGCTGCTGATCTTCAATGGGTTCATTCCGAGCGAGATCTGCCTGAGCCCGGCGGAGTGCAACGCAAACATCGAGGTCGACAAGGACTACGAGTTTGCGCAGCCGAAGACGGCGGTGAATCGCGAGAAGGCGTTGTGGGACCCGTCGTTCAACGCTGATTTCACGAAGGGCAAGGGCAATCTGAGTTATGCGCACATGCAGCCGCACGGGGGTCGGCTGGCGCGCTGGAGCAGCACGTATCAGGCGACGGAGGCGCAGGTGGGCAACCGCGGGCCGGAGATCGCGGGCGTTGATGCCGCGGGCGGCAAGCTGGCGGCGAAGGTGAAGGACCCGAACTCGGTGACGTTCCTGAATCACGGCCCGCGCGAGAGCTGGGAGGGGAACATCGGGTACGCGGACGCTCACGTGGATTACGTCACGACACTGCTGGGCGATGATCCGAAGGTGTGGGATCGCTATGAGGGGCGGGCCGGATTGACGTTTGACTGTTATTTCTATGACGAGCCCGACGACGTGAACAAGCGGAACATCTTCATGTCGATCTTTACGAAGGCGGGGCCGGAGTCGAAGGACTGGACGGCGATCTGGGACTGAGTTTTCACTGATTTTCATGCGGGACGCTTATTTCCGTCCCGAATTCCATTTCCTCGTGGGGAATCCGGCCGCGTGTGCGGCCAGCAGGAGATTCCCATGAAACGGTGTGTGCGTGGACTGACGGTGGTGGAGGTGATCGCGATCGTGGTTGTGGTGGTGATTCTGGTTGGGATACTGCTTCCGGCGATGGGGCGTCCGAATCATCACGGCGGCTCTCGTCAGCTCAAGGACCAGACGCAGGTGCGCGGGATTGTTCAGGCCATGTCGCTGTGGGCGCAGAACAACGGCGATCGATACCCGCTGCCGTCGCTGGTCGACAAGGACAACGCGACGGTTGCGGACATCGGGGCCACCAAGAACACCACGGCCAACATCTTCTCGCTCCTCGTCTTCAACGGGAGCATCCCGACCGAGATCTGCGTGAGCCCCGCGGAATCCAACGGGAAGATGGAAGTGTTTACCAAGTACGCGTTGGAGAAGCCGCCGACGGCGGTGAACCCCGAGAAGGCGCTGTGGGACCCGTCTTTCAACGCGGACTTCACGGGCGACAAGCAGTCGCACCTGAGCTATGCGCACACGCAGCCATTTGGCGCTCGCGAGAAGCGGTGGATGTACACGTTGGCGGCGACGGATGCGCAGGTGGGAAACCGCGGGCCGGAGATCAAGGAGATTCAGCGCCGGCGGAGCAGCTTCACGCCAATCCCGATGTTGAACGATAGCAACACGTATCTCATCCACGGCGGGCGCAAGACGTGGGAGGGCAATATCGCGTATGCCGACAGCCACGTGAACTTCGAGACATCGATGATCGGCGAGGACGCCGCGAACTGGCCGAATTACCAGGGGAAGGCGGGATCGACGCCGGATTGCCTGTTCTTTGATGAGCCGGACGACGTGAAACGCGACAACGTGTTCATGTCGATCTTCACGAAGGCTGGTGCGGAGGCCAAGGACTGGAAGGCGATCTGGGATTGAGCGATCGCACCCGGACTACTTGTCCTTGGCGTGTCGCTCGGCGATCGTCTTGAACATGGACTGCAATCCGCCGGGATAAATGGTGTGTGGCATCCCGGCGAACACGACGACCTCGGCGTCACTGCCGAGGTCGCTCAATGATTTCTGCAGGAGCTTGGCGGCGCCTTCGAGATAGAAGGTGTCGACCTCTCCGGCGTAGATGTGAAGCTTGCCGGCGAGTTTCGGCGCGAGGTTCTTCCAGTTGCGCTCGATGACGAGGCGGATGTCGTAGGGTTCCCAGGCCTTGGCGACTTTGGGGTCGACGTTGCCTGTCACGCGATCGAAGAGGGGGAGAGGCTTGCCGTCGGGCCCTCGCGGGCTGAAGACGGCCTCGAACGAGTGGATCTGTCCGCCGGGGCCCATCACGGTTTCCTGGCGGACGAAGTCGTCGTACCAGAGCGAGACGACATCGCCGTTGCGGGAGAGCGGGCGGCGCTCGCCCTTTTCGTCGCGGTACATGTTGGCGTGGTCGGCGTAGAGGTTGATGCGCTGGAAGTCGCGGAAGTCGACGGGATCGGGGCAGTGGGACCAGCAGCCGGCCCAGGAATCGGGGTACGCGACGGCGAGCCAGAGGCTGCCCCAGCCGCCGGAAGAGATGCCGGTGACGTAGCGGCGCGAGGAGTCCTTGGCGCCGTGGAAGCGTTTTTCGACCTCGGGGATGAGTTCTTGCATGAGCGAGGCGCCGCGCGGGCCGTTGTTGGCCGAATCGGCGAAGACGCTGTGCCCGAGCTCGCAGAGGGGATCGGGGACGACGAGCATGACGTCGTCGGCGCTGCCGTCGGTGGGAAGCATCTGGGACATGAACATGATGCTCTTGTGGTCGCCGCCGAAGCCGGTGATGAAGTAGATGGTGGGGTATGACTTGCCGGGATCATCGACCCAGTTCTTGGGGAGGTAGACGCCGGCGCGGGCCTTGACTTCGCGGCCGTAGAACGCGGAGAGTTTCTCGCTCTTGATCTCGACGAGCTTGATGCGGTCGGTTTCGCGGAAGGGGCGTTCCTTGACGACTTCGGTGGGCGTGAACTCAACGACTTCGCCAGTGCCGGGCGTGAAATCGACGAGGACGGGCTTGCTGTAGAGATCGCCCGGGCCGCGGCCTGGGTTCGGGCTGTCGGGGCTGTGCTTGATGATCGCCTGGGCGCGATAGCGTCCGGGCTTGATGTCGGCGTAGCTCTTGGGGAAGGCGAGCGCGGTGGCGTCGACATTGATCACGGCGCCGGGCGGCATTTTGTCGACCGGGATCGCGAGGACCTGTGAGCCGCCGCCCCATTCGCCCATGGACTGGCGTGGTTCACCACGGCCAGATTCACTACCGAGCGCGATATAGACGCGGCCGGTGTAGGCGTCTTTGAAGAGCGAGGGATCGAGGGTGATGCGGAAGGCGGAGGCCTTGACGGCCTGGGCCGGCGCGGCGGCTGGTTGGGCGGGCGTTGTCGCTGGCGCCGCGGTCTGCTGCGCGAGAACGGGCGCGGCGAGGAGCAGGGCGGACGTCGCGAGGAGATGGATGAACTTCGATACGCGCATGGAGACCTCCGTAGGCGTGGAGTCTACCGGCTGGCGATCGCGCGGTTGCCCCGGGGCTTACGAATCGGCGGGATGTCGAGGGGAAAAGCCCGCGGAATGTCCGTTGGGAGATTCCGCGAGTGGGAATTCGGATTGATCAGCGCTGACGCTGCGGCAGGTTGCGGGCGGTGATGAGGCTGACCTCGATCTCGAGCGGGATGTTCTGTGCCCAGTCGGGCTTGCCGTTGGCGGAGCCGAGGTTGAACTGCTTGGGAACGATGATCTTCCGCTTGCCGCCGGGCTTCATGCCATTGAGGCCCCACTCGACGGGTGCGAACTCGCCGGGGAACCAGACGTGGGGGACTTTGCTGTCACACGAGTCGAGGGTTTTGCCCTCGGTGTCCTTGATGGTGTGGGCGGTGACCGCAACACACTGGCCGGCGACGGCCTCGGCTTCGGCGGCGCCGACCTCGATGTCGATGATCTGCATCGCGTCGACGAGCTGCACGACGAAGACGAGATCGGAGTTGGCGGGGATGTCGGGCGAAGGGCTCTGGGCGCCGTAGGCGAGGGCGGCGGGGATGGTGAGTCGACGGACGCCGCCGACCTTCATGCCGGGGACGCCGATCTGCCAGCCTTTGATAACGCCGTCGAGTGGGAAGACGGCGGGCTCGCCGCGGGTGAAGGAGGAATCGAAGACCTTGGCGGGATCGGCCTTGAGCGTGCCGTGGTAGTGGGCGACGACGGCGCCGCCGGGCTTGACCTCGTAGCCGGCGCCGATGGTGATGTCCTCGGCGATCACGCCGCCCTCGAGCTCGGTGGTCTTGACGACAGCGCCTTCGGGGACCGGGACGGGCTGGGGCGCGGCTGGCGGGGTGAGGTTGTCAACGACCTGCGCGTTGATGGGCTCGGCCGGCTTGTCGGCGGGCTTGGTTTCGGGCTTCTTGTCCTGGGCCATCGCGGGGGAGACGCACAACGCGAGACCGGCCAGCGCGACGACGAGAGCGGAGCGACGCATGAACTTCCTTTCGTGAGTGAGCGAAATCCGGCCACAAGGGTAGGAGCGTTGGCGGGGCGGCGGGATGATGGAGGGAGCGGGGCGATCTAGGCGGGTTTTCGCAGCAAATACAGGGCGAATCCGAGTATGTCGCGCCCGTACTTCAAGTAGTTCTCGCGCCAGACGCGCCCGCGCGAGAGAAGGCCCAGCGCCTGATCGTCGGAGGGGTGTTCGTCGGCGTAGGCCTCGATGGCGCGCTGGTGGGCCCACTCGTATTCATCGAACTCGCGCTCGGTGGCGGCGATGCAGAGCTCGGGGAGCAGGCCCGCCTGCACCCCCAGCGCGACGGGCGTCGTGAACACGCCGAACTCGGAGACGCCAAGGCCGGTCGCCTTCAGGTATTCGTCGTTGGGCGCGGCTTTCCAGAAGGCTTCGCCTACGAGCACGCGTCCCCCGGGGCGGGTGAGGCGCGCGAGCGCGGTGATCGCGAGCTCCGGGCCGCCGAGGGCGTGCGAGGAGCCGATGCAGACGGCAAGATCGAACGCGGCGGGCGGGATCGTTGCCTTGAACGTGCCGGCGTCGCCCTCGTGGATGCGGATGCGCTCGGGATCGACGCGCTTGGCGGCCCTGGCGCGGGCCTCGCCGGCGATGAGCGGCGAGAGCTCGACGCAATCGGCGTGGACGGCGTATTTCTCGATGAGGCGGAGCGGCAGCTCGCACCAGCCGGCGCCGAAATCGACGACGAGCTGGCTGGCGCTCATCGCGAGCAGATCGATGACGCGCGACATGGTGGCCTCGCCGAACGGGTTCATGAACGGCAAGTGCCGGTGGCCGACGTAGGTGTAAAGGGAAGAGTTCATGGGGAAAGGGTATGGGGAAGAGGAGAAGTCACGAAGCCACGGAGTCACGGAGTTGGGAACTCACGGAGAGAAGAAGAGCAGAAGAGGGAGTGTGGTCGAGTGGTCAGGTGGCGGGTGATGGGGCGTGGGCGGATCGTCGGCCGCATTCGGGGCACGGCGAGCCGGGCGGGAGGCCCTTGAGGTCGTAGGCGCAGCCGGTGCAGAGCCCGCGACGGGTGCGGAGGTTGCGGCGGATGGAGCGGATGCCGAAGAGGTACGTGAACCACGCCGCGGCGTAGAAGAGCGTGTTGAGAGTGAAGCCGAGGGGGAGGATGTAGATGGGGAGCCACCTCTCGAATACCGAGCTGCCACACTGAATTCCAATCGAGGACTTGAAATCACTTGAACCTGTCGGTCGCTTCAGAGGAAACCATAATCCCTCGCAACGCGTGCCACGGATTACATCGGCACATTGCTCAATTTGGCCAAGGTACCAGTACGATCGTGCCGGCCAACCAAACCGGTACTCGGATATGCGACTCATTGGATTCGCGGGGATGTGTCGCCCATCGGGCGGTTGCTCCACCGTTCGAGCGATCGAGACGCCCTCGCTCAACCGACTGAACGATGTGTACTCGATGTGGTCGCCTTTTCGATTCCAGAACTCGAGCCTGCTTGAGTGCAGTTCGGTGATTCCGGGGTATTCAACGGCAGGACTGAACAAGAACCCGTCCTTGAATTCGGGAATGGCCGCGTCGTTCGCGGTGGCCTGATCTGCGGCGGCCGCGCCGGTGCTCGGAGCTTTGGTCGATTGTGCGCGCGTGGTCCTATTGAGCGCAATCCCCCATGCGACGGCGGTGGTCGTCGCGGCGCCGAGGGCGACGAAGAGCAAGGCGAGCGCCGCGGTTCGCGTCCAGCGTCGGGGCATGGGCTCAGGATACCGCGCGGTGCGATGGGAACGAAGGCGCAGGTTGTTGATCGTTACAACTCGCCGGAAAGCAGCCCTCGCGTCATCTCTTCCACGCCGCGAACGACACGGGCCATGGAATCGAAGTCGATCTTGTCGGGAGTGTCGGTGGGTTGGTGGTAGTGGGCGTAGCGGAGCGGCGCGGTGTCGGTGATCATGAAGCCCTCGTAGCGGGCCTCGGCGAAGCCTCGGTGATCCGACCAGTTCACCTCTTCAATGCTCGCCGGGACGGCGGCGGCCACGAGCGGGAATCGCCCGGTCTCTTCGAACTGAACGGCGCAACGGCGGATGAAGCGCGAGCTTCCGATCGAGCCGACGAAGCAGATGAAATCGCCGACGGTGGGGAGCACGAGGTCCATGACGCTGGAAGGCCAGCGTTGCGAACCGGGTTGGTCGGAGTAGCAGCCGATGGTTTCGAGGCAGAACATGCCGCGGATGTCCTCGTTGCGTTCGCGGCAGCGCCAGGCGTAGTCCTGGCTTCCCATCATGCCGAAGTTGAAGTGGGGCGGCTCTTCGTTGGCGAAGAAGACGAGGCGGAGGGTTGAATCGAACGCGGCGCCGGCGAAGGCCCGGGCGAGATGGAGCAGGCCCGCGACGCCGCTGGCGTTGTCGTTGGCGGCGGGGCAGTCCTGGCAACTGTCGTAGTGAGCGCCCGCGACGAGGATGCGCTCGGGCGAGACGCGGCCGCGGATCTCGGCGATCACGTTGGCGGTCATGGAGTTGTCGGCGCTGCGGACGGGCTGACGCTCGATTTCGTAGCCGAGCTTCGTGAGGGAGCTGGCGATGAAGTCCTGGGCGAGGGCGTACTGCCTTGGGGCGAAGTAGCCGCGCGGCCCGATGTCGCTGGCGAGGATTTCGACGTCGCGCCGGAGTTCGCGGGCGAGTTGGGCGTCGGCGTCGGAGAGCGGCGCGAGCTTCGGGCGGGATCGATGGAGGTAGGGGAGCTGCATGTTGTTGACTGGTGTACCAACGAAAAAGCCCCGCGTTGCGGGGCTTGGAGTATCGCGCTGTGGATTGAGGTGATTACTTCGCGCCGGCCTTCTTCTTGGCGGCGAAGGTGGGCACGCCGTCGCCCTTCTCGAAGAGGTCGGCAAACTTGAAGCCCTTGCGGCTCTTCCAGTTCTTGCGGTGGAAGGCGTCGCTGGCGAGGATCGGGAAGAGCGCCGTCAGCTCGCCGAAGACCATCTGCTCGTGGACGACGTCGACCTTGCCCCAGCTGCACGCTTCGCGGAGGGTGGAGCCGGAGAGCGCGCCGTCGCGGCTGTCGGCGACGGTCATCTGGACGGCGTACTTGTGCATGCCGATGTCGCCGCGGGCCTTGCCGCCCTTGCGTTCGTTCAGGAGTTCGGCGGCGACGACGATGTCCTGGGCGAAGTTCTTGGGCACGCCGCCGCCCATCATTCCTGGGCGAAGTTCTTGGGCACGCCGCCGCCCATCATCAGGAGGCCCGTGTCCTTGCACGCGAGCTTGATGTCGGTCAGTTCGCGGAAGTCCTTGCCGGAGTCGATGGCGACCTGGCCGCGGCCCTCCTCGATGGCCTCGGTCTGCTGCAGCACGATGCCGAAGCCCGCCGAGCAGTCGCTGAACGCCGGGACGAAGATCGGGACGCGCTTGGTGTAGCACGACTTCACGATGCTCTCGTTCTTGGCGTACTTCGAGTTGTTGGCGAGGTACGCGCCCATCGCCTCGATGAACTCCCGGCTGCTGTACGCGCCTGGGGCGAAGGAGTTAAAGATCTCGTACGTGGCGTGGTCGCAGGCGCGGAGGTCGTCCTCGTCGATGTAGGTGTCGTAGATGCGGTCGATCATCATGTTCCGCAGCGTCATGTCGTCGACGGGCGGGGCCTCGGGGCTGCCGGGCGCGATGTAGTGCTTGAACCCCAGGCCCTCGAAGAAGTCCTGGTCCACGATGTTCGCGCCGGTCGACACGATCGCATCGATCATGTTGTTCTCGACCATCGTGATGATGGCCTTCTTCAGGCCCGCGCTGATGAGGCTGCCCGCGAGCGTGAGGATCACGCCGCAGTCCTTGTCTTTCAGCATCATCGAGTAGATGTCCGCCGCGTTCGCCAGTGTGCGGCTGGAGTACGCCATCTGGCGGTACGAGTCGATCACCGGGCGGGCATCGAACTTCGTGATGTCGATGTGCTTGACGGGGTTCGCCAGCAGGTCCTTCTTGGTCCAGTTCGGCATGGGCGTTCTCCTGGTGGCGCGGCTCTCTGAGCCGCGTGGTCCGCGGTCAGCGGTCTCTCGACATTGGCGAAAAGCCACGGCTCGGAGAGCCGCGCCACCATTGATTCAGGCCAAGCCCCCCTGGCCGGGTCGGGTTGAACAGGTCGCCGGGGGTGGCGGCGACGTTCCAAGTATACGCGCCCGACTCAGCCCAGCGCGTGCCGGATCGCCGCTTCCGCCAGGAGTTCGACGGGGTCAAAGACCGGCAGCGGGGAGTCCGCCGCGTCGAGCAGCAGGTACCCCTCGGAGGACGCGAAGATCACCGCGTCGCAGCCCCGCGCCCCCAGCCCCTTCACCGCCTCCAGCACCCGCAGCCGCGACTCGGCACGCACCCGCCCGTACACGGCCTCGCGGAAGATGATCGAGTCGATCTCCTCCGCCTCCCGCTGCTCGGGCACCAGCAGGTGGATGCCCTTCAGGCCCAGCACCGTCTGATAGGTCGACCCGAAGGTGACGTACTTCGTCCCGATCAGCCCGACTTTCTGACACCCCGTGCCCGACACCGCGTCGGCGACCAACTGAACCATGTTCAGCCACGGGATGGGCGAGTGAGCCTCCGCCAGGTGCAGCGCGTGGTGCGCCACGTTGTCCGGCAGCACGCAGAAGTTCGCCCCCGCCTGGCGCAGCACGTGCGCCGAGTCCGCGAGCATCTGCCCGAACCGGACCCAGTCGTCCTTGTGCAGCGCGTCGAGATACGTCGAGAAGGGCGCGTTGTGCAGCGAGATCGACGGGCGACGCTGCGGGTCGGGCACCTCCGCCGCCCGGCGACCGATCAGCCGATAGCACACCGACGACCCCTCCGGGCTGACCCCGACGATCCCGATGTGTTTGGTGGGCGGCATGCGGTGTGTTGAACCGTCGGCGCCCGCGCGGTCGATCGCCGGGCGTCCGGACAAGCCTGCATGGTAGCCGGACAACGACGCCGCGGTGATAGCATCGGGCATGGCAGATCCCTTCGATGTGCTGGGAATCCCCGCGCGGTTCGACCTGAGCGACCGCGACCTGCACCGCGCCTGGCTGACCAAGTCCAGGTCGCTGCACGCCGACGCCGCCCCCCCCGACATCCGGTCCCCGGTGCGAGCCCCGCGGGACCTGCGCGGGGCCCCCTTCGCCGCGTCCGG
>JABWBC010000167.1 GCA_013360695.1 Phycisphaerales bacterium
CTCCCGGTGCCGCCCTCAGCCCTCGCCATCGCGCTCGCCCTCGTCGCGGTGCCCCGCGGTCGCTCGTCGATCCACGGCGGCAGCCTATGTCAGGAGGGCGAGCGCGTTCAACCGCGCCGGAGGGGCGTCGGTTCGATCACGAGGAGACCCCCGGGACCGAGGGTGCCCTCCGCCCACGACCCGACCCCTCCGGTGAGGGCACCCTCGGTCCCGCTCGGTCCCGCGGGCCTCCTGCCAGATCCACGATCAACGCCTGTCGATCCAGGGAGGAGCTTCGGGGACGCACTACCAGCCAGCGATGAGTGATTCGCGTCCGATCGACACCAGATCGACGATCCCGCGCGACATGGACTCGTGTCCAAGCACCGTGGTGAGCTCGTCACTGTCGAACGCGGCCAGCGCTTCGTCGTACAACGATTCCGGGAAGATGCACCACGCAATGTCCTTGCCCTGCTCATCGCGCAGGATGAGCGTGAGCTTGTCCTTGTCGATCTCTCTGATCTTGCCCGTGAGCTTCACCGGCCGCACATCGGCGTTCATCTTGCGCAAGGCGCGCTGTACGCGGTCTGATGCGCTTCGCGTGAGAACTCGCGGCTGGGTGGACGCTCCGACGAGACGACCGCCGATGTGTACTTCCGTCACGAGACCATGCTTTGGTGGGGTGAGCCTTGAAAGCGCCTCCAGGGCGACTCGCGAGGTCTCTTCGCTGGGGAGCTCGCTCTCGATGTGGCTCTCCGCCCAGGAGATCGCGGCCTGGATCACGCCGCCCATCTTGTCGAGCGCCTGCTCTTCGCCTGGGAACAACGTTCCTTGGGGCGGGGGCGCCGGCGCCGCGAACGCCACCTCGAAGCTGGCGAAGGCAATTCGCTGCGCCGGCAGATCATAGTAGCGTCGCAGCCAATCACTCGGACGTCCCTCCGACGGCGTCACGTGCAGCGCCCATTCGGCCAGCGTCTTCAGCGCCGAGGTCGCGCCGTCCACCGCGCGCCGGATGACGCTTGCGGGCACATGTCCCGCTTCGAGCCCCTGGCCAACCATCCGGACGCTGAGCAGCGGACGCAGCGAAGGCCACAGGAGCGCGCCCTTTCTTGGTATGACGTCCTCGGGCATCTTGCGAAAATCAATCTTCATGACCCGATCGATTTCGCCGTCGTGTGTTTGATCGACGAGCCAGGTCCATGGCTGGTTCAAAGCATCCCGGACCGCGATGGTTCCAGCGCGCAGCCCGCTGATGAGCTCGGGCCCAGATGGGACGACAACGTATCGGTTGTGCGCTTCGTCGCCGTCACACAGGTATGCCAGGAACTGATCGCCGGCGGGGCCGATCGTGTCAAAAATGCGCGGACCATCGAATTCGTACAGGATCTCGTGCGGATCGAGATCGCCGAAGCGCGTACGGTCGTACTCCGTGCCCTCGACGTCCCACTTCATTGGAGCGCCTCTGCGTCGGCAGGTGGGCACCCGTTGGGCCAGTCCGCTGGGAAGGTCGCGCTCACGAGCCTCTTGTACTACATCGCGCGCCACAGTGTGCAGCATCGTTCTCAGGCACACGCCTGCGGGCGCGAAGCGCTTGCAAACGACGCGCCGTCGTCCCGGAACAGCTGCGTCTACACGCTCAGCAAGCGTCCGTGCCAAAGTGCAGCAGTTCGGGGGAAAGTGCGCCACGACCGCCTCCGCTCGAGGGCGCGTCGCCTCCGCTCGAGGGCACGTCGCCTCCCCTCGAGGGCACGTGGCCTCCGCTCGAGGGCGCGTGGCCTCCGCTCGAGGGCACGTGGCCTCCGCCCGAGGGCACGTCGCCTCCCCTCGTGGGCACGTCGCCACCAGGCGAGGGCACGTCGTGGCGACCGGAGGGCGGGACGTGCCTACCCGGCAGCTCAGCGCTTCGCCTTGCTCGGCGTCGACACGAGCACCAGCGTCACGTCGGCCACCCCGTCGCGGATCATGCCAATCGCCTCCGCCGCGGTGCGCGACAGGTCGATCACCGCCGCGTAGCGCTTCGGCTCGGCCATGAACTTCTCGACCAGCCTCGTCGCCTTGCCGATGCACAGGATCAGCACGCCGGTCGCCAGCGGGTCCAAGGTGCCCGCATGACCGACGCGCGCACCCGAAGTCGCACGCCGCGCCGCGTTCACCGCGCGGGCGCTGGTCCAGCCCAGGGGTTTGTCGATGACGATGACGCCGTTGAGATCGGGCCTGCGGTTGCGGACGCCCATGCGCGAGATGGTACAGCGTGAGCGCGCCCGCTGGGCGACCACCCTGCTCCGCTCGGCACGCCGCGACGACGCGCTCCGAAATGCCATCGAGTCCGCCCCCGCCGTCCACCTCGTCGTCCTCCGCGAGCCCCACCTCTCCCGCATCATCCGCGGCGAGAAGCGCCTCGAAGCCCGCGCCTGCCGGGTCCGCCGCGCCCCGATGGGCTGTGTCAGTCCCGGTGACCTTCTGCTCCTCAAACGCGCCGCCGGCGATGTCGAGGCTTGGTGCGTCGCCGCGAACGCGATCACCCACGACGCCGCCGCGACAAACGAACTCCGCCGCCGCCACGACGCCGCCCTCGCGAGCCCCGGCGACGCCTTCTGGGATTCCGTCCGCGCCGCCCGCTACCTGACGCTCATCGAACTCGAAACGGTGACGCCACTGGATCGCCCGATCCGCTGCGCGAAGTCCTGCCGACGAGGCTGGGTGGTGCTGCGCCGAACCAAGCGCTGAACGATCGCCCCGTCCGCCCACCCCAAGCGCACGACGCCCCCAAACGAGCCGAGAGCGTCAGCGACCGGCCGCGTGCCAACGGCTTTTTCTCTGACAAGCGAGATGTCCGAGAGGGTCACGGCGGTCCCTCGCGTCAAGCCCGGCCGTATCCAACCCCAGAACGGAAACGGGCACGGACGGGCAACTGGCTCAGCCCCCCTTCCGCCCCCCGGTGCACCACGCTCGATCCCGGCCGGCACCGAAGCGGGCGGGAAGCTGATTCGACTGGATTTTCATTGACACCGCGGGGGGGGGTAGCATGGCATCTGACGATCCCTGTGGCTGCAGCCCGGGCAGGCAACCGTCGTCCGAGCCAACGCCAATCGCCGTTGACGGCCGAAGGAGTCCGCATGTCGCCGATCCGAGTCATCGTGGTTTCCCTCTTCGTCGCCTTCGGCACGTCCACCCCCACGCACGCCGAGTGCCCGATCCAGATCCCGACGGTCCTGATCGGCAACCCGGGCAACGCCTTGGACCCGACCACGGGCTTCGGCTCGGTGGCGTGCGCCTACAACATCGGGACCACCGAGGTGACCAACGCGCAGTACGCGGCGTTCCTCAACGCTAAGGCCGCGTCGGACCCGTTCAACCTGTACACCACGAGCATGGCCGGGGGGTTCGGCGGGATCACTCGCTCCGGCTCAGCGGGGTCGTACACCTACGGCACCGTGAGCGGCCGTGCGAACAACCCGGTGAACTGGGTGTCGTTTTGGGACGCTTGCCGCTTTGCCAACTGGCTGCACAACGGGCAGGGGAGCGGCGACACCGAGACCGGCGCGTACACGCTGACCCCCGGCGGCATCGGCGCCAACACCATCACCCGCAACGCGGGCTGGCAGTGGGCCGTGACCAGTGAGGACGAGTGGTACAAGGCCGCGTACCACCAGCCCGCCAGCGCGGGCGGTGATACCGACAACTATTGGGCGTACCCGACCCAGAGCAACGCCGTCCCCACCCCCGCGCAGGCGAACTACAACAACGTGATCGGCAACACCACGACCGTCGGCTCGTACGCCGCGAACTACTACGGCACGTTCGACATGGGCGGGAACGTGTGGGAGTGGAACGAGGCGGTCATCGAGGGTTCCCGCCGCGTTCTTCGGGGCGGGTCGTTCGGCGACATCGACAGCCGCCTGCGGGCCGACTTCCGCTTCAACAGCTACCCGTGGAATGAGTTCAACGTCATCGGGTTCCGTGTCTCGCGGGCTTCTCCGCCCCCGTGTATCGGCGATCTCAATGGAGACAACGCCGTGAGCACCGCGGACCTCACCCATTTCCTCGGCCAGTTCGGCTCGACCGTCCCGATGGGCACGGGGGGCGACTTCAACTGCGACGGCTCCGTGAACACGGCTGACTTGACGATCTTTCTGGGGCGGTTCGGGGGCGCGTGCTGAGGGATCGGCACGGAGGCACGCGGGCACGAAGGGGCCAACGACGGGTGGGGTGCTCACGCAGGCGTGAGCATGTCGCCAGGTGTGCGAGCGTTCTTGACCACTTCACCACTCGACCACTTGACCACTCCACCACTCGGCCATTTCCTCGCCTACCATCCTCCGCTCTTTGACAAGCGGGGCCGATCGGTATCGACCGGACAGGGAAAGCACGGCGTGGCGCGCCGCGGCGCACGCTGGCCGCGTTAAAAAGCGTGCACAACACAGTTGCGAACAGCAGCTACGCTCTCGCTGCCTAATACAGGCGGCATCGTCCCCGCCCGACGCCCGATGGGGCGGGGACGAAAAGACATCGGGCTGGTACTCCCCGTTGCGCCCCGGTGCGCGGGAGACAAGAAGCAACACAGGGGCTGGGCAGGGTCCGACGCCGCTGGCGGCGGCGGCCTGCCAAGATCAATCGCCAGAGACGCGCGTGGAGGCGCCGTGCGGACTGTTTCGGGACGGGGGTTCGATTCCCCCCGGCTCCATTCTTCCGAATCTCCGGGACTTGCGGAAACGAGCCGCAAGTCCCGGAAATCTGCGGAGTTCCGCGTTTCAGCGCGATCCGCGTCATTCCCCTGTTGCTGCTCGTTTCCGGCCCCATCCGACGCTTTCCGCTGCGCCTGGCGCTGCGCGCAGGCCGTGGCCTTCGCTGCCCGCTCGAAGAGTTCATCTGGCACGGCGTTGGCGTAGTGCTTCCCGCTGATGGTGATGCTGTGGCCGATCCACCGGCTCACGGCGAACTGTGGGAAGGTCAGCGCCAGTGCTCCATCGCTCAAGCCCAAACCCTATGGGGGTCCGCGTCCTCACATCCCTCATGGCAAGACGCTCCGCAAGACCGGCAGACCCCAACGACCATTCGCCCGAACTGGGAGCGGCCATCGACCGCGGCGACATCGAGAATTCTGCTGATCGCGTCAAGTACAGCCTGAAACAAAGCTGGGAGTACGACTGGACCGACCCGGGGGAGAGGGTCAGAGCCCAAACGATCGCTTGGTTGATCGTGCGCAAGAACTACCCGGTAGTCCGGATGCGCACGGAGGTTCAGGTGCCTCGGCGAGTCCCTGAGGACAAGGAAGAGGTAGTCGTGTATCGAGAAGAACGGTGCCAGCCGTGCGACCGGCGACGCTCGCGACACGCACATCGCGCGGGCACGGTGAACCCGCCGCGTCGATTGAGCGCGAGCGTTACCACCCCACAGATCCCGTACGCTCGTGCGCCTCGATCAGAGCAGGCCTTGACGTATAACCGAAGTAGCATATACTTTGGCCATGGACCTCGCCTTCCGAGCCTTGGCGGATCCGAGCCGCCGCGAGATCATCGGCCTCCTTGCCGAGCGATCACGCACGGTCTCGGAACTTCTTGAGCACTTCGAGTTCACGCAGCCCGCGCTCTCAAAGCATCTTCGCTTGCTCCGCGAGGCCGGGCTGGTTGCCGTCGAAGACGACGGCCGATTCCGCCGTTACCGGATTGTGGGTGAGGCCCTTGGCGACATCACGACGTGGTTGCTCCATTACCGGCGATTCTGGACGGGACGGCTCGACGCCTTGGGAGGTGTGCTTGATCGGGAAGCGAAGAAGGGCAGGAGAGCCCGATGAGTACCACACTCCGGGTCGATCGCACCTACCCGCACCCGCGTGCGCTCGTTTGGCGGGCCTTGGTGGACCGTGATCTGCTGGCCCAATGGCTCATGCCCAATGACTTCGAGCCCAGGGTTGGACACCGTTTCACCTTCCGTACCGAACCAGGCCCTGGCTTTGACGGCGTCGTCCGCTGCGAGGTCTTGGAAATCATCGACCAAGAGCGGTTGGTCCTGGCCTGGGCGGGCGGCCCGATCGATACGCGCATCACCTTTACGCTCGCCGATGCGCCCGGTGGCTGCCGACTC
Organism: Phycisphaerales bacterium; assembly: GCA_013360695.1. Taxonomy (GTDB): domain Bacteria; phylum Planctomycetota; class Phycisphaerae; order Phycisphaerales; family UBA1924; genus JABWBC01. Next base: position 6,064 of record JABWBC010000167.1, read on the forward strand.
GTGGTTGAGCAAGTCGGTTTCAAGGGGCTTCGCGCCTGGATTGTGTCGCGCATCTTGGCCATCGGTTCGCGCACGATCTATGGGCGGCGCTTGCCCGAAGTGTTAGCAAGCCTCGACGCCCCAAGAACCGGACCGCCGCCGGGCGCGTGCATGTCGCCCGGGCAGCGCATCTGGGAGTGGTGGCTCCGCGTTTTGTATTGGAGGAACCCAGATGGCAAGCGATAGACCCGATTTGACGAAGCGCTCGGACCGGATCATGACGCTGCACCCGGCGGGCAAGCAGGGCGTCCGCATCGAGCGGACCAAGTACGAGGCGATGCGTCGAGCCGTCTTGCGGTGCGTGCCGCGCTCGGCGGGCGGAGTCGCGCTGGCCGACCTGGCTGATCGCGTCATCGATGCGCTCGACGCCTCCGTCTTCGGCCCGGGCGTCGGCGTCATGTGGTATCTCATCACCGTCAAGCAGGACCTGGAAGCACGGGGCGAGATCGAGCAAGTTCCCGGCGTGAGGCCGCAACACCTGCGCCGCCCGCGCCGGAGGATCGTGCCATGACCCGGGCCATTCTCGCCGTCGCAGCGTTCGTGATCGCTGGCCTGCTCTCCGCCTTCGGCCCCTACGCCGACATCCGAAGCCGCCTGTCGCCGCGCCAACCGCTGGAGGAATGCCCCGTCGTCAACGCCGATGAGATGAGAGCCGTGATGGACTCGCTCGCCGAGGAGGGGCGTCGCGCGTACACGCGCCAACTCCGGTGGGACTTCGTCGTCGTCGGCGCCAATGCCGCGTGGCTGTGGATCTGGCTTCGCGCCGTTGGCTACCGCGTGCTCGGGCGTCGTTTGGCGGTCATCGTTCCCGCGGCTCTGGTCGCGATGCCCGCCCTCGCGGATGTCACAGAGAACATCGCGCTCATGCAGGTCATCGCTTCGCATCCGACCTGCAGGGGGGATGTCATCGCGCTCGCCGGGGCGGCCACCGGCGCGAAGTTCGTCTTCTTCACGGGCGCGGTGGCGACAGCCTTGATACTGTCGCTGCTCGTAGCCGTCAAGTTCGTTCGCACCAAAGCCGCGCAGCGCCCAAGATGAGCTCAACAGCGCCCGCGGAGCGGTGCCTTCTAAGGTACCATGGCCCACAAGATGGAGGCGGCAAATGGAGTTGTTTCTGAAGATCTTTGTTGGCAACATCGTGCTGCTGTTCGTGCTGATCTCGGTTCACGAGTGCGGGCACTGGGTGTTCGGACGTCTGGCGGGGTTGCCCGCACGGTGCATGCGTATCCGGCTCCTGACCTTCCCGCAGCAGGTGCAACTCCGCGACGAGCAGAAGGACAATGCGTGGGTCTCGGTCTCGGACTTTGATCGCTACTGGTCGATCCTCGCCGTAAGCGTCCCATCCACGCGTGGCAAGTTCCTGTACGTGGTCGGCGGGTTTGTCTTTGAGACGGCCTTTCTGGCGGTGCTGTGCGCGGTTCTGGTGTTTCAGCAGCAACGGTTGTACGCGCTGGTCGCCGCGGGCGTCTCGCTCTTGATGTACGCGATCTACGTGTTCGCGATGGACCTCCCCCAGTCCAAAGCACGGGGCAAGCCGTGGGGCGACACGACGATCCTGGTCCACCTGGCCCGCGGCCCCGGATTGACGGTGGCCTCTCTCATGGTGCTCTCGCGGCTGCTGCTCCTGCTGTTTGCCTGGAAGGGCTGAGCCGATCTCGACGCCCGCAAGTGCACGAGTAGAGCAAGAACGCTCTATGCGAGGGCAACGGCTCATACGTCAGCGTCCGCCGCACACCCCAACAACCCCAGAAGCACAACGACGGCGAACGTGGTGCGGAAAGACCGCTGAGCCGGCACGGGCGCTAGGTACGCCGCGACCGCCGCCCCTCACGCCGCCATCGTCACGTCGAGACGCCCGACCATTTCCTCTTCTTCCCGCGGTGTTGATCCAGAATGCAGTCGGACTTCCGAAACAAAGTCAGTCGATACCCGCGGCTGTTCCCGCGGGCGTCAGATCGGCGAGCCCGGCGGGAAGGAACCATGCCGACGTTGCCGCCGACGGAACGGGCGACGATGGCCCGCCGCGTCGCGGCATCGCGGGTTTCGTCGGTTCTGTCGGATGTCGGACGGGATCAGCGGGCGGGCGTGGCCGTGCGCAGCGCTGCGATGATCCCGGCACGCACGTCGGGGGGCTGGTTCGCCCACGCCGCCAC
>JABWBC010000168.1 GCA_013360695.1 Phycisphaerales bacterium
ACGGAGGAGGCGGGCGAGGACGAGGTCGCGGCGGCTATGGCGGCGGGCACGGTGGTCACGGCGGTGGCCACGGCGGTCATCGCGGCGGCGGCGGCTACGGCGACTCGGGCGAGCATCGCGAACGTCGCGGAATCCCGCTTTCCGACCTCGATCCAGCCCTCACCGACGTGAGCCGCAAGGTCATCGGCTGCGCGATCGAAGTCCACCGCGCCCTGGGCCCCGGATATTCGACCGAGGCGTACTTGGAAGCGCTGAAGTCGGAGTTCGCCGGCCAGGCGCTGGCGGTGAAGCACAACCACGCGATCGACGTGAAGTACAAGGACAAAAAGGTCGCCACCACCACCGCCGACATGTTCGTCGACGGCAAGTTCCTGGTGATGCTGCTCAACCGTCCGGGCGATGTGTCGGGCTACGAGCGGGCGACCCTCCGGGCGCAGCTCAAGGCCGCCGACCTCGAGCTCGGCCTCATCATCAACTTCGCCGAGCGTCGCCTGAAAGACGGCCTGGTGCGCGTGCTGAACGTTGACAAGATCAACGCGGAACGCGGCGATGACGGCGACGAGTATGAAGATGACCACGACGAGCACGGTGGCCACGGCGGCGACCACGGGCCGGAGACCACGCCCGGCGGCGGCGAGACCGTCCGCTTCCAGTAAGTTCGAGATTCACCCCGCGTCGGCGTGACGGCCGGCGCGAGGATTTGTTCGACGCCAACGGAACCGGGGGTTTGGACTGATCATGTCGCGACGCGTCGTCATCACGGGAATGGGCTGGGTCACGCCCCTGGGCCACGATATCGCCCCGGTGTGGTCGCGCTTGCTCGCGGGCGAGAACGCGATCGGCCCGGTCACGCGCTTCGACGCGTCGACCTTCGCGACCAACTTCGCGGCCGAGGTCAAGAACTTCGACCTCGCCACCCACCTCGACCCCGCCCACCACAACCTCTCGCTCCACCAGCACGCGGGCACCAGCACACGCTTCGCGCTCGCCGCGGCGGCGCAGGCCTGGAAACAGGCCGGGTTCTATGCAAAGCCCCCCTCCCATCCGCGCCGCGTCGGCATGTACCTGGGCTGCGGCGAGGGAACGCTGGACTTTGACAACTTCGCCGCCGCCAACATCGCCGGCTGGAAGCCCGAGGCGCGCGACGTCGACGGCAAGGCGTGGGCCGAGATGGCCCAGCGGCGCATGACGGTGCACCGCGAGATCGAGCAGGAAGCGAACTTGGCGCTGTCGCACATCGCGTCGGCGTTCCGCTGCCGCGGGCCCTCGTTCAACTGCATGACGGCGTGCGCCGCCAGCACCCAGGCGATCGGCGAAGCGACGGAGATCGTGCGGCGCGGCGACGCGGACGTGATGTTCGCGGGCGGCGCCCACACGATGATCCACCCGCTGGGCCTCACGGGCTTCATCCGCCTCACCGCCATGAGCCAGCGCCGCGACAACCCCACGCAGGCCGCCCGCCCCTTCGACCAGACGCGCGACGGCTTTGTCATGGGCGAGGGCGCGGGGATGATCGTGATCGAATCGCTCGACCACGCGCTGGCTCGCGGCGCGACGCCCCTCGCCGAACTGGCGGGCTACGGCAGCTCGGCCGACGCGTTCCGCATCACCGACATCCAGCCCGAGGGAAAGGGCGCCCAGGCCGCCATGCTCCAGGCCCTGCGCCAGGCGGGCCTTTCGCCCCGCGAGACCGACGAGCGCGGGCGACCGCAGGTGCATTACATCTCGGCGCACGGCACGGGAACCAAAGAGAACGACAAGATCGAGACGGCGGCCGTGAAGGGCGTGTTCGGCCCGCTGGCCCCGAAAGTGCCCTTCAGCTCGATCAAGAGCATGATGGGCCACCTGATCCAGGCCGCGGGCGCGGTCGAACTGATGACGTGCGTCCTGGCGATCCAGTCGGGCGTGATCCCGCCCACGATGAACCTGAACACGCCGGACCCCGAGTGCGACCTGGACTACGTGCCGAATAAGTGCCGCGATCTTAACAGCGTGGGCGGCGTGGACGTGTGCCTGTCCAACAGCTTCGGCTTCGGCGGGCAGAACGACACGGTGGTCGTCAGAAGGTTCCGGAAGTAGTTTTCTGGACCTTTTGATCCATTCTTGCCGCGAGTGAGAAACTTTCCTGTCGGGTGGCGTGTATGAGGTGTTGGCGGCATGTTTCAATGCCGACCAAGGAGCACACCCATGACCACGAACATCGCATCGATTCGGCGGGCGGGTTGTCAGGGTTCCGTCAAGATCATGAGGGGGGGGGCGTACGGCAATTGCAATCGCAATGGCCGTGGGCCTGGGCGGTTTCGCGGTTGAGAGGGCCAAAGCGCAGTGCGACGACGCGGGCTGCGACCCGACATTCCTTGCGCCGAAGTACTTCGGAACCTACACCTACCCGTTCGGCATCGCCGCCGGGGACGTGAACGGCGACTTCACGCTCGACATCGCGGTGGCCTGCCGCCATTCGGAGTATCTCGTTCCGGGGAATCCGATCATTGATGAGTCCCCGGCGGTCGTGATGGTGTTTGAGAACAACGGGACGTGGACCACGACCCAGCACGGCTTCCCGAATCTCCCAAAGCTGATCACGTTCGAGTCGAGCGACCCGCTCGCGGACTGGGCGCCGACGGAAGTGGTGTTCGCGGACTTGGACGGCGATGAGGTACCGGAGCTTGTGGTGACCGCCGGCACCAAGGTTCCGGGCGAGACCGGGGGGAGCGGGCTCTATGTCTTTGAGAGAGATCCGAGTGGCGAGTGGTTCCTGCGTCAATACATCTCCGATCATGGCCTGCGGGGCCTGGCGGTCGCGGACTTCAACGCCGACGGTCTGATGGATGTCGCCGCCGCCTACGACTTCCAGCAGGAGATCGTGCCCGCCCAGGAGTACGCCAACTTCGTGCGCTTCTGGCGCAACGATCCTGCCAACCCCGGAGACCTCATCCAGGTTCAGCCCCCCAGCGGGCAGCCGGATCATTTCTCCACCGGCGTGATGTTCCCGTATTACGAAGAGCCGACCCCGGCCGCGTGCGAAGACCTGGTTGTGGCCGACTTCGACAAGCTCACCCTCTGGCCCGGCGGCGCGCGCCCGGACATCATCACCGGAAACTATCTCAACGCCGACCGGGGCACCTTCTTCGTGAACCGAACCCAGTCCCCGGACTTCACGTTCCGACAGCCGCCGACCGACATGCTCGAGCCCGCGTGCTCGAACCCGGTTGACCTGTGGGGCAACCACGCCATGGCCGCCGAGCGATTCCGCCCGACCATGCAGGCGTGGGACCTGGCGGTGTACAAGGCCGGTTGGGTGCATGTGCTGCGCGGCAACGGGCGGGGCGTGTTCGCCTACGACTGCCCGGAAGCCGCCGTCCCCGATCGGTACGAGATCATCCCCAACGCCCAGTGCGTGCAGATCGAGCCCAAGGGCGGCATCGCGACCGGCGACCTCAACGCAAACGGAAAGCCGGACATCGCGGTCACCGTGGCCCACTGCCGAGAGGTCCACTGGCTCCTGGGCAAGGGCAACGGCAAGTTCCGTTACGCGAACACGACCGTGTACTCCGAGGAAGTCCCCGACGGCGTGTTCCCCATCCAGGTGATCATCGCCGACCTGAACGGAGACGGCAAGGGCGACATCCTCACCACCAATCACCTGTCGCCGGAGTTCGGCCTCGCGGTGCTGATCGGGCAGTAACATTGTTTCGTTGAAAGGTGCCAGAATGAAGCGCACGACCGCGTTCATTGTGTTGGGGCTCGCGCCGTGCGCCCTGGCGCAGCCGGCCTGGTTCATGCCCGTCGGGGACCTCCCCGGTGGGTATTTCTTTAGCGTTTGCAATGATATTTCCGCGGACGGACAACTTGCGGTCGGGGGCAGCGCGATCAACAGTGCATTCGTAAGTGAAGGCGCGTTCTCATGGTCGCAACATGAAGGGCTTACATATCTTGGCGATCTGGATGGTGACCCCGAACAGAGCTCTGGCGATGCGATATCTCCAGACGGCACAACAATCGCCGGGTACGGACGAACGTCCAATCAAGGGCGCCTGGCCATGAGATACGACACCCGAACCTCAACAATGGTAAGCCTTGGCGATCTTCCCGGCGGCACCAACAACTCAAGCGCCTACGGAGTTTCGAACGCCGGGCGCGTAATTGTCGGCGAGGGGCGCATGACCAACGGCCGCACGGGCTTCCGCTGGACCGCCGAGACCGGAATGCAGCCCCTCACGCCCCTGGGCAAGTTCAACAACGCCGCCATCTCCACCGCCCGGGGCGTCTCCGCCGATGGCTCGATCGTCGTGGGTGAATCCACGGTCAGCGATGGATGGGCGGCGGTCGTCTGGCGCGAGGACGGGAGCGTCCAGACCCTGCCGCGCCACCGCACGGGCGCGAACCTCACCAAGGCCTACGCCGTCTCCGACAACGGGCGCTTTGTCGGCGGCCACGGCTCGGGCTTCGACGAGAACAACAACAGCTTCGAGGACCCCGTCATCTGGGACCTCATCACCGGCGACACCCTCCGCCTCGGCGACGACAGCGACCCCTATGTCGGCGGGCAGGTGAACGACATCACCGACGACGGCAACATCGCCATCGGCTCCGGCCTCACCATCCCCATGCAGAGCCAGCACAACTTCATCTGGTTCCGCGATCGCGGCTTCGTCACCGCCACGGACTACTTCAAGGAGCTCGGCTTCGACCTCGACACCAGCCGCTGGGGACAGGTCCACTTCACCGCCATCACCCCCGACGGACGGTACGTCACCGGCTGGGCCTACAACCCCGACGGCTTCACCGAGGGGTTCGTCGCGCGCATCCCCGCGCCGGGCGCGCTTGGGTTGTTGGCCATCGGCGCCGCGGGGCTTGCGCGCCGGCGGCGCTAAAGCGCTCTCGCGCCGACATCCGCTTCGTCTACGCCCTTCGTCGCGCGACGAGCAATGAAAGAGAGGAAGACGTCGGCTCGGAGAGCCGACCTACCAAGTAGACGTAGACCGTGGCCAAGGCCCCAAGGCGGACAGAACGACACGGTGGTCGTCCGAAGGTTCCGGAAGTAACGGGCCGATCGGGCGGCGTCAGCACGCGGCATCAAAGTGCTCGGCGAAGGCGACGAAGTCGTTGCCGCTTGCACGGTTCCTTTGCTGGTGAGTACTCCAAGAACAGATGAGAACGGATGGAGTGCGCGCGAAGCGATCCGGAGCAACCTGATCACGAGAATGGCATTCGGAAACGAGATCGCGGATCAACACTCGACATCGGCGGTCGAAGATGTCCTTTCTCGTCAGAGGTCGGGATGAACTACGACTCGACCCAATCAAGCAAGGCGACGTCCCTGTACGAGGCGTAGTCAATGCACGATGGGTCTTGCGGTCCATAGCAGAACGCATCCGCCAGTTCATAGATGGCATCTGACCATGAAGATGGATGATCGGGAACCCACAAATAGGCTTCTCTGTCGTGCGAAGTCATGTGGAATACGAGTGACTCTTCTTCAGAATGAACGAACCACAAGTCCTCTGGGCGAAACGGTTGAATCCAACCAAAGAGATCCTCGCACGAGGTGGTCAGAATCTCTCTCGTCCTGGTCGAAATCGCGGCTCGATAGCACGTGGCCGTTGCGCTTGCTCCAAGCGACGTACCCGGCCATGCGAAAACTCTCCTGCTCGGCCAACCGGCGACGGTTCGCACCGCGTCGGCGTGGCGGAACTGGTCCTGTATGACCACGGACACGTGAGTTGAAGCGTCACAGACCAGATCGACGAGTCGGCAGTAGTCAAGGCGAGATCCAACGCATTTCAGCGGAAGAGCTTTCATGTGTCGCCTCGAATCGTGGCGTTCATTCGTGAAATCTCGTGGGCCCGAATCGTATGACCGTGGGTGGCGTGCAAGCGATGGGGTAAGACATCGTGCGCGAGCTCTTCGCTTCGGGATGCCACGTCATCGAAGGCAGCACGGACACGATGACTTGTCCCTGCCACGCGAACCGTGAGCCTTACAACTTCCTGAACATCGTGACGCACGCCGTATGCCCGTGGACGTAGCTCTCGTCGCCCACCGGGCCGAACTCGCCCGCCGCAAAGAAGCCCGCCATCGGCAGCTCGTCGCTCGTCCCGCCGCTGGGGCTGATTGAGCGTCCCGCCTTGGCCAGGTCCTCGCCCGCCGGCATGCCCTGGAACGCACGCGACACCATCGACGCGTCGTGATGCGGCCCGCCGAAGAGCGCGCAGCCGCGCTTGTTGCACGTGATCATGATCGCGCCCAGCGGCGGATCGCGCAGCTGCTGTGAATCCAGCAGCATCCCGAGGTCCTCGTGGGCGGTGGCGGCATCGCGCACGTGGAAGCGGATGGTCTGGCCGACGCGCATGAGGTCGCCCACGCCGATCGCGCTCATGGCGCGATCAACGCCGACCACGGCGCGGATCAGGTAATCGGCGCGGCCGAAGCGGTCCTTGTACTCGTTGACGACCCGCCCGATGAACAGGCCGCGCGAGAGCAGCGAACGCTCGCGCTGGGCGAGTTGCTCGATGACCTCGTGGAGAGCGACGGCGGCGGGCTTCCCGCCAAGCTCAAGGATGACGTTGTTCTTGGCCTTGGTGATGACGAAGTTCGGCCCGACGGGCCGGCAGCCCTGGCTGACGATGTTCTCGACGCGGACGTTGCCGTGGATGTTGAGGCCGACCAGGCCGCGTCGCTTGGCGGATCGATCGCGGATGAGGGCACAGCGGTTGTCGTCGGTGCCGCCCGAGGCAAGGCCGCCCAGGAGCACGGGCTGCGCGCGGTCGATGCCCGGGCGCTTGATGGCGCGGTTGAGCGCGGGGACGACGCGGATGGTGGGCACGCTGCGCGGATCGGCGAAGACGAACGTGGCGCGCAGGTTCTCGGAACCGATGGGGTCGAACTCCAGCGGCTCGTCGGGATCGCGGGGCGCGCCGAGCGCCAGGTCCTCGTCGTCAAACGTCGAGAACTCAGCGCCCGGCATGCGGGCGGCCCAGATCGAGACCGCCGGCGCGTCCTCGAATTCGCGCGAGCCCTCGACCACGCCGTCGCCCGAGACGCCGATCACCGCCTTGGGCGCGAGGATTTCGTGGACAACCGACGCGATTTCTCCGGCACCATCGGCCAGCGCCTTGGAGAGGAAGACCATCGCGACATCGGCGTTTTCCCCCAGGCGCGTGCGGCAGGCGACGGCGGCCAGCGAGGCGGCCTCGGTCGCGTCGGCGTGAGCGCCCACCCCCGCGGCGCAAGCCGCGATCTGGGCTGTGGTTGGAATCGCCATGGGGTTATCCTAATGGAAAGGCGTTGCATCGGCACGTCGATCTTGGTACGATCGCGCTGGAGTCGAGGGAGGGGAATTTCATAAATCCCCGCCGCTTGGCCACTAATCTGCCCCCGGAAAGGCGGCGAGCGTGCCATTGGCCCTCGCCGCCTTCACTTTTGGGCCGACCGTCCAAGGGATTTTCCGGGGAAGGCGAGAGATTTCAATCATTTCTGAAATAGTCGGTGGACTCAAAGGTCCGGCGGCCGCATACTTGCTGCGATGCGCGAGACGCCGCAAAGCCCGGAAGACCAGAAGCGATCGCTCGTGGAGGCCCAGGACGGGTTCATCGCCGCCTTCGGGCAGATGGGGAGCGCGTGGGGAATCAGCCGCACCATGGCCGAGGTGCAGGCGCTCCTCTACATCACCGGCGAGCCCCTGTGCACCGACGACATCATGGAGCGATTGCGGATCAGCCGCGGGAACGCGTCGATGTCGCTGCGGGCGCTGCTCGATTGGGGCGTGATCTCGCGGGCGCACAAGCGCGGCGATCGCAAGGAGTATTTCCAGGCCGACCAGGACGTGTGGGACATGTTCCGCGCGATCCTTCGCGAGCGCATGAAGCGCGAGGTCGATCCGCTCCTCGCCTCGCTCCACGAGATCCGCGACAAGACCAACACCGAGCTGGCTGGAAAATCCGACGCGGGCCGCGGCAAGCGCCCCCGCGACGACGACCCGGAGCTCCGCCAGAAGATCGACGAGCACAACGCGCGCCTGGACTCGATGCTCCGGTTCTTCGAAACGATCGAGGCGCTGAGCCAGAAGTTCGTGAGCCCCGCGGGCCGCGGGCTGAAGATCGCGGCGACGCTGCTGACCTCGCCGCTGATGGCCGGCGGAGGGCGTGAGCGATGAGCGCGTCGGCTCGGCGTCCATCGATCGCTCGCTCGGTTCG
>JABWBC010000024.1 GCA_013360695.1 Phycisphaerales bacterium
CCGAAACCACCGCGACCGCCGCCGCCGCCGCCACCGAAGCCGCCACGGCCACCGCCGCCGCCGCCTTCACGCGGCTTGGCCTCGTTGACCGTCAGGTCGCGGCCGTCATAGTTCTTGCCGTTCAGGGCCGCCATCGCGGCGCGGGCGTGCTCGTCGTTCGCGAACTCAACGAAACCGAACCCGCGGGGACGGCCCGTCTCGCGGTCCATCACGATCGTCGCCGAGGCGACATCGCCGTGCTGGGCGAAGAGATCGCGCAGATCGTTTTCCGTGGTCTTGAACGGGAGGTTGCCAACATACAGCTTCATGTGAATCTACCGTGCCCGAGAAGAACAGTCGGACTGGAACTAGAACTCGGGCAAAGCCCCGTCCGCGATCTCATTGCTCGGCCGCAAACGCGCGGGGGGCTGTGAGAACAGTCAAAAGTATACTCAACCGCCCCATCCTTGTCAGGGGCTGTTGAAAACTGGCCGCAGATCAAAGCGGCGATGTCGCTCCAGTTTAGTAAATGCCTGCATGTGCTTGAATTACCGCAATTTCGGGTGAATCCCCGGGTCGTCAGGCCGCCGCGCCTTGCAGGTCGCCGCCGATCGGTTTCCCGCTCACGACCTGGTCTACCAGCCGGACCATCTCGGCCAGTTCGGGCTTGCTCACCTGCGCGTCCGCCCCGACCTGCCGCCCCTTCTTCAGGTTGTCAGGCGTGATGAGCGAACTGAAGAGCACGATCCGTGTCCCCGCCAGCGCCGGCGTGCCCTTGATCCGCTTGGTCAGATGCAGGCCGTCCATCCGCGGCATCTCTATGTCGCTCACGATCGCGTCGATGGTCGGACCAGGCCTTTGGATGGCGTTCCACGCCTGCTCGCCGTCGGCGTAGACCTCGACCTTGGTGTATCCCGACGCGACGAAGATGTCTTGAAGCAACTGCCGCATGAACGGCGAATCCTCCGCGATGATCACGCGCTTGGTTTCGCGCGCCACGTTGTCTGGGTTGTCGACCTTCTCGATGTGCAAACGCTTCTCGACCAGGATCGCGTCCGCGACGGACTCAAAGTCGATCATCTGGACCAGGCGTTCTCCCATCTCAATCATGCCCGTGGTCGTGCCGATCGATGAGCCGCCCTCCGAGCCGACGACGGAGAGGTCCGGCGCCGGCTTGACGCGCGACCAGCTCATGCGGTGGATCTGCTCGACCGTGTCGACCAGGAACCCGGTGCGAAGGCTGTTGAACTCCGTGATGATGATGCGCCCCTCGGTCTTCTTCTGATTCTCCGGGCGCGTGAGCCCCAGGTGCTTGGCCAGGTCAACCACCGGCACGACGTGCCCGCGGATGTTGAACATCCCCACCACCGACGGGTGCTGGTGAGGAGTAGCGACCGTCGAGACCGGTCGGATTACTTCGCGCACCTTCGCGACATTCACTCCAAACCACCCTCCGCACAGGCTGAACACGAGCACTTCAAGCTCATTGGTGCCCGCGTCGAGAAGGATGTCGCCCGTGATGCCCTTGATCTCGTTCATGGCCGATGCTCCCGCGCGGATCGCGCCAGCGCTTATCGGCCAGGCACACGCTCGATTGAAGGGATCCTCGCCGCGAGCGATCGTCCCGCGTCGGTTACACACGGTCCGTCACGCCGCGGGAGCGTCCTCCGCAAAGAGCGCCTCGACGAACGAATTCGGGTCGAAGGGCTGAACATCCTCCGGTGTTTCCCCGGTTCCCACGAACTTCACGGGAACGTTGGTCGTGTCCTTGATCGCGATCACGATCCCGCCCTTGGCCGTCCCGTCGAGCTTGGTGAGGAAGATGCCCGTCAGCCCCGTCGCGCCGCCGTCCGCGGGACGCAGCGCCCGATCAAACTCCTCGGCCTGGCGCAGCGCGTTCTGTCCGGTCGTCGCGTCGAGCACCAGCAGCGTTTCGTGCGGCCCGCCGGGGATCTGCTTGGCGATCACCGACCGGAGCTTGGTCAGTTGGCGCATAAGCGGGTCCTGCGTCTGCAGACGCCCCGCCGTATCGAGAATCAGCACGTCCACGCCGCGCGATTTCGCCGCGGCGCACGCGTCGAACGCGACCGCCGCCGGGTCGCCCCCCTGCTGCCCCTTCACCACCTCGACACCCAGGCGCTCAGACCAGATTTCCAATTGCCGCACCGCGCCAGCTCGGAACGTATCGCACGCGCCCAGCAGCACGCTCTTGCCCTCGTGCCGCAGGTACGCGCACATCTTCGCGATGCTCGTGGTCTTTCCGACGCCGTTCACGCCCGTCACGAGGATCACCGTCGGCCCGCTCCCCGCGGGCGCAAGCCGCAGCTTGCGATCCTCCTCGGGCCACAGCTTCTTCAGTTCGTCCTTCAGGTACGCGAGCACCTCGTCGCCCGTCGAGATCTTGCCGCTCCGGAAATCCGCGCGAATCTGCGTGACCAGCCGCGTTGTGGTCTTGGTGCCGACGTCGGCGGCGATGAGCTTCGACTCAAGCTCGTTGATCAACCCCTCGTCGAGCTTCCGCCCCAGCAAGAGCGAGCGCAGCCCGACCGACAGCACCTCGCGGGTCTTCGCGAGACCCTGCTTGAGCTTGCCCAGGATGGACTTAAGGAACGCCATGCGTCACACCTGCTCGGTCGATTGTCCTTCCGCGGGAGTCTCTTCGCGAGCCGGCAGCACGCGCTTGAGCACCTTGTCAAGGAGCGCGTTGACGAACGCGGGCGAGCGCTCCGTGCTGAACTCTTTGGCGAGTTCGACCGCCTCATTCACCGCGACCTTGGGCGGCGTGCGCCCAGACGAGATCTCGAAGTGCGCCAGCCGCAGGATCGCGCGATCAACCGCCGCCATGCGGTGCGCCGGCCATTGCGGCGCCAGTTCGGCCATCTCCTTGTCAGCCGCGGCGCGGGCGTCGAACGCCGCCTTCGCCATGTCCGCCGCCTTGTATCGATCCTTCTCCGGAAGTCCTTCGAGCTCCGGCGCCGTCGTCGACAGGATCGCCTCGTCGGTCGCGCCTGCGTCGAGCTGGAACAGAAGCTGGAACGCCAGTTTGCGGATATCACGCGGCGTCGCCATCAGCGTTTCCCCTTCACGCCACGCGCTGTCCCGCCCGTCCGCGCCGCCTTGTCCGGAACGACGCGTCCCCGAGTGCTCTCCTCGCCCTCGTCCTCACCCGTCTCGATCACCCGCACGACCTCGATTGTGTCCAGCAGAGCGTCCATCGCCTCACGCCCCTTGTTGCCCTTCTTCCCGCCCGCGCGGGCCCGTGCTTGCGCCGCGTTGTTCACCGTCAGCACGCCGAACGCGACCGGCATGCCCGTGCTCACGCTCACCGCGGTCAGCCCCTCGGCCACCGCGCTGGCGATGTACTGATCGTGGGGCGTCTCGCCGCGGATGATGCACCCAAGCGCCACCACGCCGTCGAATCGCCCGCACACCGCCCCCGCCCGCGCCGCCGCCGTCAGCTCGAATGCGCCGGGGACGCCGACGATCTCAAGGGACTCGCCCGCTCCGAACCGATCCGTATACGCCTCGATTGCGCCTTCGAGCATCGCATCCGTCACGCTCGCGTTGTAGCGGCTCACGGCGATCAGAACTCGTGCCGCGCCGCCTGGCTTCGCGCCGCCTCTCATATTTCGGCCTGCTTTTCCCATGGGCCACGATGGTAGACCCCCACCAACCCCGAATCGCACCTCCGCGCTTCTCGAGGCCTCTCGCCCTCGGTCGTGCCCAGCCAAGCAGCCACCGTACCATCCCCTCGTGCAGCGGTTCCTCGAACGCATCGCCCCCGTCCTGCGCCTCACCCGCGTCTCCTCGGCCTTCGCGGTCGTCGCCAACGCATGGTTCGTCGTCCTGTGGGTTCGCGGCGTGCCCACCGAGCCCATGCACCTCGATCTCGCCACCCGCCCGCTCTGGCTGCTGCTCATTGCCACAGGCCTCAACGCGGTCTCGCTCTTTGGCTTTGGCGCCACCCTCAACGACATCCTCGATCGCAGGCGAGACCGCCTGCTCCGCCCCGATCGCCCGCTGGCCCGCGGCCTGCTCACCGAACAAACCGCCGTCGCCAGCGCCACCGGCACCCTCCTTGCCAGCTTCATCGGCGCCGCCCTCATCGATAACAACGCCGTCATGCTCAACGCGATCCTCGCCGCCGCCATCCTCGTCTTCAACGGGGCGGCCAAGTTCGTGCCCGCGTTCGGCTTTGTCGCGCTGGGCTGCATCTTCGCCGCCCACATGTTTACTCCCGCGTCTCGCCTCGCCTTTGTCGCACCTTTGTGGGTGATCCTCACGCAAACCACGCTCGTCGCGGCCCTCGGGCATCTCTGGTCACGCAAGCCGCCGCGTGCGTCCTCGCGTGCCCTCGCCGCCTGCCTGATCGGCTGGATCGCTCTCTCCGTCGGTCTTGTGTGGCTCGGCTGGAGACAATCGCACATGCTCTGGCCGCGTGGCCTTGAGCCTTGGACGCCCGGCGTGATCGCGGCGCTCGCGCTCGTCATGGCCGGGCTCGTTGCACGCCGCGCTATGGGCCTGGGCATCGGCCCGCGCATGGCCGAAAAGCTCCCACGATATTCCGCGCTCTGGATGCCGCTCTACGGCGTGGCCTGGCTGCTCGGCGCCGGCCTGCGTACCGAGGCGATCATCATCGGCGCCGTCGCTCTGGCGGGCTATCTCTCCATGAGCGTGCTCCGCGAGGCCTATTCGCTCATCGAACATCCCCTGGGATATCGCCGTTGACCGCCGGCACCCTTCGCATCCTCCACCAGCGTCCGCCGGTACATCCCCGCATGACCACGCGTGTGATCTGCATCCTGAGCCTCTGCATCGCGTCGGCGTTCCTGCCCGCGTGCGATCAGAAGCCCCAGCTCATCGCCGGCGTGGTCACCCAGGCGAGCACCAGCCGCTCGACCGCCGCCGCCAACATCGCCGCCCTCATCAAGCAAGGCAAGCTCACGACCGACGAGGTGCTCACGCTCGCCTTCGACAAGCTCGAACGCGGCGAGGACGCCACCGCCTTCGCCGGCGCGGTCCTCGATTCCTTCGTCATGCTCGAAGGCTGGCTCCCCGATGTCCAGGAGTTCGAGATTTTCTATCGCCGCGTCGGCCGTCTGGCGCTGGTCGCCGCGATGCGAGCCGCGGAGAAGGATCGCTTCGACGAGGCCCGAGAGCTTGTGTTCGCCGGTCCCAAGCGTTGGCAGAGCGAGGCCTACTGGCTCCGCTACCCCGACCACGACGCGCTGGCCTCGATGCTCATGGCCCGCACCGGCGAGAAGCAGGGCGCGATCGAGCGACTTCGCTCGCGTCCCGTTCTGGAGGGCGACGCCGCCGAGGCGATGAAGGCACTGACGGGCCGCGAGTAAGCTTTCGGGTTCGAGGCCCTCGTGCTGCGTTCGATGTTCCGCTATCATTCGGCGTTCACGAAGTTCGCGCCGGACACGCCGGCGATGAGGGAAGGAAGCTGCATGTCGATGTCTACTGGTGCGCCCGCGAATCCAAAGAGCACGAGCACCCCGGCGCTGGGGCGGAAATTCATCGCCGAACTCGCGGGCGTCGAGCGTGTCGCCGGCGCGTTCTCAATCGCCAACGCGCAGCTCGGCAAGACCCGAAACGACAAGCCCTACCTCCGCTGCCTCCTGGGTGATAAGACCGGCGAGATGCCCGGCCGCATGTGGTCGATCGACGAGGCCACCTTCCGCCGCCTCCCCACCGACGGTTTCGTGTGGGTCGAGGGCGAGACCCAGCCCTACCAGGGCGAGCTTCAGTTCATCATCCACACCATCGACCCGATCGAGCCCACGCCCGATCAGATGCGCGACCTGCTCCCCTGCTCCAAGCGTTCGGCCGCGGAGATGTTCCCCGAACTGCTCGAACTCCTCAACACGCTCGCGCACCCCGCCATGAAGGCGCTCGCCAAGGCCTATCTCGACGACGCGTTCCTCATGGACGCGTTTCGCCAGTGCCCCGCCGCCAAGAGCATGCACCACGCTTATCTCGGTGGCCTTCTCGAGCACACCCTCTCGCTCCTCAAGCTGGCCGACCGTGTCTGCCCGCTCTATCCCAAGATCAACCGCGACCTGGTCATGATGGGCCTCTTCCTTCATGACCTGGGCAAAACGCGAGAGCTCGCCTACGACCGCGCGTTCTCCTACACCGACCGCGGCGAACTCATCGGGCACATCGTCGAGGGCGCGATCATGCTCCACGACAAGGCCCAGCAGGTCATGCGCGAGACCGGCCAGCGGCTCCCACCCGGCGCGATCATGGTCCTCCAGCACATCATCGTCTCGCACCACGGCGAGCTCGAGTTCGGCGCCGCCAAGGTTCCCGCCACGCCCGAGGCGATCCTCGTCTCGATCCTCGACAACCTCGACGCCAAGACCACCATGGCTCTGGCCGCCGCCCGCCCCGATCGCACCGGCGGCTTTGACCTGGGCGGCAACTTCACCGAGAAGCAATGGGCCCTGGAGACCAAGCTCTACCGCCCCGATCCGCTGAGCTAGCACGATCAGGCCGACTTCCTGGGAATCCGCGAGCGTCTCGCCCGCGAATCCATCGCAGCGTCGCACGGAGCCTGCGCGAGTGACCACCGAATCGTCCATTCAGGTCAACTTCGGGCGACCCATGCCGCTCTTCCCGCTCGATTCGGTCACGCTGCTCCCGCAGCAGATCGCGCCTTTCCACGTCTTTGAGCCGCGATACCGCCAGATGATCGATTCGGTCCTCGACACCTCGGGCCAGATCGCTATGGCCGTCTTCTCCGGCCCCAAGTGGAAAGAGCAATACCACGGCCGCCCGCCGCTCAAGCCCGCCGTCTGCGTCGGGCAAATCGTCGAGCACGAGAAGCTCGACGACGGCCGGTACAACATTCTGGTTCAGGGCGTGTGCCGTGCCCGCATCCTCAAGGAACTCCCCGTCAGCGAGGATCGCCTCTACCGCGTGGCGATGCTCGAGCCGTTCGGCCTGGAAACACAGGAAACCGACGACCTCGCCGACCTCCGGCGGCGTCTGAGCGAATCACTCGCCGAAGGCCCGCTCGCCCAGATGCGCGTCGCCAAGCCGATGCTCGACTTCCTGCGCAATCCTGAGATCCCAACCGCCGCCCTGCTCGAGGTCATCTCCTTCACCATCCTCACAGACAACACGCTCCGCTACAAGCTTCTGTCCGAGGAAAGCCTGCAACGCCGCGCCGATCTCATCGAGCGAGAACTCCACGGCCTGGAGGACCTCATCCGCCGCGCCGCCAAGCAGCGTCCCCAGGACTGGCCCAAGGGCTGCAGCTGGAACTGACGCGCGTTAGTTCATCGCGTCCAGCCGGCGTTCCAACCGGGCCTTCACGCCCGCCCACTCGTCGTCGAGAATGCTGTAGTAGATCCAGTCCCGAACCGCCGGCTCGCTTCGATCCAGCGACGGCGCCAGGATTCTCGCCTTGCGCAGCGTGCCCTCACGCACCGCGCCCAGCTTTTCGATCGCGTGCTGGCTGTGCAAGTTCATCGCATTCGTTGTGATCTGCACGCGGATCGCGCCGGGCGACAGCGATTCGAATGCGTGACGTAGCAGCAGGTATTTGGATTCGGGATTCACACGCGTCCCGTGGTGGGCGCGCCCGATCCACGTCCGCCCGATCTCAAGGGCGCGATGCTCCGCCCGAATGTCCATAAGCGTCGTGCGTCCGATCGCACGCCCCGCCGATCCGCCGCGCTTCGCGATGATCGCGAACGCGACCACGCCTGCGAGCGATCGCACCTTCTCGATCTCTTCCTCAAAGCCCCGCACCGACCATTCGCGCGGCGCCTGCGAACCGTGCGTGAACAACTCCGGGTCGGCGACCGCAAACAGGTCGCCCGCGTGCGAGGGCAAGAGCGGCTCGAGCCGAATTTCTCGCGCGACCGTGTCGTCCCCAAGTTCGACGGACCGGACCCAAGCCGCGGAGTGAGACAAAGGTGTCGACATGGTGCGAACGGTCGGGGGATCAGTCACCAAGGTCAAACGCAAGTCGTGCCGAACACCCGGGAAAAGGGTCCGTTGGACCCGCGCTGGATTTCGAGGGATTCCCGAGAGATTCGCGCGCCTACGCGCGTCCGTTCCGTTTCTCTTCTTGTGTGCTCGTTTCCGCTTTAGCAAGGCAGATGCGAATCGAACCCGAACATGTCGCCCCAAATCCACCCCAGCCCCCCACAGGCCCCGCCGGCGGAACTTCTCCAGGTTAGTGGCGTCTAAACTTTGTGCATCGGACGCGGTACAATGTCGAAGACTACAGGGGCGACGGCCAGCGTTCGTCCGCCCCACGGATAAAGGAGTGAAAGCCATGTCGTGCGTCGTGAATCGTGGAATGAAGGCCGGTTCGTTCGGGTCGCGGACCGCGGGCCGTCGCGTGCTGGTCGCCGCGACGCTCGGCTCCCTCATGTTCGCCTCGGGCTGCAACAACGCGCTCGAAGGCGGCCTTTCCGGCGCGGCCCTGGGTGCCCTCGGCGGCATGGGCATCGGCGCCATGTCCGGCAACATGGGTGAAGGCGCCGCCATCGGAGCGATCGTCGGCGGAATCGGAGGCCTGTTCGTCGGCGATCAGAACGAACGCAACTCACGCTATCGCGATTGACCGCGTAGAGCCCTCAAGCCTTTTACCTCATCGAGTCCAATCACACCAAGCCCGTCGCAACCGCGGCGGGCTTGATTGCTTTGGTACCATCTCCAACGATGCGCGAATCCATCTGTCCTCCATTCGGGTGCTGAATGAAGGTGATTGGCTCGAAACTAGGTAGGTGCGACGCGTCGGGCCTCTCCGGGGAGGTCAACATCATCGACCCAGAAATTGGCGGCATGGAGTGGCTACGAATCTACCTCGCACCGGACGTTTGTGATCGTTTCGTGAACTGCTGCCTGACCTCCCGATGGTGGTTTCGTTTGGCCAATCGCCTTGGCCCCGACTACCGCCTGCTCGCCGGCGAGTGCTACTCGATTCGAGGCCAACCACTAGACCTCGATGAGTCAGAAGCCGAGTTGCCAGGCATCGGCGAAGGGTTTCCAGACGATGCCGAGATTATCCGATCCCCGATCCGCGCGGTGCGGGTGGGAGTAATCTGGACCGATGCGTCACCGCTCGAGTCCGACGTGCATCCCGAGGTACTTTGGGAGGCAGTTCATCGAAATGATCCGCAACTCATGCTTCATGCCATGAATAGAGTCATCGGAAGACGCCGACAGACCGATGAGATTCGAGACCTGGTCTATCGGTTCGCAAAGCGGTACAGCGCTCCCGTCACTCCTGCGTGGCTGAGTTCGCAATGGAGCCAGTTCGGGCACATGAGCCTCGGCTCCCTATTCGCTCTAGCGATTCAGCATTCACCGTGGTTAGAGGTTAGAGCGCAGGTGCTTGATGCACTCCTTCGTTTGCCGCCTCAGCGAGTTCGTTGGGAGGCGGCCGCATGGTGCGATGTGCTCCGAGAGGCACCATTTGTCGATAGGGCGATGCTTCAAGACCGCTTCATCGAACGCACTCCGACCGAGCATCGGGTGACTGTCGACGAGATGTTTTCACGCACCCTGCGCCGTTGACTTCCTTCATCTCTCTCAGAACCCGCCCGGATCATCCACCACAGGCCGACGCCGCGGCGTGTCGGGCAGCGGTTCTTTCGCCGCCGCGAAGCTCGCGGCCTGCAGCGCCTGGAACAGCTTTTCGTGCTCCGGGATCGCCTCGATCGCCTCCAGCAAATCGTCGACGCGCCACGCAGCGGGCTCGCTCGCCTTCACCGCCGCGATCGCCGCGTTGCCCAGCGCCTCGCCCGCCTCGAGGAACCACTCGATCGGGGGCGGCGTCATCGAGCTGTCGTGCGGCGTGCCGTTCTGCATGTGAACCATCCCGATCGGCCCGGGACGCAGCACGCGGATCGCACGACTCATGATCCCGCCGCCCGCGCGGATCGCCGCGACCGGCCACAGCCCGTTCCTGGTGATCGGCTCACGCGTCATCACATACACCGGCGTCTTCTTCCGGCGTGCGTGGTCACGCAGCTCGTGGGCGTCGATCGCGATCGCCGGCGGGCACAGGAGATAGCACCCCGGCGCGATCGCGCCCTCGGTGTACTCGTCCACCCGCGCCACCACCGCCCGCACGCCCGCGTCCTCCGCGATCTGGCGGATCTGCCTCCGCGCTTCCTGCCACGGCATGCAGATACGCCCCAGGCGCTCGAAATCGTTCGCACGCCGCGCCATCGCCGCCGCTCGCTCGCACTTGCTCTGGGCGGCGAAATACTCCGCCTTCGCGAGCGACGCGCTGGCTTCGTCCATCAGACGATCAATCGAAGATGCGGTGCGTGCGCCGGTCATGCTCGCGTCGGGCCTCCGGCGCGGCCTTCGCGGATCGCACGCGAGATGGCCGTCAGCATGACTTCCCAACGATCAACAACGCCCGACAGCCCATACTCCATCGCGTCCGCGAGTGCCGACCAGTCTTGCGCTTCCATCGCGTCGCGAACCTCGCGCAGCGCCGAGGTCAGCGCGTCGACATCCTCGCGGGCCACGCGAGTCTCGCCGTTGCCCACGTCGAACCGGACCTCAAACAAGTGCGGCCCGATGACCTGGGCCGATTTCTCGAACGCGTCGCGCACCGCCTGCCACACGCCGAACGCGTTCTTGACCTCATCGAGCGCCGAATCGACATCGCCCGCCAGGAACTTGTCCGACGCCGCCGATTGATGCTGACGCGCCAGACGCAGCGAGTCCGCCGCCTGCATGAGTGTTTCCGCGACCAGCAGCTTGGGATCGGCCGAGATCAGGCGAAGCTCTTGAATGCCCGAGGCGTTGTCGGGAGGCTCGCTCAACAGCTCGTCGGACAGCGGCCGCCCGTCCCCATGCACTTCGATGATGATCCGCCCACGGCGCTCGGCTTCCTCAACGCCGGTCTTCAACGCCAGCGCGAGCGACTCTCGCGGGGTGAAGATCGAATCGTTGTCCAGAAACAGGCGCATGCTCATGGTCGGTCCCCTGGGAGGCCTCCATCGTATCGCGCCAATTGATTCTGTCACGCCTTGTTTGGCGATTGATCGCTCGGATAAGGTTCGGTTGTCGACCCGTTATCGGCCGTGGCCTGGCGAGCCTCGCGCCGACGCTGCTTGTAGATGAGCCGCAGGTTGCGGGCATAGATGACGATGCCCGGTGCCTGACCGAGAATCCCGACCGGGTCCTGACGCCACACGAAATAGCTGAAGAGCAGGGCCGCCCCGATCAGACTGAACCACCAGAACGACTCGCTGATCACACTGCGCCGGTGCTTCTCGCTCGTCAGCCACTGCAGGATCATGCGACCGGAGAACGCGAGCTGACCCACCAGCCCGATGCCCACCCACACCACGTTCCACCACGAGGTGATATTCAGAACCATGAACACCCAGTTCTGCCGCTGCGCGATGACGGTGTCGTACACCTCGTCGCCAAACAGGCCGCGCACCTCGCTCCCATCGGCAAACTTGTGCGGCGTTGGTACGCCCTTCATGTGCAGGTAGAACACGGGCTCCGCGCCAGACTCGCCCACGCCCCTTGCCTCAAGCACCCCGCGCGTCGTCCCTACGCGAACATTGAGCTTGATCGAATCTTCAATAACATCAAACCTCGGCCCGCTCGAGGGCCCGAACGCCAGCCACGCGCCGAGAAAAAGCACCAGCGCCATCGCGGCCCCGGGCTCCCACTTCAATCGCTTGCGGGGTTGGCTCATCGCGCGTCCGTCCCGTCGCGCGGGACCTCCACGCCGCTCACCGGCCGACGCCGGTTCCGCATGTAGCGCACCGCGAAGCAGTCAATCAGCCCCGGGATCGCGCGCTGCATGATCCCCAGCCCGTACTTCGGCACGCCCGCGACGCGGGCCCGGTGCTTCACAGGCATCTCGATTACGGTGAATCCAAGGTGCCGCGCCGTGACAGGGATGAATCGGTGCATGCCCCGGAACTCCAGCGGCAACTGCACCGCGATCTCCCGTTTCATCAGGCGTAGCGAACAGCCCGTGTCGCGGATCGTGTCGCCTAGCAGCGCCTTGCGGAAGACCCGCCCGACCCATGAGCCGATCTTCCTGATCGCGTTGTCCTGGCGCGCGTGTGAGCGATCGCCCTGCACCATGTCCGCCCGCTGCGCCACCAAGAGGTCGAGCATCTGCGGGATCTCCGCCGGATCGTTCTGCAGGTCTGCATCCAGCACCGCGACAAGCTCGCCCCGCGTCGCGCGGAACCCGGCGTGAAACGCCGCCGACTGCCCGTTGCCCTTGCCGGGCGGCGTGCGCGTCATCGCGACGCACCGCAGCCACGGACGATCCTTCATCAGCGCCTGGACCTTGGCCCGCGTCGAATCCGTCGAGCCATCGTCGACCACGATGAACTCAAACGAAATCCCACGCGGAGCCAGCGCGTCGTGGACTTCCTGCACCAGCCGGTGGATGTTCTCTTCCTCGTTGTGCGCGGGCGCCACCACCGAAACACGCGGCGTTCCAAGCGCCGACGCGTCGGGCCCCGGTGCGGCGGCGCGTTCAAGATTCAACTGGGAGGCCTTTGGCGTCGCGGTCATGAGCCCAAAGCCTAGGCCCAATCACCCACATCGGGTTTCGAGACCCGTTTGTCTGGTTCGTTGTGGATGCGCGGGTCGAGATGATCTCGCGCGATGTCCGCAGATCCCCTCCCTCGCACGCGAAACGCGAGCTTGCCCGCACGGACACGTCACGGTACATGTTGACGCGGCGCTATACTGAATCGCGGCCGAGATTCGCCCGCAACCTCTCCAAAGCACGACGGAGCCACTGATGGGCCTTCGCCATTCGGATCACATCAACGACCCGCCGATCGTTCCCGTGACCTTCGTCATGGAGGACCCGCACAGCCTCACCGGCAAGGACGAGCCCGAGGTCACCGTGAATGCTCCGCTCGGCGCGCATCTCCTCGAGGTCGCGCTCGAGGCCGGCATCAACATCGAGCACGCCTGCGGCGGAGTCTGCGCCTGCTCCACCTGCCACGTCTACGTCGAAAAAGGCATGGACCAGATCAGCGAATCAACCGAAGCCGAGGAAGATCGCGTCGAGGAAGCGCCCGGCCTGCAACGCAACAGCCGCCTGTCGTGCCAGTGCGATGTTCGCGGTAAAGGGCCGATCGTTGTTCGCGTTCCCGCCTGGAACCGCAACGCCGTCAAGGAACTCCCCCACTAGCGTGTCGACGGAAAGGGCGTGGCATGGCACGCAGTTTCGGCTGGCTTGACGTCGATGTGATCGCGGCAGAGCTCGCCGAGCGCCACGCGGGCGTCGATCCGCTCCGTATCCGCTTCACCGAACTTCGCAGATTGGTCGAGGCCCTCCCCGGCTTTGCCGCAGATCCAGACCACCCCGTCAACGAGCGGATCCTCGAGGAGATCCAGCGCCTCTGGATCGAGGAACTCGAAGACGCCGACCGCGACGAGGACTAGCCCGGCGCGCGTACCATCGCAGCACATGCCCCAGCCCCGCAAGCTTCACGACCGCTACTTCAAGCAGGCCAAGGCCGAGGGCTACGTGGCTCGCTCGGCCTACAAACTCCTCGAAATCAACGAGAAGTTCCGCATCGTCCGCGTCGGCGACCGCGTGCTCGATCTCGGCTGCGCCCCCGGCTCATGGATGCAGGTCGCCGCCAAGACCGTCGGCAGCAGAGGCCTCGTCGTGGGCGTTGATCTTCAGGCCGTCGGGCCGAACGTCGCGCCGGGCGCCCGCACCGTGCAGGGAGACATCTTCAAGGTCGAGCCGGCGACGCTCCTCGAACTCTCGGGTTCCCTCTTCGACGTCGTGCTCAGCGACATGGCCCCCTCAACCACCGGGCACGGCGACGATTTCCTCTCGGTCCGTCTCTGCCGGCGAGTGCTCGAGATCCTCCCGCCGCTCCTGACGCCGGGCGGGTCGCTCGCCATGAAAGTGCTCGAGGGCGAAGAATTCCCCGAGCTCTTACGCGAAGTCCGAGCGCTCTTCGCCCGTGTCAAGGGCTTCAAGCCCGACTCCAGCCGCGATGTCTCGCGTGAGATGTTCATCGTCGCGGGCGGCTATCGCCCGCCGGTTCCCGCCAGGCCGCTGGGGAACGCGTCGTGACGCTGCTCTCGCCCACCGCCGCGATCGTCGCGGGGGCGATCGCGCTTCCGGCGGTGCTGGCGCTGTATCTCCTGAAACTCCGCCGTCGCCCCGTGCGTGTCAGCAGCACGCTCTTCTGGAGTGCCGCCAGCGAAGACCTCCAGGCAAACGTGCCGCTCCGCTGGCTCCGCCGCTCGTGGCTGCTCATGCTCCACCTGCTCATCGCGATTCTGCTCGTGCTCGCGATCGGCCGTCCCGCCCTCTCCGGCGCGGGCTCCGGCTCCCGTCGCGTTATCATCCTGCTCGATCGCTCCGCCTCGATGAACGCACGCGAGAGCGCCGCTTCCTCAACCACCTCTTCGACCGCCATCTCCGCCAACAAGCTCAATACGGTCTCCGACGCCGAGACCCGCCTCTCGCTCGCCAAGAGAGCCGCGATTCGCATCGCGACCGACGCGATCGAGCAGGACGGCGCCAGCGTTTCGGTCATCGCGTTCGCGAAAGAGCCCGTCCTCCTCTCGCCCGACTCACGTTCAACGAGCCAGCTGCGAACCGTGATCGAAGACGCGGCGCCCACCGACCAGCCCGCCGATCTCACCGCCGCCCTCCGCGCCGCCGAAGCCCTCACGCTCGATACGCCCGAGAGCGCCGCCCCGCCGCTGGTCGCCCTCGTCAGCGACGGCGGATTCCCCGAGTCCCGCGGCACGCTCGGAAACGCGACCTTCTCCTTTGTCTCCGTCGCCGGCGATCATCCACCCGACAACATCGGAATCGTCGCCTTCGCCGGCCGGCGCGAATACGCCGATCCTCGCACGGTTCGTCTGCTCGCCCGCCTTGTCAATGCGGGGACCGCGCCCGTGTCCGCGCCGCTCGTGCTGCGCCTCGACGACCAGATTCTGGCACGCCGCGCCGTCGAAATCCCGCCCGCCTCCCTCACGCCCGGCGCCGCCAACTCCACTCCCATCTCAACGCCCGGCGAGGCAACCGCCTCATTTGAGATCGCGACGAGCGCCGCCGGACTTCTCTCGCTCTCGATTGAGCGGCCCGACGCTCTCGACGCCGACAACACCGCCTGGCTCTCGCTCCCGCGCGTCCAGCCGCCGCGGATCGTGCTCGTCTCGCCCGACCTGGTCACGCCCGACGCAGGCGCTTCGGGCTGGGTTCTGGCCGACGCACTCGCGGAACTCCCCGGCATCTCGCTCACGACCATGACGCGAAGCGAGTACGAGACCCGCGCGGGCGAGCGTGGCCTCCCGGCCGTCGATCTTCTCGTCTTCGACGCCGTCACGCCGCGCGTCCTTCCCCGCATTCCGACGCTCTCGTTCAACGCCGCTCCGCCGCTTCCCGGCCTTTCGCTCACCGATCCCGCCGCTAAGGGAAGCTACATCCTCAGCTGGCGCCGCACCTCGCCGATTCTCCGCGATGTCTCGCTCGATTCCGTCTTCATCGCTCGCCCGCGCGCCATCCGCTGGGGCGGCGAAAACCTTCACGCCAAGCTCACCGAACTGGCCACCGGCAACGACGGCCCGTTGATCGCGCTCGCCGAGCGCGACGACGCACGCGATCTCATCGTCGCCTTCTCGCCCGCCGAATCCAACTGGCCCTTGCAGGTGAGTTTCCCCGTGTTTCTCGCCGCCGCCGTCGACACGCTCACCGCGCGTGCCGCGGACCTGAGCGAGCAGGCGACGACCTCGCGTCCGCTCTCGATCCGCGTACCCGCGAATTTCCCCAGCGTCTCGCTCGATGGCCCAGAGTCGATCTCCGCCTCGCCGCAACTCAGCGAGTCCGGCGCCAGCGTCGGCTTCGGTGTGCCCAGCCGCGTCGGTGTCTATCGCACCAAGCCATCCATCGCAAACGCCGAAGTCATCGGAGTCTCACTCCTCGACGCGGCCGAGTCGTCGCTCCTCGTGCGCCGCGAGATATCCATCGGCGGCCGTGCCGTCGCCGCGGGCTCCGCGGGCTCGGTCGGCCGCGAAGTCTGGGATTGGTGCGTCCAAGCCGCGATCGCGCTGCTCGCGATCGAGTGGCTCGTCTACGCCGCCCGCATGAAAGTGTAATCGAGCTCACCGCCCGCTCAGCCCGCCCCACTCTCGCAGCGAGAAAAGAACACGCGATGGCTCGACCTGCCAAGGCAGCATCGCACGCGGCCAGCTCCCACGCACGCCCCTCGCATCCACCCGCACCAGCCCGATTCTGAGCAGGCTCTCCGGCTCGATGCACGCCGCATCGATCGGCACCAGCGCCGCCCAGCGAGCTTCTTCCTTCACGAATTTCGCGCGCTCCACGATCGCCCGCACGTCGTCAGGCCGCTCCGCCTGGATCAGCGTCGCCTCGCCGATCGCCGCGAGCTGGATCACGAGCCTCGGGTGCTCCCGAGGCCCGATCCACACCTCCACGCGATCCTTCGCGGGATCGTCCGCACGCGACACCCGACGGCACTCAACCATCAGGAACCACCCGTCCTCGCCGCCCGCCACCGGCGATCCACGTGCCAGCATCGCCCGCGTTTCCGGCAACGCGGAGAACCCCGCCGCACTCGACGGAGAACGCCACGAACGCAGCGTC
This sequence comes from Phycisphaerales bacterium, assembly GCA_013360695.1. Lineage (GTDB taxonomy): Bacteria > Planctomycetota > Phycisphaerae > Phycisphaerales > UBA1924 > JABWBC01. The sequence continues at coordinate 16,595 of JABWBC010000024.1, forward strand.
AGGTCCGCCTGCAAGCCCCCGAACGTCCGCCCCGGCGGGCGAACCGTCACACGCTCCGCCAACGGCGACAGCGAAACGCCCCACGACCCCGAAGTCAGAACCATCGACGCGCCCGACTCGTCCCAGTCGTCCCTGACCGACGAAGTCCCGGGGATCGAAACCTCAAGCGTCGTGGCCCGCAACGCCTCGATCGGCGAAAGTTCTGCCTTCGCGCCCGTCGCCCCGAACGAGACCGTCAGCCCTCGATCGGTCAGGTTCGCGAGCCGCGCACTGCTCACGGTGTTCGTCAGCGAATCGTCGATCGCGTCGGGCGCCGAGAGCCCCGCGTCATCCGCGAGCCACGCCACGATCGGCTCCTGCGCCTTCAGCCACGTCTCCGCCCGCGCGATCCGCCCGTCCGTCGAAAGGTCGGGATCAACCAGGTCCGCGACCAGAGCGTCCAGTTCGGCCTGATCGATCGCCCACGCCGGCGCGAAGTGCCCCGCGCCAAAGTCAACGATGCACGCGATCCGCTTCGCGAGCCGCTGCGCGAGTTCAGGCCGATCTCGCCACAGCCACGCGATCGCGACGCTCCACCTCGCCTCGCTCTGACGCGCCAACGCCTCCAGGATCGGATCGGAGAACTCCGACAGTCCAAGCGTCAGCCGCGCCTCCGCCTCGCGCCGCGGATCCAGCCCCGTCGTCACCAGCCGATGCCGCCATCGCCGAACCGGGCTCTCGCCCTCGGGCGTCAACAAGGCCCGCAGTTCCGGCGTCAGCCTCGCCGCCTCGATCGGCGCTGGCCACCCGAATCGATCCCCCGCCCGCACCAGCGCCGTCGGCGCCGGCAGCCAGTTCAGCGGAAGCTTGCTGTTCCCAACCCACACGCTCTGCCCCGCCGCATCCGCCGGCAGTTGCATCACCAGCACCCACGTCGCGCCGACGCCGTCAGGCCCGCCCGCTCGCTTGGTGTCGACGCTCCACGTCGCCGCCGGGGGCAGCCACGTCGCGGGCGCACTCGGATCAAGCGTCACCGAGATGCAACGCAGCAGCGCCTCGACCTTTCGCCCATCGTCGAGTCGAGCCGGAAGCGATTTCACATCGGAGGCATCGCCGACCACCCGCACCGGCGCGACCAGCATCGACCCCGCCACCACGTCGATCCGAGGCTCGATCGCGTCCACAACCAGCGGAATCCGTGATTCAGTCTGCCCGATCGCCGGCCGCACGATCATGATCACCGCGACAGACACCACAAGTGCCACCAGCGCTGTCAGTCGAGGCTTTCGCGGCCTCGCCTCGACGTTCGGCCGCGTTCGGTGATCGCGCCGTGCGATCGACGCCACCGGACGGCGACCCGCACGCGAGTTGGCGAGTTCCCGTTCTCTCATTCCCGCTCCGTGCCCCACCGTGCCGCTCCGTGGTGATTGTCTTGTCTCACGCCGCCTCGAGCGGCAGAGTCGAGACCAGATTCTGCACGATCGAATCGGGCGTCACGCCCTCCGCGTGCGCCTCGAAGTTCAGGATCAATCGGTGCCGCAGCGAGTTCCCCGCCGCCCACCGGATGTCGTCGATCGCCACGCTCTCTCTCGCCTCCATCAGAGCGCGGCACTTGCCCGCCAAGACCAGCGACTGCGCCGCTCGGGGCGAGGCCCCCAACCGCACATACTGATTCACCATCGGCGTCGCGTACTCGCCCCCGATCGCCCGCGGCTGCGTCGCCAGCGTCAATCGCACCGCGTAGTCCTGCACATGCGGCGCGATCGGCACCCGCCGCACCAGCGCCTGATGCGCCAGAATTCCCGCCGCGTCCAGCGTCGGCGACACCTCCGCATCATTCCCGCGCGTCGTTCGATTCAAGATTTCCGACAACTCCGTTCGCCCCGGCGGCCCGACCAGCAGCTTGAAAAAGAACCGGTCCAGCTGCGCCTCGGGGAGCGGGTACGTGCCTTCCTGCTCGATGGGGTTCTGCGTCGCCATCACAAGGAACGGCGCCGGAAGCTGGTGCGTTGTGCCGCCCACCGTTACCGCCCGCTCCTGCATCGCCTCGAGCAGCGCCGATTGTGTCTTGGGAGTCGCTCGGTTGATCTCGTCCGCCAGCAGAATCTGGCAGAACACCGGTCCGGGCTGAAACTGAAATACTCGCTGCCGTTTCGCCTCGCTCGCGTCGCTCTCGACCACGACCGTCGTGCCCGAGATGTCCGCCGGCATCAGGTCCGGCGTGAACTGGATCCGTCCGAACGACAGACGCAGCGCCCGCGCCAAGGTTCGCACCAAAAGCGTCTTTCCGATCCCCGGCACGCCCTCCAGCAGCACGTGCCCCGAGCAGAACAGGCACGTCAGCACCGCGTCCACCACCTCACGCTGACCAACCACCACCCGCGCAATCTGCTCGCGCACGCCCGCGACATCGTCGCGAAACTTGCCGGCGGCTTCCTGGATCTCCTCGGGCGTCACGGGCGGCGAATCAGGCATGGCGGCTCCTGCGGTCGCGGTTCTCGGGCCACATGGTATCGCCCCGCACGGCCCCAGAACCCGCCCCGCACGCGCCGCACGCTCCGCGAGCGCGATAGATCTCGCACCACCCCCCGCCCCGCGATTCTGCGCAACTCACGCGCCATCATCATCCCCTCCCTTCCTGCCGATCTCTCAATCCGGGGAGAGGGACATTCCATGAACGCCAGCGACCTTCGACACGACCGCCACGCGGCGAGGATTCTGCGGCGCACGGCACTCGCGACGCGATCCGGCTCGGCGTGCCGCTGCACGCCCCCGCTCCTGGCCGAGTCGCTCGAGCCGCGTCAACTCCTCGCGTTCTCCTGGTCCGCCCAGGAGGTCTACCTCCTGGAACTCGTCAATCGTGCACGTGCCAACCCCATGGCCGAGGCCGCCCTGCTCGGCCTTGACCTCACCGCCGACCTCACCGACGCCGAGATTGACAAGCTCGTACCCCAGGAACCCCTCGCCCTCAACGAACAGCTGACCCTCGCCTCGCGCCTCCACAGCCAGGCCATGGCCGAGCAGGATTTCTTCTCCCACATCGACCTCCAGGGCAACTCACCCACCGATCGCGCCACCGCCCAGGGTTACGTCTACTCCGCCGGCGAGAACATCGCCGCCGGTTACGACGACATCGACGAAGTCCACCGCGCCTGGCTCGATTCCGTCGACCACCGCAAGAACGTCCTCAGTCTCTACGAGGACTTCGACGAATCCTTCCACTACGACGAGTTCGGCGCTGGACTCCTCATCCCCACCGGCGCTCGCTACTCCAGCTACTCCACACAAATGTTCGGCTATCAGGGCATCAACGACGTCGCCATCTACGTCCTGGGCGTTGTCTACACCGACTCCAACGCCAACCAGTTCTACACCATCGGCGAGGGCGCCGCCGGCGTGCAAATCGACATACTCGACGCCACGAGCGCCGTGGTCGCCACCTACACCACCGACGCCGCCGGCAACTACCAAATCGCCGTCGAACCCGGAACCTACACCGTCCGCTTCACCACCATCGCCACCGGATACCACCTCGAGCAGAACGTCATCGTCTCCTCCACAAACGTCAAGCTCGACGCTCTCACCGACACCTTCAATCCCCCGCCCGACAACGGCGGCGGTGATACAGGTGGTGGCGACACCGGTGGTGGTGATACAGGTGGTGGCGGAGGTGGCGGTGATACCGGTGGTGGCGACACCGGAGGTGGTGATACAGGTGGTGGCGGTGATACCGGTGGCGGCGGAGGTGGCGGTGATACCGGTGGCGGCGGAGGCGGTGGTGGTGGCGACAACACCAACCCGCGAAACCTCACCGGACCCGCCGGCACCGTCAACGGCTCGGTCTGGGCCGATTCCAACTACGAACAGCTCACCTTCGTCACCCGCGCCCCGGACAACACCGCCATCGCATTCAAGGAAGGCACCGACGGCACCTGGACCTTCGAAGACCTCCACGCCATGACCGGCTCGCCCGCACTCACCGGCGACATGATCTCCTGGGTCGATCCCTCCGACTCCCTCACATACGCCGCCGCACCCAGCGCCTCCGGCCTCCTCCTCTTCGTTCGCAACGCCAACGGCTCGTGGGCCTTCGGCAACCTCACCACCTCCGTCTACGGCTCGGCCATCATCACCAGCCAGATCACCGCCTTCACCGACCTCGAAGGCGTCGTTCACATCGCCGGACTCAAGTCCAACGGCGACCTCGTCATGTTCACTCGGGACGGCAATTCAACGGCCAACGGCCGCGCTTGGACCTACTCCAACATCGCTCAGGACCACCTCCGCGCCCAGTCCCTCGCCATGCCCGCGCTCGTCGGACCCATCATCAGCTACGTCACCGACTGGAACGGCCTCAACATCGCCGGCCTCGATTCCGCCGGCAATATCCAGTCCATCTGGTGGGCCCCCGGCCTCGACCTCTGGCGCACCGACAACCTCTCCGCCATCACCGGCGCCTCCCCCATCGCCGGCGGCCTCACCTGCTACCTCACCTCCTGGGGCGGCATCAACCTCGCCGGCGTCGATGCCTCCGGCGACGTCACCGTCAGCTGGTGGGTTCCCTCCTTCGGCGGCGATTGGGTCAACACCAACCTCACCGATCAGTTCAGCGGCCCCTCCATGGTCGGTGTCAGCACCTCCAGCTACGTCACGCCCTGGGGCGGCCTGAACATCGCCGGCCGCGACACCAGCGGAAACCTCTCCGTCTACTGGTGGGCCCCGGGCATGGAAAACTGGGAAGTCGCCAACCTCTCCGACGTCATCGGCACCGCCCTCCTCCCCACCGGCGCCATCCGCGGCGTCACCACGCCCAACGGACGCATCATCCTCCTCGGTGCCAACGACGACGGCCACGTCCTCCGCTACTGGTGGTCCCCCGACGCTTCCTGGCAGGCCCAAGACGTCACGCTGGCAAGCTGATCTCGTTTTCGCCTGGCCCGGCGGTCCCGCTGGCAAGTGACTTCACCTGCTCCGGGTGGCGTGGTCAACCCCGTGGACCACGCGCCCTGCCAATGAAAAAGGCCCGCCTCTCTCAGGCGGGCCTCATGTTCAGCAGTCCACGCGCTCTCGACAGCAGGAACACGCCATAGGCCGCGTCACCATTGCCCATCCCCTATTGCCCACTGCCGTGGCGAGCACACGCCGCTCAATTCGGCGACGAACCACCCACTAATTTCCCATCCACTTCGTCCACAGGCCGTCGTACTTGTCGACGTTCTCCTTGGTCACGATCGGCAGGTCATACGTGTTCATCACCTTCTCCGGTTTCTTGTTGTTGAGGGCATAGTCCACCAGCATCGTCACCGTCGTGTGCCCCCACGCGTAGCAATCCTGCCCGATCAGCGCCTGCACCTGCCCCTTGCGCACATAGCCGAGCTGGGTCGGCAGGTGATCCACGCTCACCACCTTCGCCTTGTCATACACGCCGTCCAGCGCGTTCTCCGTGAAGAGCGGCCAGCCCCCCACCATCGCCCAGCCCGTGATGTCCGGGTTCGCCGTCTGCACCTGCTGCACCATCGCCGCCGCGTCCGCCGGCGTTTCCTTGTGGTAATAGACTTCCTTGAGCTTGATGTTCGGGTGCTTGGCCATCTCCTCTTTCACGCCCTTGACGCGCGCCTGGAGATTCGGCGCCGTCTGGTTGCCCGCCAGGATCGCGACGACACCCTTGTCGCCCATCGCCTTGGCCAGCTCGCGCATCACCGTCTGCCCGGCGATCACGTCATCGGTCCCGAAATACGCCATGCGCTTCGACTGGGCGGAGTCCGAGTCGAACGTGATGATCGGCACGCCCTTCTCGACCGCCGCGTCGATCGGCGCCTTGAGCACGTTGCCGTCGGTGCAGCTCACCGTGATCCCATCAACTCCCTTGGCAACAAGCTGCTCGATCGCCTGCGCCTGCTTCTGCGCATCTTCCGAGGGCGGCGTCTGCCAGTCGATCTTAATCTCGACTCCCAACTTCGCCGACAGCTCCTTCGCCGCGTCAAACGCGCCGGTCTTCGCCGCCTGGAACACCGGGTTGCTCTGGCTCTTGGCGATCACGCCGATCGTCAGCGACTTCTTCCCTTCCGCCGGCGCTGCGGGCTTCTCCGCCGGGTTGGCCTCCGCCGCCTTGTTGTCGGCAGGTTTGTTCTCCGCGGGCTTGGCCTCTCCCGCCGTGGGCGCGGGCTTCGCCGGCTCGCTCTTCCCCTCGCACCCGCCCAGCGACAACATCGCGACCGACCCGATCAACGACGCCGCCAAGGCCGACATGAAACGTTTGGCTTCCATGAACATCCTCCATCGCTTCGGATGAAAAAAGCACCGTGAACGCGCGGCTACTTCCCGCGCGGCATGAACCGTGTCTTCACCTGATCCAGGAACACCGCCGCCACGATCGCGGCCCCCATCACCACCTGCGTGTAGCTCGTATCGATCTCAAGAATGATCATCGCGTTCGAGATCAACTGAATGAGGATCGCCCCCAGCAGCGCCCCGATCGCCGACCCGCGACCGCCCGAGAGCGACGCCCCGCCGATCACCGTCGCCGCGATCACCGGCAGCTCATACCCCTGCCCCGCGTCCGGCGACGCCGCGCCGAGATACCCGAGATATACCGCCGCCGACAGCCCCGCCAGCATCCCGCACAGCGTGTACAGGATGATCTTCACACGCCCCACCGGGATACCCGCATAGACCGCCGCCGTCTCGTTCCCGCCGATCGCATACGCCCGCCGACCCAGCACCGTCCGCGACAGCACCACCCCGCCGATCGCAACGACCACCAGCATCACAAAGACCGGCACGGGATTCACACCCATGATCGGCGCCTTGAAGAACCCCGACGTAAACGAACTCGGGAACCCCACGATCGAATCGCCGCGCGTCACCAGGAAGACCGCGCCGCGTATCACCGCCATAGTTCCGAGTGTGATGACGAACGGGTGCACGCGCAGACCGACGATCATCGCCCCGTTCGCCAGCCCGCACACCGCGCCGACGAGGCAGCACACACCGATCCCAACAGGGATCGACATGAACCACGCCGCTCCGCCCTCGCCCGTCACCGAACCCGTCGCGGAGATGCCCAGCGCCCCGGCCTGCAGGTGCTTGAGCGCATACGCGCCCACGATCGCCGCCAGCGCATAGATCGATCCCACCGAAAGATCAATCCCCCCCATCACGATGATCGCCGTCATCCCGATCGCCATGATCGCGATGAACGACGCGTCCTTGGCGACCAGAACAAGGTTATCGGGATCAAGAAACTTGTTGACCGTCGTCTTCCGCGCCAGCGACTGCGCTCCCGGCTCGCCACGCAGCGACCACCCATCCGCGACCGAATACTCCGTGCTTGCGCCATTGCGAGACACGGATATTGCTCTTTCCGTTGCCTGCACCACCGCGTCCGCCGCGATCGGCACCGAAATCAGCTTCGGCTTCGAGCCACCGAAGATCGCCAAAAGCACGCCCGCCAGCACCACCACCAGCGCCAGCCCCGATTCCTGCGCCCGAAACAGGCGACGGAAGAACGAACTCGGCGACGAATTGGGCGATGAATTCTGTTTCACGTTTGTTCGAGTGCTGCCGCTCTCCCGCTCAGATTGCGGGCCGGGCCACAGGATAGCGGCTTCCCCACCGATTCGGCGGCCCGCCGCCCCGCGATTCGTGGGGCGTTCGCGTCATCCAATTGTGAAACCGCCGCGCCCCGCACACAGAATGGCTAGAAGCACGCTCCTCGACCCGTTACCATTGGAAGTCTCGGTCTGCGGGAGAGAGAGATTGCTTCTCGCCACCGGACATTCATGACAGCGCGGACTCCGCGGGTGCGGCGTCGCGCGATTCCGATTCTCTGCACCGTCTCTTGACAAGGGAGTAAAGAAGATGAAGTTTCAGAACAAGCTGACCGCCCTCGCCCTCATGGCGCTCGCCGGCCAGGCCGCCGCTCAGGTCACCATCGACGGCATCAAGGACGCCGCATACGGCGACAACCTCTGGGTCCAGAACTTGCCCACTCAGTTCGGCGACAACGTTGAGGGTGACCGCGACCTCTGCACCGGTTCCGAGCTCGACAACTTCAACGCCGTCATCATCGGCGACCAGCTCTACATGTTCCTCGGCGGCAACCTCGAGACCAACTACAACAAGCTCACCATCATGCTTGACTGCATCCCGGGCGAAGGCCAGAACATCATCCGCAACAACAACGTCGACGTTGACTACAACGGCATCAACCGCATCGCCGGCATGAAGCTCGATGCCGGCGTCGCCGTCGATTACTGGATCAACGTCACCAACGGCAGCGGCACCGGCGCCTCCGGCTTCGACATGTACACCAACGCCGCCACCCTCCGCACCGACGGCGCCCTCTTCGATGGCTCCAGCGTCCTCGATTACAGCTCTTTCGTCGGCGGCGATAAGCTCGACTTCAACCCCCTCTTCTTCAACGGCACCCGTATCGACCCCCAGACCGGCGGTCTCGCCGCCGTCTACGCCAACTACGCCCCCCGCAAGGCCAGCGAATCCCTCCTCGTTGATCCCCTCAACCCCGTCGGCATCCCCGGCCTCCTCGGCGGCTACATCGACAACACCAACACCGAGGGCGTCGACGGCTCCGGCGTCCTCAACCCCGAAGCCGTCACCACCGGACTCGAGCTCCAGATCGACCTCGCCGAACTCGGCTGGACCGGCACCAACCCCATCAAGGTCGTCGCTTTCATCAACGGCTCCGGCAACGACTTCCTCTCCAACCAGGTCGCCGGAGGCATGCCCGAAGGCACCAACAACCTCGGCGAGCCCACCCTCGTCGACTTCACCCTCATCGACGGCAACCAGTGGGTTGCCATCCCCTGCCCCGCCGACTTCAACCGCGACGGCTTCGTCAACGGCGATGACTACGACGCCTTCGCCTCCCTCTTCGACGTCGCCGACCCCGGCGCCGACTTCAACCACGACGGCTTCGTCAACGGCGACGACTACGACGCCTTCGCCTCTCGCTTCGATGTCGGCTGCTAATCCATAGATCGCGTCCCGCATTCCAAAGCCCCGGGCACCCGCCCGGGGTTTTTTTATCGAATCGTGGCCCGATACCCGGACACGACTTCCTTCCCTACCCGCGTCACATGACTGTTCCGCACTTCTCTCCTCACCTCTTCCTCATTCTCCGGGTGGCGTGGCCAATCCGGGCATTGCACGTTTCTCAAAATTCCCAAGCCCGTGCCACGGACACGTCTTTCTGTCCGTGCTCTTCCTCCTCTTCTCTTCCGTTCCCCTCCGCGACCTCTGCGGCCTCGGCTCTCCTCTGATTCCTCCGAGTTGCCTCATCTCTGCCGAATCATGAATGCCGACTGCCGCGGGTCACCTTCGCGCTCTTCGAGCCCTTCGAGCTCCCTCTTCTCTTTACGACTCACCACTCACGACTCACGTCCCCGGGTTAGTGCCCGCTTATCACCGCCTTGGTGCGCACCAATGTGTCCGTGTTTTTTCCCTCTTTCGAAATTTCCGAAGAAAATCTTTGCGCACCGCCTCCCCCCGCGCAACTCCCTTGGCGGCCTTGGTTTCCTGCCTTTCCCATGGCCCGTTGCCTTCCGGCTAGTGCCTACTTACCACCGCGATTTTGCGCACCAAAGTGTCCGTCCGCCCCCCTATCGGAGAGCGCGTGCGTGCCCCGCGCCATCACCGAGGCCAATCGGCGGCCCATCACCCGCCGCGCAACCCCGGCGTCTTTGACAAGTGAATACACCGGCCGGGACCGGGCTCCGGGTGGCGTGGCCAACCTGTTGGCCACGCGCGTGCCCTGCCATCGTCGCCTCCTCTTCATTTGGCGCGTTGGCTATTTCCCTCGGCGTGCCACGCCGGGTGCCGTGGCCAAGCCCCGCCTTTGGGGGCTTGACCACGTTCTTCGGTTCACCGCGCGTCGCATCACTTTCCCGGCACGAACTCGAATTCGTACTCACCCGACCCCAGCTTCACCACAACCCGCCCAAGATCGACCTTCGCGCCCTCGACCGCCCGCCCATCCATCCGAACCTTCGCGGGATCACTCGCCGGCAGCGCCACCTCCGCCACCACATTCGGCGGCACCACCACCTTCAACACCACCCGTCCATCAACCCACTTCCACGAAGACTCGATCGTCCCGGCAATCGAACGATACTTCGCGCTCACATGATCGAAGGCCTTTCCCTCGCTCATCCCGCGCTCAACCACGGGCGCGATCCGAACCCTCGCAAATCCCGGCTCCAGCGGCCTGATGCCCGCGATGTCTCCGAACATGTAATCGCCCACCGCCCCGAATGCGTAGTGATTGAACGAGTTCATCCCCACATCCTGGAAGCCGCGCTCGGGCGTCCAGCCGTCCCAACGCTCCCACATGGTCGTCGCGCCCAGCTTCACCTGGTACAACCACGACGGATAGTCGTCGTTGAAGAGCAGGCGATGCGCCACGTCGTCGCGATTCGCCTGATGCAGCCCGGTCAGCAACCGCGGCGTGCCGATGAAGCCCGTCGCCAGGTGCCAGTTCTTCCGCTCGATCGCCGCCGCGTAGTGCTTCGCCGCGTCGCCCATCCGCTCGCGCGGGATCAATCCCATCGTGAACGCCAGTGCGTAGCCCGTCTGCCCGCTCTCGCGCAGCGAGCCGTCCTCCGCGAGGAACCTCGCGCGAAACGCCGCCACGGTCTCATTCCGCGCCGCGTCGTAGGCGTGCGCGTCGTCGCTCTTGCCGATCACCATCGCCATCTCCGTCATCATGCGGAGCAACTCGGCCCGGTACGCCGTGTCGATCAGGTCCTGCGACATCGGATCGCCGAGGTTGACCCAATCGCCGAAGCCTCCCACCTTCGCGATGCCGTTGGTCGTCTTGGAATCCAGCCACTTCATGTAGCGCTGCATCGGCGCATAGTTTTCGCGGATGATGCGAGTGTCGCCGTACGCGTGGAACATCCAGTTCGTACACACGATCGCCGCGTCGCCCCAGGCGGTCGAACCGCCGCGCTCGTTCACCTTGGGCGCCACGTGCGCGAACGTCCCGTCCTCGAACTGCGCATCGTGCGCCAGGGTTTTCAGCCAGCGCGACATGAACGCCGCGATGTCGAAGTTGTACGACGCGGCTTTGATGAAGAACTGCGCGTCGCCCGTCCAGCCCAGGCGTTCGTCACGCTGCGGGCAGTCGGTCGGCACTTCGAAATAGTTGCCCTTCTGCCCCCAGATGATGTTGTGGAAGAGCTGGTTCACCAAAGGATCGGACGACTCGAACGTGCCGGTCTGCTTGATGTCGCTGTGCGCCACAATGCCCGTCACCATCGACGCCGGCGGCATGGAATCAAGCCCCGTGATCTCGACGTAGCGGAAGCCGTGGAACGTGAAGGGCGGCTCGAGCGTCTCGCGCCCGCCCTTGAGCGTGAAGAAGTCGGTGGCGGTCGCGCCGCGGAGGTTGGACGTGTACAGCGTGCCGTCGGGATTGAGGAATTCGGCGTGGCGCACCGTGAGCGTCTGCCCCGCCCTGCCGCTCACATTGAGCTTCGTCCATCCGACCATGTTCTGCCCGAGATCGAAGACGAATCGCCCGGGGCGAGGCTCGCTGACCGACCGCGCCGGGAGCGATTCGAAGTGACGCACAGGCTCGGCGGGCTGGGGCTCGATCACGAAGGCCGGCGCGGGCTTTTCGGGTTCACCAAACATCGCGCGCGTGACCGAGAGCTCGCCGCGCTCGCCGTTGCCCGGGAGGGTCAGCGTTTCTCCCTCGCGAAGCGAGACGGACTTCTTGTCGTTGCCGACCTTGTACTCGACGTCGAGCACCTTGGCGATGCCGTACGCCGGATCGCCGAGATTCTGCGGGTTGATCGCCAGCGAGAGCTTGCCGTTCTCGATCTTGGACGCGATTTTCGCCGTCACGTCTGCGGCACGCCGTGCCGCCCGCGACTTCACGCCCGTCGCCGGCGCATTCCACTTCGACGCGTCGAACCCCGACGTCGACCAGTTCGGAATCTCCAGGCGCGAGTCGTACACCGTGCCCATGTAGTTGTCCGTGGCGCGGATCGGCCCGAATGCCGCGAGCCAGCCGGGCCCGGTCGTAATCACATCGTGCGAGCCGTCGGTGTAGGTGATCTCAAGCTGGGCGCGGAATCGGGCGGCCTGCCCGTAGTAATGCCGCTGGCCCGTGTAGCCCATGAGCCCCGCGTACCAGCCGTCGCCCAGCACAGCGCCCAGGCAGTTCTCGCCGCCCGACAGCATGTCGGTCACGTCGTACGTCTGGTGGTAGACGCGGTGGTTGTAGTCGGTCCAGCCCGGCGTGAAGAGATCGTTCGACACACGCCGCCCGTTGATCTCGGCCCAGTAGAGACCCAGGGCCGTGGAGTACAGCGTCGCGTTGGCGATCGTCTTTCCCGGCGGCGTCGCGAATGTCGTGCGGAGGTACGGCGCAGGCGAGAAATAGTGCTCGGTGTTGCGGTTGCCGCCCCACGGCTGCCCTCTTACCACCTCGACCGCCTTCCAAGACGACACGTCAAAGCCGACACGATCGGCTTCGGCCGGCGCGAGACCCTCGAAGAGCTTGAACAGGCCGTTGAACGGCACGCGCTGCACCTGCCCGTCCGCGTAGGTGACGAACAACTCGCCCGTGACGGCCGGGTTGAACCCGTCGTGATTGACGACGCGGATCGAGATCGCGTTCTTGCCCTTGGCGAGCGCCGCGGCGGCGTCGATTGGCGTGAGCAGGTTCCATCGCGTGAGTTGACCAACCGCGTGCGCGTTGATCGAGACATCGGCGATCATGTCGGCCGTCCCCGCGAAGAACGCGGAAGCGATCGGCGAATCGGCGCGAACCTCAAACTCCGAGCGGAACGTGGCGGCACGCTGCTCCCGCGCGGGCGGGCCCGCGAGCCTGATCCACGGCATCGCACGCATCTCGTCGCGAACATCCTGGGTCAGCGGCGGCTTTGGACCGTCGTCCAGCCCGATCCACTCGCCCTTCCATTCCGATTGATCGAGCAGGCCGATCGAGAACGAAGCGGGCTTGCTCCAGTCGCATTCGGCATTGGCCTGATCCCACACGCGGACGCGCCAGTGGACGCGCGAGCGCGAGGCCAGGGGCTTGCCGGCGTACTCGATCTGGTTGGTCGCGTGCGAATCAACCCGCCCCGAGTCCCACAGGTCCGCCTTGCCAGGCGCGAGCAGGTCGGGAGATGACGCCGCCAGAACCTGGTAGGCCGCCTGCGACAGGTTTCGAGCGGACGACGAGGTCGCTTGCAGCTCCCACGACAGCCGGGGAATCGTCGTGCCAAGCCCCAGCGGCTCGGTGCGGTATTCGGCCCGAAGGTCGGTGGCGCGGAGCGAGCCCGACGAGCCGCATCCGCTCATCAGCAGCACGGTACAAAGCAGCACCAGCAGCGAAACGACGCACGCGAGCGGGTGACGGAGCAGGTTCATCGACATGGACAATCTCCCCGACTGATCGGGCGCGGCACAGACGCCGCCACCCGTCGATCGCCATTATGGCGAATCGCGCGAAAGCCTGCGCGCGGGGGCGATTTGCCATCAATAATGCCATCCTTGCGACAGGAGTTCACCATGCGTCGAGTCTTCGCCCTCGCCGGGCTTGCGGCCGGAATCTCGGTTGGTTTCCTGTGCTCGTTCAACGTGTGCCTGGCCCAGGACACCAAGCCCGCCACGCCGGCGGAGAAGGCTCCCGAGCCCGAAAAGAAGAACGACGGATCGGACGGCAAGTGGGACGTCTCCAATCCGCCCAGCGATGGCTCGCGCGGCGGCTGGGGCTGGAAGGACGTCACGCTCGACACCGACGAAGGCACATGGATGTCGGTCGACGTCTCGCCCGACGGCAAGTCGATCGTCTTCGACCTGCTCGGCGATCTCTACACGATGCCGATCGAGGGATCGGGCGACGGCTCGCGGGTGACGTGCATCGCCGAAGGCTTGCAGTGGGACATGCAGCCGCGGTTTAGCCCCGACGGGCAGTGGATTGCGTTTGTCTCCGATCGCACGGGCGAGAACGGCAAGGGGGGCGACAACATCTGGATCATGAAGCCCGACGGCACGGGGCTGCGCCAGATCACCAAGGAGAGTTTCCGGCTGGTGACGCAGCCGGTGTGGACGCCCGACTCGCAGTACGTCGTGGCGCGCAAGCACTTCACGAGCCGCCGAAGCCTGGGCGCGGGCGAGATGTGGATGTACCACGTTTCGGGCAAGGCCGACGGCGTGCAGCTGACGGCCAAGCAGAGCGAGCAGAAGGACACGGGCGAACCGGCGATCTCCGCGGACGGGCGGTATCTCTACTACAGCCTCGACGCGTCGGCGGGCGGCGGGTTTGAGTACGACAAGGACAGCAATCCCGGTATCTATGCCGTCGATCGTCTCGACATGAAGACGCAGACGACGGAGCGGTTGATCGCGGGGCCCGGCGGCGCGTGCCGCCCCGTGCCTTCGCCCGACGGGAAGAGCGTGGCGTTTGTGCGGCGCGTTCGCTACCAGACGACGCTGTTCGTGATGGACCTGGAGAGCGGGCGGACGCGCGCGGTGTATTCGCCCCTGGAACGCGATAACCAGGAAACGTGGGCCGTCCACGGCGTGTACCCCGCGATGGCGTGGATGCCCGACGGGAAGTCGATGGTGCTGTGGTCCAAGGGGAAGATCCGGCGCGTGGACATGGCGACGGGCAAGGACACGGTGATCCCCTTCCGCGTGAAGAACAGCCGCAAGGTGGCGGACGCGGTGCGTTTCCCGGTCGAGGTTGCGCCGGCCTCGTTCGACGCCAAGATGATCCAGAACGCGACCGTGTCGCCCAAGGGCGACCGCGTGGTGTTCCAGGCGCTGGGACATCTTTACATCGCGAGCTTTGACGGCAAGTCGGTCGGTGAGCCCAAGCGATTGACCAATGCGACGGACGAGTTCGAGTACTCGCCCAGCTGGTCGCGTGACGGCGATGACATCGTGTTCGTTGCGTGGAACGACGAACGTCTCGCGAGCGTGCGCGTCGTCTCTTCCAAGGGCGGCGAGTCGAACAACATCACGACCGAGCCCGGTCACTACTCCAACCCCGTCTTCAGCCCCGACGGCAAGATGGTCGTGTTCGAGAAGGGCGGCGGCGGCTATCTGACCAGCCCGCTCTGGGGGCGTGACCCGGGCGTGTATGCCGCGCCCGCCGAGAATGCGAATGTCAATCCTGACGCGCAGGAGAAGCCGCACCTGATCTCGCGCCGCGGCAACTCGCCGCAGTTCGGCACGGCGAACGATCGCGTGTTCCTGACGGCGCGCGAGGGCGGGAGTGATTCGGACAGCGTGTCGCTTCTGTCTGTGCCCGTCGACGGCACGACGCCGAAGGAAGGCGAACGCACGCATTACAAGAGCGACTGGGCGACCGAGATGGTCGTGAGCCCGGACGGCAAGTGGATCGCGTTCGTCGAGCGGTACCGCGTGTACATCGCCCCGTTCGTCGACACGGGCAAGGCCGTCAGCGTCGGCCCGGGCGGCTCCGGGCTGCCCTTGGTGAAGGTGAGCGGCGACGCGGGCACCTATCTGCACTGGTCGGGCGACAGTAGCGCGGTCCACTGGACCATCGGGCCGGAGCTTTCGACGGTGCGCGTCGCGGAGGCGCTCGCGCAGTCCAAGTTCGCCAACGCCGCGGAGGAAAAGGCGGCGCCAGTGACCACGGCGACGATCAAGCTCTCGGCCAAGTACGACGTGCCCGTGAAGGGAGACGGCTCGGCGAGCGTGATCGCCATCAAGAACGTCAAGATCCTCACGATGGAGAACCCGGCGGGCGCGTTCGACGCGGCCAAGCGGGGTAGCAAGGTGATCGACCGCGGCGTGATCGTGGTTGAAGGCAATCGGATCAAGGCGGTCGGAACGGAGAAGGAAGTCGCGATTCCGGCGGGCGCGACGGTGATCGACGGCAAGGGCGGCGTGGTGTCGCCGGGCTTTGTCGATGTTCACGCGCACGGCGCGCAGGGCGAGAACGGGATCACGCCGCAGAACAACTGGAGCGCGCAGGCGAACCTGGCGTTCGGGGTGACGACGATCCACGACCCGAGCAACGGGACGGAGTCGGTCTTCTCTGCGAGCGAGCTCGCGAAGGCGGGGATGATCACGACGCCGCGGATCTTCTCGACGGGAACGATCCTATACGGTGCGGCGGGCGCGTACAAGGCCGAGATCGAGAGCCTCGACGACGCGATCTTCCACCTCAAGCGGATGAAGGCGGTGGGCGCGTTCAGCGTGAAGAGCTACAACCAACCGCGGCGCGATCAGCGCCAGATGGTGCTCGAGGCGGCGCGCCGGGTGGGCATGATGGTGGTGCCCGAGGGCGGCGCGCTCTACCAGCACAACATGACGATGGTGGCCGACGGGCATACGTCGGTCGAGCACACGCTCCCGGTCGAGGCGATCTATCGCGACGCCGAGACGCTTTGGGGCGCCAGCCAGACGGGCTACACGCCGACGCTGGTCGTGGCCTACGGCGGCATGGGCGGCGAGAACTACTGGTACGCGAAGACGAACGTGTGGGCCAATGAGCACCTGATGAAGTTCGTGCCGCGGTATGTGGTTGATCCGCGCTCGCGTCGGCGCACCGACGCGCCGGACGAGGAGTGGAACCACGTCATGGAAGGCCGCGTGGCGAAGGACGTCCTTGACGCCAAGCAGGCCGGCGTGATCGGAGCGAGCGGCAAGGGCGGCGGGCCGACGCTCGGCGCGCACGGTCAGATGGCGGGCATCGGGCCGCACTGGGAGCTGTGGATGCTGGCGCAGGGCGGGATGTCGCCGATGGAGGCGCTGCGTGCGGCGACGATCGACGGGGCGTGGTATGTGGGGCTCGACAACGACATCGGCTCGATCGCGCCGGGCAAGCTGGCGGACCTCTTGTTGTTTGCGAAGGACCCGTCGCAGAACATCCGAGACAGCCAGAGCATCTCGATGGTGATGCTGAACGGGCGGCTGTTCGAGGCGGCGACGCTGGCGCAGGTCGCCCCGGTCGCCAAGCCCGGGCCCAAGTATTTCTTCGAGGATTTGCAGCGAGGTTCGGGCACGCCGCTGGCGGTGGAGGCGATCATGCGCAAGGCGGCGGCGAGCGGCGGGGTGTGCGCGGGGTGCGGGGTGCGGCACTGAGCGAGCGGTTTGGAGACACACTCAACCTCGCGCACAGCTTCTTGTCGGTGGGGCGGCCCGCCATTCAGCCACGCTTGTGTGCGAGGTCATGCCGAGGTGGCGACGACCGCCGGCGGGCGGCGCGATGAGAGAAGCCTGATCGCCAAGATGAAGCACAGCACGCTTGCGGCGAAAATGATCCCGGAGATGGTCCAAACGGTCGCCTCGGAGAGGGCGACCTGGCGAGTTGTGATCTGTCCGAGATTCCAGAGCGAATTGACGGTGACATGAGTTGCGATCGAGGGAAGAATCGAGCCGGTCCGCCAAGTCAGATAGCCGAGCCAGATTCCGAGCGTGAACGCCAACGCCATGGCGGGCGGGTCGACGTGCGCGATCGCAAAGAGCGCTGAGCTGACCGCGAGCGAGCCAACGATGCCCCAGCGGCGGAGAAGCCTGCGGAAGATGAGACCGCGGAAGAGCATCTCCTCGCAGATTCCCGGGGCCAGGCCGATGTACAGCACCCATACCGCGGCGGAGGCCACGCCCATGGTCGACCACGCGTCCGTCAGCCCGGCGGTGGATGAGAAACTCGGGAGCGCGCTGGCGGCGAGAAGGCTGACGGCGAATGGAACGCCGCTCGCAAGCAGAACGATGATCCACTGAGCCCCCGTGAAACCCGGGGCGGTGAGTGCAAGGTGCCGGCGCACGGGCGTCTTGCCGCGATGCCATCGCCACAGAATCGCCACCGAAAAGCACGCGAGCTGGAACGGGAGGTTGGTGAGCAGGAGTGCGGCCGCGGGGCGTGCGGTGAGCCACTCCTGAATGCTTTCCGGTGGGTGGCCCTGGGCCATGCGCGAGATCACGAGCGCGGCCATGACGACCACGATCCCCAACAGCCCGGCGAACATCGCGACGACGAAGGCGAGGAAGACATCCGCGACGGACGCGCGGCTCGGCGCCG
>JABWBC010000169.1 GCA_013360695.1 Phycisphaerales bacterium
GCCAAGCACGGCGGAGACCGCGCCCGCGCCGACCTGCGCGAGGACCTCATCGCCGATCCCACGCCCGCCACCGGCGCCGGCGGGATGGACCTGCTCCGCCTCGACGCGGCCCTCGCCCGTCTCGAAACCCGCGACTCGCGCCAGGCCGAGATCGTCCTCCTCCGCTACTTCGCCGGGCTCTCGATCGAACAGACCGCCGAGGCGCTCGGCGTCTCCACGGGCACCGTCAAGAACGACTGGGTCTACGCGCGCGCCTGGCTGCGTCGCGAGCTGGAATCGATCGACGACGGGGAGATCGCATGAGTGCGGCGTTTGATCGGCGCTCACGCGAACTCTTCGCACGCCTCGTGGAGCTCCCGCCCGACGAGCAGCGGCAACTCCTCGATCGCGAGTGCGACGGCGACGAGGCCATGCGCCGCGAGCTCGAATCGCTCCTCTCCCACCACGACACCGACCCCTCGTTCCTCGAGGGCTCGGCCCTCGCCGACGCCGGCCTGACCAGCGACGACCTGGGCGCGGACTCGCCCAGCCTGGCCGCCGGCAGCACCATCGGACGCTACACCATCATCAAGCCCATCGGCGTGGGCGGGATGGGCGTGGTCTACGCCGCCCGCCAGGACGCGCCGGACCGCGCCGTCGCCCTCAAGCTCGTGCGCCCCGGCTTCGTGTCCTCGTCGATGCTGCGGAGGCTCTCGCGCGAGGCGTCGACCCTCGCCATGCTCCAGCACCCCGGCATCGCCCAGGTCTACGACGCCGGCACCGACCATCGCTCCGGCGCCGCCATCCCCTTTGTCGCCATGGAACTCGTCGAGGGAAGCCCGCTCGACAAGTTCGCGCGCGAGCGCGGCCTCTCCACCCGCGCCAAGCTCGATCTCTTCGCCCGCGTCTGCGACGCCGTCGCCCACGCCCACCAGCGCGGCGTGATCCACCGCGACCTCAAGCCCGCCAACATCCTCGTGACCCACGACGCGCAGCCGAAGATCCTCGACTTCGGCATCGCGCGCCTCGCCGATCGCGCCGGCCAGGCGACCCTGCAATCCGAGGCCGGGCAGGTGCTCGGAACGCTCGCGTACATGAGCCCCGAGCAGGTCTCGGGCGATCCGGCCCGCCTCGATATCCGCACGGACGTCTACGCCCTGGGCGTCATCCTCTACGAGATGCTCGCGGGAAAGCCGCCCCTGGACGTCGGCTCCGCCAGCGTCCACGCCGCCATCCGCCTCATCAGCGAAAAAGAGCCGCGTCCCATCGCCGCCCACGATCCCTCGCTCCGGGGCGACATCGAGACCATCGTCGCCAAGGCGCTGGAGAAGGATCCGGCGCGTCGCTACGGGACGGCGGCGGAACTGGGCGAGGACATCCGGCGCTTCCTGCAGGACCAGCCGATCCTGGCGCGCCCGCCGACGCGCACGTACCTGATCCGGAAGTTCGTGCGCCGTCACCGCGCGTTGGTCGGCGCGACGACGGCCATTATTCTGACGCTGGTGGGAGGGATCGCGGCGACCCTGTGGCAGGCGGCCGAGGCGCGGGCCAAGACCCGACAGGTCGAGCGCGAACTCCAGACCAACGACCAGATCAACAAGTTCTTCCTCCAGATCATCATGGCCGCGTCGCCCGAGATGACCCTCGGGCGCGAGGTCACCGTCCGTGACGCCCTCAATCGCGCCGCCGAACGCATCGCCCCCGACAGCATCGAAGACGCGCGCATCCGGGCCGCTATCCACGGCACGATCGGACGTGCCTACGTCAACGTCGGCGAACTCAAGAAGGGCGAGCAACACCTGCGCGCCTCGTTCGAGATCGGCACGTCCGCCGAATCCCGCTTCGCGCCCAACAACGTCTACACCACCGCCGCCCTGGCCCAACTCCTCTGCGACACCCGTCGTCCGCAGGAGGCCATGGCGATGGGCGCCGAATTCCTCCCCGGCGCCGCGGCCGAGCTCGGGCCGTCGCACGACGCGGTGCTCGACCTCAAGCACTCCTTCGCCAACGCATTGGAGATCGGCGACCCCCGCGCCGACGCGATCTATCGCGAGATCATCGCCGCCCGGCGCAACGACGAAGCCCATCAGCGCGAGCTGGCCTTCGCCCTCAACAACCTCGGCGTCAGCCTCTGCAACCAGGGAAAGCTCGACGAGGGCCTCCCCCCCATGGAGGACGCGCTCGCCGTCCGGCGCAAGCTCTTCGGCGACAAGCACCCCGACGTTGCCAACTCCCTCTTCAACCTTGCCATCTACCTCACCAAGGCCGGCCGCACCAAGGAATCGATCGAACGATTCGAGCAGGTCGTGGCGCTCGCCACCGAGCTCTATGGCCCGCGCCACCCGCGCACGCGCAACTACCTCGGCCAGGCCTCCATGATGATGATCGGAAGCGATCGCCTCGACGTTGCGCTCACCTACACCGACGCCCTCGTCGCCGCCGCCAAGGACGAGCACGGGAACTGGGACGACAGCGCCGAGATGGCCCACGGCATGCGCTGCACCGTGCTCATCCACCTGAAGGAATGGGAGCGAGCCCGCGCCGACGCGCAGTGGACCTACGACCGGGCGCTGGCACGCCTGAAAGATCCGAACCACGTCGAGGTGCTCCAGGCGTGCACGCTGTTTTATGACCTGGCCGAAGCGCGTCAGGACAAGGAAGAATTGGCGAAATGGACGGAGCGTCTCAAGGGCTCGCCGTTTGACCCGACGGTCGCCGAGAACCATCGCGACCTGGCCGAAGAAGCCAACGCCAAGGGTGTGCGAAAGAAGGACAAGTAGGCCGCGAAACAGCGAGACGGGGGGAAGCAGTCGTGGTTTGGTGGCCGGGTGGCCAAATAAACAAGTGGTCAAGTGGTCAGGTGTATTCTCAGCCCGACTCCCGACTCCCGACTCCCGACTCCCGACTCCCGGCGAATTCTCTACGCGGCTCCGCGGCCTCTGCCCTTCACTTGACCACTTTGCCACTCGACCACTTCTTGTTCTCTGCTTCCCCCTCAGCATCCCGCGTCGAACGCGCTGGCGAACGCGTCATAGTCGTCGCCGTTGACGAACCCGTCGCCGTTGAAGTCCGCGCCGGTGTTGCCGATGTCAAAGAGCGTGGCGAAGGCGTCATAGTCGTCGCCGTTGACGAACCCGTTGGCATCAAGGTCCGCCGGGCAACCGATCAGATACGCCTGGTGCGCGTTCACGATGCCGAAGCCGCGGATGAACAACGGATCGGTCGTGTGGGTGGCGGCGTAGTCCGACGCCGAGCGCGTGACATACGTCCTCATGCGATCGACCGACCAGTTCGGACGCGCTCCGGTCAGGCACGCGACCACCGACGCGACCACCGGCGTCGAGAGCGACGTCCCGCTGGCCTGCGCATAGTTCACGTCGTCGTAGGGCCAGACGCAGAACGTGTCCACGCCCCGCGCCATCACCTCGGGCTTGACGCGCCCGTCGGCGGTCGGCCCCGTCGACGTGAAGCCGGCGCTGTTGCCGCCCGAGTCCACCGCGCCGCAGGTGATGACGCGGAACGCGTCCGCGGGCGCGATCAGCGTGCTGGTGTGGGGATCGCCGTCGTTCCCCTCGTTCCCCGCCGCCGTGCAGCAGTGCAGCCCGTTGTCGCCGGCGATGTTGACCGCGATGGTCGTGACGGCGGTCTGCCCGTCGAGATCGGCCGGGGTGTACCAGTCGATGTAGCCGAGGCTGGAGGTCGTGATGTCCGCGCCCTGGGCCTCGCACAGCTCCAGCCCGCCGACGTAGTTGTCCTCCTCGATGGGCGTTTCGCTGGTGATGTCCTCGGTCTTGCACAGGACAAACTGCGCGTCGTACGCGCCGCCCACGAAGGTGCCGGGGAGATAGCCGCCGATGACCGAAAGGATCAGCGTGCCGTGGACGTGCTGGTCGCCATAGTCGCCGCCTTCGATGTCGGTGTTGCCATCGTTGTTGATGAAGTCGTGCTCGGCGAGCACGACCAGCGGGTGCGCGGGCTGGGTGAAGATCTGGTGCGAACGATGAAACCCCGTGTCCAGCACGCCGATCACAACGCCCTGACCCGTGAAGCCCGCGTTGTGCAGGGCTTCGAGGTTGACCTGCTGGGTCTGGGGCTCGGTGTAGCCATAGAAGCCGCGCGTGGCCGTGGCGTCGGCCAGGCTCGGCTCGGCGTCGGACCCGCGCCGCTTGCCGCCCAGCACCGGGCGCACCTCGGCGACGCAATCAAGCCCGCGGAGTTCCGCGACATCTTCGGGCATCGCGTACACGCTGACGGCGTTCAGCCAACGGCTCTCGACATGAACCCTCGCGCCCGTCGCCTCGATCCTGGTCCGATAGCCCGCGTCGATCGGAAGATCGCGCGCATCAAACAAGCCCGCGATGCTGCGGCGTGCCTGGCGACGCGCCACCTGGCGCGGATGGGCGGAGTCCTTGAGCGCCAGCAACGCGGCGTCCTGGGCGGCGCTGTCCGCAAAGCCCTTGTCCTTCAGAAAGACCCACATTTTCCGGGGCTGGGCGGGCGCGCCGGCGGTGGATGAGCCGGGATCGACGGGCGGTGCGCCCAGGGCCAATCCGGCCAGGGAGAAGAGAGAGGCGGCGGACAACGACGTGAGGGAACGGGCGATCATGCGGAATCTCCGGGCCGACGACGCGGCGCTCCATCTTCCCGGAATCGCGACGATGGAGCAAGAGCAGTTGACGCCGGGGCGGGTAGGCCCGTGCCCCGGCGGACGTATTCACTTGTCAAAGACGCCGGGGTTGCGTGGCGGGTGATGGGCCGCCGGCTGGCCTCGGTGAGGGCGCGGGGTTCACGCACGCGCTCTCCACAAGAGGGGGCGGACGGACACTTTGGTGCGCACCAGGGCGGTGGTAAGTAGACACTAGCCAGAGGGCGATGGGCCATAGGCAATGGCGGAAATGCAGGCCGTGGAGGGGGTTGCGCGCAGGGCCGGATGGTGCGAAGATTTTTTTCGGGAATCTGGAAAGAGGGGAAAAAGACGGACACTTTGGTGCGCACCGGGGCGGTGATAAGCGGTCACTAACCGGGGGAGTGGGGAGTGGGCGGCCGGGGCGTGTTGCCTTGCAACGGATCGCGCATGGCGCGCGCCTACTCCGGCAGCTTTTCCAGTTCGCGCTCGACGCGCTCGACGATGCGGCGCACCGCGCCCGCGCCAAAGTCGAACGGCAATCCGGCGGCGGCGAAGAGATCGGGGAGCGGGCGCGAGCCGCCGAGGGAGAGGCCCTTGATGTAGAGGTCGATCGCCTTGGCGGGGCCCTCCTCGAGCGAGCGGAGCCAGAGGCCCAGCGCGCCGAGCTGGGCGATGCCGTATTCGATGTAGTAGAAGGGATGGCCGAAGAGGTGCGTCTGACGCTGCCAGGCGTTCTTGCGCGCGTCGTCGAAGCCGGTCCAATCGACGGCACGCCCGAAACGGGCGTCGAGCTCGAGCCAGTGCGCGCGGCGCTCGTCTCGGCTGTGCTTGGGATTGGCGTAGACCCAGTGCTGGAAGGCGTCGATGGTCGCGATCCACGCGAGGATGGTGATGCTCTCCTCGAGCTGGTGGCGGCGGGCGCGGGCCTCGTCCTTGGAATCGGGGTAGAAGCCCCCCGGGCCGCCCACGTGCGGCAGGGTGAGCAGCTCCATCGACATGCTGGCGACCTCGCAGAACTCGATCGGCGCGCTGCGATAGGCGAGCAGCGGCTCGTCGACGCAGAGCATGGAGTGGAACGCGTGCCCCGCTTCGTGCAGCATGGTCGAGACGTCGCGCTGCATGCCCGCGGCGTTCATGAAGATGAACGGGCGACGCTGGCGGTCTCGCATGTACTGGTAGCCACCCGGCGCTTTGCCCTTGCGGCTGTCGAGATCGAGGTACGCGGGCCCGCCGTCGGGCGCGGGCTGGTCGTAACGCCCCGGCCCGTCGCCCAGCTGCGCAAAGAGCCCGGACAGGCGCGGATCGAGCCTTCCGAACACGACGCGCGACTTGGAGACCAGCTCCGCGCCGCCCGCGAACGGGCGGAGCGGCGAGCGCCCCTTGATATCGACGGAGAGGTCCCACGGGCGCAGCGAATCGAGGCTCAGCGCAGACTTGCGCTTGGCGTCGAGCTTCCGGATGAGCGGAACGATGACCTGCTCGCACGCGTCGTGGAAGGCCTTGCAGTGCGGAACGCCGTAGTCGAAGCGGTGCTTGGCCTTGTAGGCGTATCCTACGTAATCGGTGAAGCCCGCGTTCTTTCCGACCTTGTCGCGGAGCGCGATCATCTGGTCATAGATCTCGTCGATCGCATCGGCGTCGCGGAGACGGCGGGCGATCATGGCGCGCCACGCGCCCTGGCGCTGGGCGCGGTCGGTCGATTCCATGTACCGGGCCATCTGGGGCATGGTCTGCTCGCGCCCGTCGAACTCCACGGTCATCGCGCCGATGGTCTGGTCGTATTTCTGGCCGAGGAGCGCGAGCTCGGTCTCGAGCGGCACGTTCTCCTCGCGGAAGAGCTCGACCTCGCAGCGGGTATCGCGCGTCAGGACCTTGTAGCGCTCGCCGCCGTCGCCCGCGTCGAGGGAGAGCTCGGTCGCGAGTTTGGCGAGGCGCTTGTCGAGCTCGAAGGCCAGGGGCTTGACCTTGGGTGCGACCTCCTCGACGTACGCGGCGTAGGCGCCCTGCACACCCTGGTCCTCGGTGTTGCAGGTCATGGCGATGTAGAGGTTGGCGCCCGCCTCGCTGCAGGCGGCGTCGAGCTCGCTGCGGTCGATGAGCCAGGCGATCAATTCGCTCCGTGACTTCACGGGGCGCTCGAGCAGGGCTCGGGCGAGGGGCTCGATCGACTCGAAGCGCGTGCCGTCGAAGTCGGCGGGAATGAACGTGGCGGGGGATGTCGTCGGCGCGGCCATGCGGGGCTCCGTGGGTGCGTGGGGCCGATTGTACGGGGGACAAAAACGACCGCGGACCCGCGAGTGGACGGGTCCGCGTCGTTCGGAGTGTTCGCCGAGTCCGTCGCGCCGGGTGATCGCGGGTTGCGATCGCCGGAGCGAGCGGCGTGAGGAGCGTGACAAGCCGGGCCGACCGGGCTATCCCAGAAGGGCGGCGGAGGTGAGGACGATCCTTCCTTCGGGGTGTTCGGGCGTGATTTCCTTGATGGCGAGGCGCTTGGTGGTCTTGAGATCGACGCCGAAGTCGCCGGCGAAGTCGATCTTCTTGTCGGCGTTGAATCGCGTCAGGACGCCGATTTCTTCGCCGCGTTCGTCGAGCGCGACGACGTGATAGGCCGTGAGCTCCTTGGCAAAGTTCTTGTGGAAGAGGCGGACCTTCTGGCTGGAGGCGTCGACGAAGGCGGTGGCGGTTCCCTCAAAGCCCTGGGCGGCCTCGAAGTGAACAAGGCGGGAGTTGTCGTTGAAGACCAGATCCTGGAGATTGAAGCCGCGGGTGGAGATGAGGCTGTCGTAGGTGCCGGTCTTTCGGATCTCGGATTCGAGGCTGGAGTACTGGCTCTGGAGGAAGAGGGTGGTGGCGGCGAGGGCGACGGTGGCGATCGGGCATCCGTGCTGGAAGTCCGACTCGCGCATCTCCTTCGCGTACGACAGCACGAACCGCTTCACGGCCGTGCGCACATCACGGTGCGCGAGCGCTCCGCGGATGTTCGCGGTCATCACCGCACCCGCCGATCGCAGCGCCGCGGCCGCGAGCTCCTCCTTGCCACCCGGGAAATGGAAGTAGATCGAGCCGCGCGGCGACTTGCTCTCTTCGACGATCTGGTTGATGCCGGTCGCGCGCAGCCCCTGACGCCACAAGAGGGCCGCCGTCGCGTCGATGGCGCGCTGTCGTGAGTCCATCCGGGCGCATGGTAGCGCGTCCGCTGGACCGATCGTTCCAGTCGTCGCGTTCGCTGGGCACCCGGCGAGGGCGGATCCATCCAGCCGAGCCCCGGGGGTCAGAACCGCTGCTCGAAACGGAAGCCGCCGGGCGCGACCGAGATGCGGCGCGTCGGGCGGGCTCGCGGCCACTCGACGAACAGGAGCACGGCCGTCGCGACCGCGGAGAGCGCCGCGCCGACGACGAAGACGTTCGTCAGCGTCACGAACGTCGGCCCTCCCGTGTCGTCGACCTGGGCCTGCGTGCAGCTCCGCGTGGCGCCGCACCCTCGCGCCAGATCGTCGTCGGCGCCTTCGGCCTCGATCCACGTGAGCGCGGCCGCC
>JABWBC010000170.1 GCA_013360695.1 Phycisphaerales bacterium
GCGGGTCGATCTCGACACGCTCGACCGCGCGGCGATCGCCGGCTGGCAGGCCGGGGAACGCCTGCTCCTCTCCGGCAAGCTCCTCACCGGCCGCGATGCCGCCCACAAGCGGCTCGTCGAGATGCTCGCGCGCGGCGAGAAACTCCCGGTCGACTTCACCAACCGATTCATTTATTACGTCGGCCCGGTCGACCCGGTAGGCGAGGAAGCCGTGGGCCCGGCAGGACCCACCACGGCCTCTCGCATGGACAAGTTCACCGCGCCGCTCCTCGAACAGACCGGCCTCATCGGCATGGTCGGCAAGGCCGGGCGCGGCGCGGACACCATCGAGGCGATCCGCAGGAACCGCGCCGTCTACTGCATCGCCGTCGGCGGCGCGGCCTACCTCGTCTCCAAGGCCATCAAAAAAGCGCGCGTACTCGCCTTCGAGGACCTCGGCATGGAGGCCATCTACGAGTTCGAGGTGAAGGACATGCCGGTGACCGTCGCGGTGGACAGCACCGGCAACGCCGTGCACCAGACCGGGCCGGCGGAGTGGCGCGCGAAGATCGGCAGGATTCCGGTGGTGATGGGGTAGCAGTGGTCGGCCCGGATACGGGGATTTGCGGGTGGAATGCCTTGCCCGCTACGCTGCGAACGTCGAAGCTGCGACTCTCACAGCACACCGCGCCGCTGGGCTGACCAGCAGCCGATGGCGGCGCGCACAAGCGCCCACAGCGATGCAACGGCGACCACGGGCCAGATCACCAGCAGGTCCGCGCGTATGTTCGCCTCGGGTGTCCTGGCGAGCACCAACCACTCCCAGACGGCATAGCCGAGCCACAACGCCGCCGGCAACCACAGGACGTTTGCTCTCGGCTGGCTCCTGAGGATAGATGCACGCAGCAACCCCCACAGCGCAAAATGCAGCCCTGCCACGATGACGATATGCATCGGCTGCAGCACCAGCCAGTGGACCAGGTCGCCCAGCCCGCGCAGGTCTTCGCGCGCTTCGCCGCCGCGCAATCGCTCGGTCGCCCAGGGATCGCACAGCACCACCCGGGCCGCCGAAAGTTCGCCCTTGCCCGCGAGCAGCACGTTCGAGTTCTTCAGGTTGCCGTGGGCCCGCCCCGCCGCGTCGCGCAGCTCATACAGCCCCGACAGCACCGAATCGACCACCCGAAGAAGGTCCGGCGGCTCAAGGTCCGGGCGGTTCAGGAGCAGCCGCTCGATCGATCGATCAAACAGGTCGGTCGCGTACCACGCGCCCCCCTCCATCGCCCCGCTCTCATACACCGGGGCCCACGCCGAGCCGGGCCTGCCGACCGCCTTCTGCACCTCCGCGGCGTGCAGAAAGAACGCCGATTCGCGCTCGACCTCGCCCTCCTCCGCCAGGTACGCCGGGAGCTCGAAGATCTTGACCGCGAAGCGTTCGTCGGTGGTCCCCACCCGGCGCGCGGTGTACACCGCGCCCCGCCCCGAGCGGGAAACCTCGCGCACCGTTTCGAACGAGCCGTACACCGGCATGAAGAACCCCGCCCGACCGGGAACGAAAACCACCGCCCCGGCCCGAGCGAGCCAAGGCCGGAAAAGTCACGACACACGGCAACCGCCCAAGGGGCCTCCCCCCGGTCCGAATGCCGACCGGAATGGTACCGCGCCGGCGGAAAACCTCACGCCCATCCGCGCTTTACTTCTTCTTGGGCTTCTCGGGGGTCAGGACCTTCACCCCGCTCCGCTGCACCGTGACCTGGAGCTCCTGCTTCTCCCAGAAATTGCTGTACATCGGGAGCACCTTGCGGCGCGGGTCGGTCGCCTTGCCGCCCTGGTCCGACATGCCCGGGATATTCGCCAGGATGACCAGATGGGTCGGCTTGTTCCAGTCCTTCCACACCCCGTCGTCCTTCGACAGCGTGACCATGTTGGTCGAGCCCTGGGCGAACTTCATCGTGTGCTTGCGGGCTTCGGCGCGCCGCGCGTCCCCCGCCTTGAAGTAATCGTTGACGTTGTAGGCCTCCCACTCCGCCAGGTTCGCGTCATTGTTCACGCCCACGATGTCAACCTCGACCGTCTGCCCCTGCAGCGTGTCGCCCAGCGACACCTCCGTGGAATGCGGCACCGGACGCGGCGCGCTGTCGCACCCCGTCAGTGCCAGCCCCGCCACCCCAACCACGCCGCATGCCATCATCGACCGGATCGTCCTGGTCATTGGTCGTCTCCTTCGCGTGAAATCCCGCGTTGCTTTTCACCCACGAACGGGGCCATCGCGGCGTCCGCGCCGCCCGCCCCGGCTCATTCTTCGGCTCGTCCCCCGGACCCGTCCCAGAATAGCCGTTCCATCACCGCCGCGCCGGAACCGCCCCCACCCCCGCCAGGTACTTGCCCACGATCGCGCTCACCTCGCGGTTGGACTGCACGTCCCCCACCACCATCATCCGCGTCCGCACCACCAGATCGCGCACGTCCTCGCTCATCCGATCGAACACCCGGTGCAGCATCCCGCCCCGCGCATCGCCGAAATCCCGGCACGCCGCGTCCGGCCCGCTCCCCACCATGCACCTCACCATCATCGCGATCACGTCGCCCCACACCTCGGGCGTCACCACCTCCAGCGCCTGCCGAGGCTCCCACGCGTCCGCCGTCAAACGCTGCGGCCCCAGCGCCGCCAGCTGCGACGACCCCTTCGCATCCTCGATGATCCCGCGCACCCGCAGGCCGAGCGGTACCGACGGATCATGGTCCGCCGCCAGCGCGCTCACCAGGCTCTGCAATTCATCCAGCGCCACCGCCAGCGTCTGTTTGCCGTCGACCAGCAGCGTGCGGATCGCCAGCACCCCCAGGCTGAACAAGTCACAGGGTGAACTCGTCAGCGCGATCGTCCGGAACATCACGCCCGGCATCATCACGCCCTCCGCCGCCTTGAGCTGACCCGCCTCGCGCTCGCTTAGCTTCTGAGGCACGGTGCGCAGCCTGATCTCGCCGCCCCCCCCGCCCGCGCGCCCCGGTTCCACGATCGCGTAGAGGTCCAGGCGCACGCCGCCCACAGGCACGCGAAGCGCCAGCGTCTCGCCCGCCTGCAGGAACAATCGCTCCTGCGAACGCAGCGTCGCCTCGACCACCACGCCCGCGTCCTCGCTCTTGACCTGCCTGATCTGAAGCGTCCCGGCCCCGCCCGTCGAGCCCGCGCTCCCCGGCGCGTACACCGTCGGCCCCTGCAACCCGCTCGACACGAAATACGACAGGTCGCTCCCCGGCAGCGTCACTTCGATCGCATCGCCCGAATGACGCAGCACCGCGTACGTCGACCACAGCGACGGCAAGCCCCACGCGGTCTGCCCCGCGCGAACGCCGAAGCTCGACGCCGTCACGTTCAGCATCGGCGTCTGCGTCGCCGCGATCTCGCCGCGCACCAGAGACACCAGGTCCGCGATCAGGCGCAGCTTGAGGTGAAGGCGCTCCAGCAATCGGCCCGCCTTGCCGCCACGCCCCAGCGTGAGCATCCCGCCCGATCCGCCGTCGCCCTCGCCGCCCGGCGAAAAGCCGCCGACCTGATCGACGTAGCTCTCCAGCGACAAGGGCTCGTACGGGCGCACGCCCATCAGCCCGCCGCCCAAGTTGATCGCCGCCAGTTCTCCCCGCGGGTTGATCGCCTCGTCGGGCCCGACCGTGTGCGTGTTCGTCGGCGCGCCGCGCGTCACCGGCACGAACACCGTCTGGTCCTTCAGCTCGCGCACGTACAGGTACCGATGCAGCGTCGACGAATACGCCGGCAGCCCCGCGTTCGCCAGGGCCGCGTCGTCGGTGCACAGCACCCACGCGCCGTTGCTCCCCTTCTCGATCGGGCGGACGACCTCGAGCGTGCTCCGGTTCACGAAGATCGGCTGCGGATGCGTCTTCTCAAAGCCGCACACGATCGACGGCGACTGCGCGGGCGAACCCGCGTCGCGCGATTTGTCGAACTCCGTCGCCGCCGCCGCACGCTGCGCGAATCGCTCGTCCAGCCTGGCATTGTTCATCGCGTCGCGGAACTCGGTGACCGCGTCCGCCAGGCCGTCCACGTCCTGCACCCACACCTCGACCCACTGGATCACGCGCGCCGCCGCGTCCAGCACCGCGCCCAGGAAGATCCGCGCGTCGAGCGTCTCGCGCAGGATCACGCACGGGTGCTCGCCATCCCCGGGCTTCTCGTGCGCCACGATCGCCAGCCGCACCGGCCCGGCGTCACTCAAGAGCGGCACGCCGACCATCCCCTCAGGCAGCCCGCGCCCCAGCGCCATGTCGCTCATCGCCCCGGATTTCGCGCTCACTCCGCTCATGTCAGCACGCCCAATCTGCGCCGATCGACCCCTCGAACACGCGACCCCATCAGCTTATCAACACGATCGAAACTCCCGCCGATCCACCACAAACACCAAACATGCGGCCGCTAGCCGTGCCCGAGGTAGGCGCGCCGGACCTCGTCGCTCTTGGCGAGCTCCGCCGCCGGCCCTTCCATCGCGATCTTGCCGACCTCCAGCACGTACGCGCGGTGCGCCACGTTCAGCGCCATGTGCGCGTTCTGCTCGACCAGCAGGATCGTCGTGCCGCCCGCGTTGATCTCACGGATGATCTTGAAAATCGTCGCGACCACCTGCGGCGCCAGCCCCAGGCTCGGTTCGTCCAGCAGCATCAGTTTCGGCCGCGCCAACAAGGCCCGCGCGATCGCGAGCATCTGCTGCTCGCCGCCCGACAGCGTGCCGGCACTCTGCGACAATCGCTCGCGTAGGCGCGGGAACAGCTCCAGCGCCCGTTCGCGGTCCTTGGCGATCTGGTCCTTGTCGTGCCGCGCGTACGCGCCCAGCGACAAGTTCTCGTCCACGCTCATGTTCGCGAACACGCCGCGCCCCTCCGGCGACTGCGCGATCCCCATCCGCACAATCTGGTGCGGCGGGAGCTTGCCGATCGGCACGCCCTCGAACGAAATACTCCCCGCGGCGGCCCGCACCAGCCCCGAAATCGTCCGCAGCGTCGTCGTCTTGCCCGCGCCGTTGGAACCGATCAGCGTCACGATCTCCCCACGCTCCACGCGCAGACTGATCCCGTGCAAGGCCTTGATCGCCCCGTAACTGACGCTGAGATTTTCAACGCTCAGCATGACATCCACCCCAGCAGCGCACCACTCCCGGCCTTCCCGACTTCGTGACTTCGTGACTTCTTCTACTCCGTCCCCAGATACGCCTCGATCACCTTCGGGTCGTTCTGCACCTCGTCGGGCGTGCCCGACGCGATCGTCTGGCCGAAGTTCAGCACCGTGATCCGCTCGCAGATGTTCATCACCACGCCCATGTCGTGCTCGATCAGCAGGATCGTCACGCCGAATTCCCGCCGCACCCGCTGGATCAGCTCGCGCAGCGCCTTCTTCTCCTGCGGGTTCATGCCCGCGGCCGGCTCGTCCAGCAAGAGCACCTTGGGCTCCGTCGCCAGCGCCCGCGCGATCTCCAATCGCCGCTGATCGCCGTACGGCAGGTTCTTGCCCTGCTCCTCCGCGCGATTGGCCAGCCCGAACGTCTCGAGCAGTCGCATCGCCAGCGCGGCCATCGCTCGCTCCTGCGACACGTGAAAGCCCGTGCGGAGCAGCGTACTCGCCAGCGAATGCCGCCCGCGCAGGTGCAGCCCCAGGAGCACGTTGTCCAGCACCGAGAGCTGCCCGAAAAGCCGGATATTCTGGAACGTGCGCGACAGCCCCGCGACCGCGATCTGGTGGGGCGGCAGGCCCGTCACGTCCACGCCGTCGACCGCGATCGAGCCCACATTGGGCGTGTACACGCCGGTGAGCAGGTTGAAGCACGTGGTCTTACCCGCGCCGTTGGGCCCGATCAGGCCGTAGAGCCCGCCGCGCGGGATCGAAAGCGAGAAATCCTGCACCGCCTTCAGGCCGCCGAAGGCGATCGAGATCCCGCGCACCTCAAGCATCGCGCCGGCGCTCATGCACCACCCCCGCGACGCTTGAAGACTTTGAGATCCCACAGCTCGCGCACGCCGAACAAGCCCTGCGGCCTCACGATCATCAGAACGATGAGCAGAATGGCGTAGATGATCATGCGATAGTCGGGCAGATTGACGTGGACCGAGGTGGCCAAGAAGCGCAGCCCTTCCCACAGCGCGGCGGTGCCGACAAGAACGATGATCGGCTTGAGCTTTTTTCCCTTCGGAAGCACCGCCCCCATGACCAAGGCAATCACCGCGATCGCCACCCAACCCCATGGCACCAGACTGGGCGGCTGTCGCAGCGCCTCCGGCAGGATCGACAGGATCACCGCCGCCAGCACCGCGCCCGAGATCGAGCCCAACCCGCCCAGCACCACCATGATGATGATGTCGAAGCTCTTGATGAAGTTCAGATCGCCCGCGGAGATCGCGCCGATGTCCAGGGCGTAGAGTCCGCCCGCGACGCCCGCGAAGAAGCTGCTGAACACGAACGCGCGGACCTTGTACTTGGTCAGGTCGACGCCCATCGCCTGGGCCGCCACCTCGTCCTCGCGGATCGAGAGAAACGCGCGCCCGGACGAACTCGACTTGAGTCGATACGCCGCGATGCACGTCAGCGCCGCCCAGAAATAGACCCAGAACAGCGTCGTATACGTCGGAACGAGGTTGAACCCCTTGGGACCGCCCAGCTTCCACGCCAGTTCATACACCGGCATCGCCGCGGCGTCGGCGGCCTTCCACGGCTGGATCTGGTCGTGCGAGCCCTGCAGGATCACCCGCACGATCTCGCCAAAGCCCAGCGTCACGATCGCCAGGTAGTCGCCACGCAGGCGAAGGCTCGGCAACCCGACGACATACCCCGCGCCCGCCGCCACCAGCCCGCCGATCAGGCACGAGATCACGAACAGAAAATCGCCCTTGCCCCAAAGCGGCCCGGCCTTCGGCCCTTCCTGCACGATGCTGAGGATGCCGCCCGCCGGTTCGGCGCTCCCCCACAGCTTGATCGAGCCGTAGTACACGATGCCCGCCGCGACATAGCCGCCCACGGCCATGAACCCCGCGTGCCCCATCGAGAACTGGCCCGTGTAGCCGTTCACGATGTTCAGCGACACCGCCAGCACGATGTTGATGCCGACGATCAGCATCACCTTGCTGACGAACCCGCCCACCAGGGGGCTCACGCCGAAATAGACCAGCGCACCGATCGCGATCGCGACGACCAGCGGCCACGCCGCGCGCGGGATCACCCCCCACACGGGAGCCTTCAGAGAACGGGTTTCTTCGAACAGCTTCGACAACGAACGACTCCGAGAGGCTCAGACTTTCTCCACCGTCGCCTTGCCCAGCACGCCCTCGGGGCGCAGGAGCAGCACGAGGATCAGGATCGCGAACACGTACGCGTCGCGGTAATGGCTCGACAGGTACGACACGCCGAAGAACTCGATCAGCCCGATCAACAGGCCGCCGATGACGGCCCCTCGCACGTTGCCGATCCCGCCCACCACCGCCGCCACGAACGCCTTGAGCCCCAGCATCACCCACATGCTGTCCGCCGTCTGCTTGGCCTGGCCCTCGTATTTCATCGCGTAGAGGAACCCGGCGGCCGCCGCCAGCATCGAGCCCACCACGAACGTGAAGCTGATCACCAGGTCCACGTTGATGCCCATCAGGCTGGCGTTCCGCGTGTTGAAGCTCACCGCCCGCATCGCGGCGCCCAGCTTGGTCCCGAAGATCAGCCACTGCATCGCGATCATCAGCGCCGCCGCCGTCCCGATCACCGCGACGTCCGCCATGCGCACCGACACTTCGATCATCGAGAAGAGCTCGGTCGAATCGATCAGCGACGGGATCGGCTTGGGATAGGGCCCGAACACGAACTTGAGCTGCCCGGTGTTCTGGAGCAGGAGCGAAACGCCGATCGCGGTGATAAGCACGTTGAGGCGCGGCGCCGAGCGCAGCGGCTTGTACGCCACCCGCTCGATCACGAACCCGACCAGCCCGCAGCTGGCCATCGCCAGCACCAGCACCAGCG
The DNA here is from genome assembly GCA_013360695.1 of Phycisphaerales bacterium. Taxonomy (GTDB): domain Bacteria; phylum Planctomycetota; class Phycisphaerae; order Phycisphaerales; family UBA1924; genus JABWBC01. The sequence goes on from JABWBC010000170.1 coordinate 7,979, forward strand.
CGCCCATGTACCAGGGGGTGGGCGCGCCGCCGGGCTGCCCCAGGCCGAGCCACTTCGACCACACGATGGTCATCCACACGCCCAGCGCAAACACGTCGACTTCAGGATGCCGTACACCATCGTGTAGCCCAGCGCAATGAGCGCGTACAGGCTCCCGACCGTCAGCCCGTCGAACAGCGTTTGCAGGAACTGCGTCATTCGGGCGGCGTGGTCCGGCGAAGGGTCCTGAGAAGGTCCGTCGCGAGTCGTTGGGCCGGCCCTCCAGGGCCGTCGGAAGAACCGGGTTCATCCCGCCGCGCTGGAGCACGGCACGCGTTCAGCCTCGCTCGATCAGTTCTTGGGCGCGGGGATGGTGGCGGCGTACTTGGGCACGCCGTTGACCACCTCCAGCACCACCGCGTCCTTCTGCGCGTTGCGGTTGGCGTCGATCGTGATCTTGCCCGTGATCGCCTGGTAGTCCTTGGTCGCGTTGATCGCGGCGGCCAGGTCCTTGCCGCTCATGGACGGAGCGCGAGCAGCGGCGTCGAACAGGATCTTGGCGGCGTCGTAGCCCAGGGCCGCCAGACCGTCCGGCACCTTGCCGTACTTGGCCTGGTACTTCTTCACGAACTCCTGCACCTCGGGGCGCGGGTCCTCGTGCGAGTAGTGATTCGAGAAATAGCAGCCGTTGAGAGCGTCGCCGGCGTTCTTGAGTTCTTCGCTGTCCCAGCCGTCGCCGCCCACCAGGGGCAGGTTCAGTCCGAGCTTGCGGGCCTGCTTGGCGATGTTGACGACCTCGGTGTAATAGCCGGGGACATAAATGAACTCGGCTCCCGCGGCCTTGATGGCCGAGAGCTGGGCGGAGAAGTCGTTGTCGCCGTCGGAATAGGCCTGCTCGCTGATGACCGAGCCGCCCAGCTTGGCGAAGGCTTCCTTGAAGTTGGTGTTGAGCCCCGAGGAATAGGCCTGGGCCCGGTTGTAGAGCGTCGCGCCCTTGATCTTCTTGAGGTTCTCGGCCACGAACTTCGCGCCCACGTAGCCCTGGAAGGGATCGATGAAGCAGACGCGCGAGATCATGTCGCCCACCGCCGTCACGTCCGGGTTGGTCGACGAGGGTGAGATCATGGGCACGCCCAGGCGCTGGCACACCGGCCCGCCGGCCAGGGAGCGAGAGCTGGCAACCTCGCCCAGCACCGCCAGCACCTTGTCCTGCTGGATCAGACGCGTGACGGCGGTCACGGACTCCTGCGGCTTGCCCTGGTTGTCGTAGGTGATGAGCTCGACCTTTTTGCCCTTCACGCCCCCCGCGGCGTTCTGCTCCTCAACCGCGAGCTTGATCCCGTTGTCGGTCGAGACGCCAAACGTGGCCTCGGAACCGGTGAGGGAGGCGTAATGCCCGAGCTTGAAGCTCGCGCCCTCGGGGGCCGGGGTTTCGGGCGCGGGGGTGTTCGCCGCGCTGCCGCCGGTGTTGCCGCCCGCGGGAGCGCCGGCATCCTTCTTTTCACCGCAGCCGGAGAAGGCCGCCAGGCCCGAGACGAGCAACGCGGCGAGGGTGAGCTTGGAAGAGCGAACGCCCGAGAGTGTGAACATGCCGACATCCTTTCGGGGCCGGGCCCCGAGCTGGTGGTTGGAATCGAACCGCCAATAGTGACGAGGGGGGGCGTCGGCGTCAAGGCGGGGCGGGGAACAAGCCCCGTATCACCGCAAGATTGCGCACCAAAGCGGTGATGCGCGCATCGGGAGCCCGCGGATGGGGTGGTTTGCGTGGCCAGGGCGCGCCCGCGGGACGCATTCGGGCTTCGGGAGGTGGCGGGGCAAGCCCGGGCTCTGGGTGGCGTGGCCAAGCCCGGCGATGCGAGCTTGACCACGATCTGGCTGGGTCGGCGCTCCGCGCCGACATCTCTTTGAGCAACGGGCTTCGTCGCGCGACGACCGTTGAAGGAAGCGAGGGCGTCGGCACGGGGTGCCGACCTGCCAAGAGCGATCGATGAACCGGCTCGTGATCGCGCCTTTGATGCGCGCCGCGGGCCGCCACCCGATCCGATCATCCGACCATCGGGGTGGCGCGACTTTTCAGAGGTTCCGGTTCGCGCCAGGAAAGACGAACCAAGAGACGGCGTGAAGACGAGAAATCGGTGAGTGGTTATGGGCTCGGCGGGCCGAATGCGCGCGTGGTCGGGTGGTGGGGCGAAGTCACCCCGGCGGAAGCGCGGGCGTGATGTTCGGCGTACGAGCGGTTGCTGGCGGGAGAGTTTTGTATTGGCGGGACGGCCGGTTCGGGATAAGGTGGATGGCGGCGGATTGAGCGCGTTCCGGGGCACCGTCGTGACGGACGGGCGGCGCGGGTGACGGGCGATCGGCGCGGTGAGATTGTGCGGAGAATGCCATGAGGATTCGTGAACTGACGGCGGTGGCGGGGCTGGCGATGTCGTTGGCGGGCGCGGCGACGGCGGCGCCGCCGAAGTACGTCGTCGTGGTGGATTCGGGTAACGACGGCGCGGGCCTGTTCGACGCAAGCACCGGCGAGAGCGTCGACGGCGCGTGGATCCGATACTCCGACTGGGGGCTCGACACGGTGGCCGGCACGCCCAAAGACGCGATCCGCGTGGGCAACCAGCTGTGGATCAGCGACCAGATCCAGGACGCGATCCACCGCTTCACACTCGATCCCTTCGCGCCCCAGTACCTGGGCTCGATCCGCGCGGGGATCGACAACATCCGCGGCATGGAGTTCCGCGATGGCGTCGTCTACGTCTGCAACGCCGGAACAAGCAACGGCGCGCCGGGACCGGCGCTCGTCCTGTTCAACCGCAGCGGCGTGAACCTCGGATACTTCACGGTCGGCGACCCCTTCGACGTGATGTACCAGCCCTCCACCGGCGAGCTCCTCGTCACCAACATCGCCGAGGAGTCCGTCGACCGCTATTCGCTCGCGGGCACGTTCCTCGGGCTCTATCACGATTCCGACGGCGTGAACGGGATCGACTTTCCGCAGCAGGCGGCCGTCGATCCCTCCGGGACCAACGACATCTACGTCGCGGGTTTCAGCCTGCCCACGGGGATCTACGGATACAAGAACGGGGCCCAGACCGCGTTCGTGCCGATCGGCGGGCCGCGCGGGATCGCGCCCATCGCGGACGATCAGTTCCTGTTCACCGCCGGCGACACGGTGTATGTGCTCGACCCCGCGACCGGCCTCACCGAGGCGGTCTACTCGGATTCGAACGGAAGCTTCCAGTACGCCAACGTCATCACGTTCTACTGCCCGGCGGACGTGAACGCGGACGGCTTCGTCAACGGCGATGACTACGACGCGTTCGCGTCCGCCTTTGATGTCGCCGACGCCGAGGCCGATTTCAACGGCGACGGCTTCGTGAACGGGGATGACTACGACGCGTTCGCCAGTGCCTTCGACGGGGGATGCTGAGAAAGGCCATCAGGAAAACTGAGGAAGAGAAACCGTCGCCCGGCGGCGGAGAGTCGCCGCGCGTCTCGTGCGGGGTAGGGCGTGCCTTGCTCTTCCACTCGGCCGCCGGACCCCGCTGCGGTCGCCACGTTTTTCTTCACCGGCGTGCCGAGGACCGGGCGCCAGCGCCATGGGCGGCACCCCGGGCCGACCGGATCTTGTCTTCACGTCTTCATTGCGTCGCTTGGTTTCCTCGCGTCTTCCTCCGCCCAGTTTCGAAGAACAGACGCCGCCCTCGCATTCAGCGCGTGCCCGCCGCGATCCGACCTCACGCGGCATCGCACGTCCACGCCCGCCAGCGCCAGGTCGCCCACCAAGTCCAGCAGCTTGTGCCGCGCCGCCTCGTGCTCCATCCGCCATTCATTGTCGATCGGCCGCCCGTCCGCGCCCACCACCAGCATCTGGCGCGTCGTGACGTGCTTGAACAGCCCCGCCTGGCGCAGCATCTCGGCCTCGCGCACGAGGCAGAACGTCCGTGCCGGCGCGATCGCGCACGCGTACTCCTCGGCCGAACCCGGCGCGTCCATCACAAAGCTCGCCCGCTGCTCGGGCAGGCTGTCGCCGGCGTAGTCCAGGCGATACTCGAACTCCGTCCGCGCGCTCGGCTCGAGCGTGATGGTCGGCCCCGGCGCCTCACCCACCACGATCACGCGATCCAGCACCCTTGCGGCCGGCGCGAGTCCGACATCGCAAAGCCCCGCGGCCAAGATCGCCTCCACGATCGGCCCGGCCGAACCGTCGAGGATCGGCGCCTCCGGTCCCTCGACCTCGACCACCACGTCGGTGACGCGCAGGCCCGCCAGCGCCGACATGACATGCTCGATCGTCGCGGTGGCCGGATTGTCATTCGCCGCCGCGCGCGAGGGATCGGCGATGACCGACGTGTTCCGCCCCGGCAAGCGCGGATCGACGAACACATGCGTCACCAGGGCCGGGATTCGTCGCGAGGGGTCAACATCGACGCGCGCGAACCGGATACCCGTGCCCGGCTCGGCCGGCACCATCCTCACTCGCCCCGCGGCCGCCGTAAACAGCCCGATCCCATCGAGCGCCGCCGGCGCCCGTAACGTCCGCCGCATCACGTTCGCCCCGCCGTCCATCCCGCGCTCCGTCGCTGCCGCCGGCGACTTTCCGTCATTCCTTCACATGCCATTCGCCATGTGCGATGTGCCATGTGGCCTTCTCGCCTCGCTCAGCCCTTCCCCTCGCCGCTCTCGCGCCGCTCGATCAGACGCTTCAACGCCGGCGAATGGCGCAGGAACTCCCACATAGGCACCGCCGGATAGCCCATCCACGTTTCGCCGTCCGGCACGTCGCGCATGATCCCCGACTGCCCGCCCACGCGCGCCATCCGACCGACCGACAGCCCCTCGGCCACGCCCACCTGCCCGCCGATCTGCACCCCGTCGCCGATCGTCGCCGAACCCGCGACGCCGACCTGGGCCGCGAACAGGCACCCGCGCCCCACGCGAACGCCGTGCGCGATATGCACGAGGTTGTCGAACTTCGTGCCCGCGCCGATGATGGTCGAGCCGAACTTCGCGCGGTCGACGCACGAGTTGGCCCCGATCTCCACGCCCGCGCCGATCTCCACGTTCCCGATGTGCGGGATCTTCACCACCCCGCGCCCCTGCGGGTCGGGGCGATAACCGAAGCCGTCGGTGCCGATGACGACGCACGAGTGCAGGATGCACCCGTCGCCGACGATGCAGCCGTCCAGCACGCACACGTTGCTGTGCAGCGTGCAGGCCCTGCCGATCCGGGCGTTCCGCCCCACATGCACGTTGTGGACCAGCACCGAGCCCTCGCCGATCGACGCGCCCGCCTCGACCAGGCAGCCCGGCCCGACCGACGCCCCCGCGCCGATCGTCGCGGTCGGGTCCACGTGCGCCGACG
>JABWBC010000025.1 GCA_013360695.1 Phycisphaerales bacterium
CCCTCCACTCCGGCGACCTGGACGGCGACGGGCTCTCCACCTGCCAGGGGGACTGCGACGACTCGGATCCCGGCCTCGACCGCACCGACGCCGACGCCGACGGCTGGTCCACGTGCGCGGGCGACTGCGACGACGCCGATCCCGGGAAGACTCCGGTCGACGCCGACGGCGACGGGGCGAGCCTGTGCGACGGGGACTGCGACGACGGCGATCCCGGCGTCTACCCCGGCGCGCCCGAGGTCTGCAACGGCGTCGACGACGACTGCGACGGTGAAGTGGACGAGGAGGCGGACGGAGACGGAGACGGCTGGACGCCGTGCGGCGGCGACTGCGACGACGCCGATCCCCAGCGGTACCCCGGGGCGGGAGAGCGGTGCAACGGGCTGGACGACGACTGCAACGGCGCCGTCCCCCCCAGCGAGCTGCTGGACGCCGACTCCGACGGCTCCCCCGCCTGCGCGGACTGCGCCGACACCGATCCCGCGCGGTCTCCGGGGGCGACCGAGGTGTGCGATGGCCGGGACAACGACTGCGACCTGGCCGTCCCCGCCGACGAGTCCGACGCCGACGCCGACGGATCGATGCTCTGCGGGGGCGACTGCGATGACGGCAACTCCGGGGCCCACCCGGGCGCCGCGGAGCTGTGCGACGGGTTCGACAACGACTGCGACGGGGACGTGGACGAGGACGGTGCCGCCGGCTCTCCCACCTGGTACCTCGACGGCGACGGTGACGGCTACGGACTCGACGGGATCTCCGCCGTCGCCTGCGCCGCCCCGCCGGGCTACGCCGCGCTCCCGGGCGACTGCGACGACGCGAGCTCCACCCGTCACCCGGGCGCCGCGGAGCAGTGCAACGGGATCGACGACGACTGCAACGCCTTCGTCCCCGGCATCGAGGACGACTCCGATCTCGATGGCTTCCGCGCCTGCGACGGCGACTGCGACGACGGCGATCCGCTGCGGAACCCCGGCGCTCCGGAGGTCTGCGGGGGCCTCGACGACGACTGCGACGGCAGCCTCGGCCCCGACGAGGTGGACTCCGACGGCGACGGCTACACCGCGTGCGATGGGGACTGCGACGACGCCAGCCCCGGTACCCACCCCGGCGCCCCGGTCACCTGCGGCAACGGCATCGATGAGGACTGCGGCGGGGGGCCGCTGATGCTCGCGCGCTTCGACTCGCCCGAGGACGACACCCCCGCCTCCCTCTACGCGGCCAGCGACACGGACTCGGCAGGCATGGTCACCGACGGCGTCGACACCTGGCTTCGCCTCACGGCGGCGGTCCCCGGCGAGGCCGCCCGCTACGTCGGGGGGGGCGTGTTCACCCCGACCGAGGGCCTGACCGCGTCCTTCCGGTTCCGGGTCAGCGGCGACGGGGGCGACGGGTTCGTGCTGGCCTTCGTCCCCGAGGGCGCCGACGTCGGCGGCGCCTGGACCTACGGCGGCCAGCTCGCCTTCGACGGCCTCGACGCCTTCGGGTTGGAGATCGACACCGCCTACACCCCGGGCCTCGACCCGCTGGGGAACCACCTCGGCGTCGACGACGGGACGACCCTCTCGGGCGCGGCCCGGTCCATCGGCGTCGACATCGAGAGCGGCGACTGGATCGAGGTCCAGATCGACCTGGAGCGGACGGGGCCCGAGGGCGCCCAGGTCCAGGCGACCTTCACCCACGTCGTGGAGGGCGACTCCGAGGACGTGGTCCTCACCGAGGACGGGGATGGGCTGGACCTCCGCTCCTTGCTCGAGTCCGGCCGCGCCTTCCGAGTCGGGCTCTTCTCCGCCACGGGGTCGTCCTCGCCCCAGGCGCACGAGGTCGACGACATCCTGGTGGAGTGCATCGACGGTGTCTGACCGCTCTCTCCGGCCGGGTTTCTCGGTCTTCCTGCTCGTGGCGGCGGCCCCCTTGGCGTCAGCCCTCTCGGGCTGCCTCGCCCCCTACTTCGGCGACGAGGACGGCGACGGCGACGGCGTCCCCTACCTGGAGGACTGCGACGACGCCGATCCCTTCGTGCTCCCCGGAGGCGAGGAGATCTGCGACGGCCAGGACAACGACTGCGACGGCCTGCTGCCCGAGGAGGAGCTGGACGCCGACGGCGACGGAGTCGCCCCCTGCGAGGGGGACGTCGGCGCGTGCGACCAGGACCCGACCCTCGGCCCCGTGGACGCGGACGGCGACGGCGTCACCACCTGCGACGGCGACTGCAACGACCTCCACCCCGGGATCCATCCCGGACACGCGGAGGTGGAGGACGACGGCCTCGACAACGACTGCGACGGTGTGCTGGCGGCCGACGAGACCGACGGCGACGGCGACGGCTACTCCGCCGCCGCGGGGGACTGCGACGACACCGATCCCGCCGTCTCCCCGGGCCGGCCGGAGGTCGCCTGCGGCGGGCTGGACGACGACTGCGACGGCCTGCTGGACCCGTCGGAGGTCGACAACGACGGCGACGGGACCTCCGAGTGCGACGGCGACTGCGACGACGGGAACGCCGGAGTCTCCCCGGGCGCGGCGGAGTCCGCCTGCAACGGCCGGGACGACGACTGCGACGGGGCCCTCGCGGCCGACGAGAGCGACCTGGACGGCGACGGCTGGACCCGAGGCTGTCCCCAGCTCAACCCCGGCGGCTCGGAGGTGGACTGCGACGACGCCGTCCCCGAGGCGTACCCCCGGGAGACGGACGAGACCCGCCTGGAGGTCTGCGGGAACGGGGCGAACGACGACTGCGACGCGCCCCTGAGCGGGGATGACCCGGTGGTCTTCGCCGACGCGATCTTCATCGATGACTTCGACAACGCCGGAGCGGGGGACCTCGGCCTCGACCAGAGGGAGTTCATCGACGTCGACCTGGACAACCTGGTCGTGGACACCGACGGCGAGCGCAACGGGGCCTTCCGGCTCACCCGGGACTCCACCACGGTCCAGGGGAGGGTCTTCGGGATCGCCCCCGTCGCCTTCCCGTCCTCCGGCGTCGCCTTCACCGCCGACATCCAGGTCGCCGTCATGCGCACGCGTATGCAGCCCCTGGAAAAGCTCTTCAGCAAGTATCCCCGCCTCATCCGCGATCTCTGCGGCAAGACCGGCAAGAAGATCGAGCTCGTGATCGAGGGCGGGGAGACCGAGGTCGACAAGTCGGTCATCGAAGAGCTGGGCGATCCGCTCGTGCACCTGCTGCGCAACGCCGCCGACCACGGGCTCGAGCTCCCCGCCGATCGACTCGCCGCCGGCAAGGGCGAGACGGGCCGGATCACGCTCCGCGCCAGCCACGAGGGCAGCCACGTTCAGCTGCTGATCATCGACGACGGACGCGGGCTCAACCGCGAGAAGATCGCCGCCAAGGCCGTCGAACGCGGGCTCGTCCGTGTCGAGGATGTCGCCGCCCTCCCCGACGAGGAAGTCTTCCGCTTCATCTTCCTCCCCGGCTTCTCGACCGCGGAGAAGGTCAGCGATCTTTCGGGGCGCGGCGTGGGGATGGACGTCGTCCGCACCAACATCGAGAAGCTCAAGGGCCTCATCTCGCTCTCGAGCCAACACGGCAACGGCACCACGGTGTCGATCACGATCCCGCTCACCGTCGCGATCCTTCCCGCGATGATGGTGGGCGTGGGCGACGAGGTCTACGCCGTCCCGCTCAACAACATCCTGGAGATCGTCAAGCCCGACCCGGCGTCGCTCTCCTCGATCGGCGGGCGGAGCGTGATGCGCCTGCGCGACTCGGTGCTCCCGCTCATCAGCTCGGCGGACCTCTTCGAACTCCCGGCCGAGGGCGTCCAGACACCCTTTGCCGTGGTGCTGTGCATGAACAACTCGCGCGTGGGACTGCTCGTCACGCGCCTGATCGGTCAGCAGGAAATCGTCATCAAACCCCTTGACGGAGTCGGAACCCGCGGCGGAGCGGCGGGCGGCGCGACGGTCCGCGACGACGGCGGCGTCAGCCTCATCATCGATGTCGCGGAACTCATCCGCATGGCCCAGGGACGAGCCAACGCATAAGGGACGCAGGAAGAGCCGAGAACCGGCGAAACTGGAGTGACCATGGACCCGAATTACATCAAGCCGTTCATCACGAGCATCCAGAACGTCTTCTCGACGATGCTCCAGCTCCCGGTCTCCATCGGCGAGCCCACCATCAAGTCCGGGCAGCAGCCTTTCGATGTCTCGGGCATCATCGGCATGTCCGGCGACGTCACCGGTTCGGTCGTCCTCAGCTTTCCCCGCGACTGCGCCGAGCGCGTCGTCGCCCTCTTCTGCGGGCAGCAGGTCGCCTTCGAGACTTCCGACTTCAACGACGCCATCGGCGAACTCGTCAACATGGTCTCGGGCAACGCCAAGGCCCTGTTCCCTGCCGGACGAAAGGTCAGCATCTCCTGCCCCAGCGTCGTGGTCGGCGCCAAGCACAGCGTGGCCCGTCAGTCCGACGTCCCCTGCATCCAGATCCCCTGCGGGACCGACTGCGGCGACTTCGTGATCGAGATCGCCATCAAGTCCAAGCCCGCCGCCGATCCCGCCGCCGCCACCCACGCCGCCGCGTCCGTCAAGGCCTAACCACCGAACCCCGACCGGCTTCCGAGCCGATAGAAAGAGACTGAGGAGCAGTCATGAAGATCATGCTTGTGGACGACTCGAAGACGATGCGCAACATCCAGAAGGCGGTGCTGGCGCAGCTCGGTCACAGCGACATTGTCGAGGCCTGCGACGGCCAGGACGCCCTGTCCAAGGTCCAGGCCGCCAAGCCCGACCTCCTGCTGGTCGACTGGAACATGCCGAACATGGACGGGCTCTCGTTCGTGAAGGCCTTCCGCCAGACCAACAAGGCCACGCCGATCATCATGGTGACCACCGAGGCCGAAAAAGGCCGCGTCATCGAGGCGATCAAGGCCGGGGTGAACAACTACGTGGTCAAGCCCTTCACGCCCGACCTGCTCAGTCAGCGCATCCAGGAAACCCTCGCCAAGAAGGCCGCCAGCGCCGCCTGAGGCCAGACACCACCCGATGATTCCCTTGGCCGGGGCGACAACCCCGGCTTTTTTGCGCGCGGTTCGGACCTTGCGGCATCGGTGGGGCGTCAGACCCGTATGGGAAGGGCACGGGTGGTGACCTGGGGTCTCTTTGGGGGTGGGGGTGGACACGGGCCGCCCCGTCGCGGAGAATCCGCTGATGTCGATGAGGTTGGGAGTGCGCTGGGTGGGGGCCCTGAGTGGCCTGTTGGGTGCCGTTGTGGTGGCGCGCGCCCAGGAGCAGCCCGCCACCCCGCCCGCGTCGGTTCCGTCCCAGACCGCGCCCCAGCCCGAAGCCAAGCCCGAAGCCAAGCCTGAGCCTCATCCCGAGTCCGACCGGCCCCTCATCCCAAGCGGCCCCGACGATTCCGACCTCGGGCCCGACGATGAGGTCCGCGAGTCTGTGGTCATCCTGACCGACGGGCGACGCATGGCCGGGGTTCTCAGCGAGCAAACCGCCAAGGGCGTCACGCTTTCGATCGGCGGGATCGACACCTTCTTTCCTGCCGAAAACGTCGCCTCGGTCGAATCCCAGCCCACCACGCGCGAGCGCTACCGCCAGATGCGTGAAACCATCGACGACGACGACGTCGATCGGCGCGCCAATCTTGCCGACTGGCTGCGCGAGCGCGGCCAGCTTCGCCTGGCCCTCCGCGAGGTCGAGGGCGTGCTCGCGCGCAACCCCTCCCACCGAGAGGCAAGCGAACTCCGCACCCTCATCCTCGAACAGATGAGGCTTGACGCCGCCTCCGGAAAGCGCGTGCCCGACGAGAGCAAGGTCGGCGGCGCGGAGGCAAGCAAGCGCCCGGCGTTCCCCGTCCTTTCCCCCGAGCAGATCAACCTCCTGCGCGTGTACGAGATCGACCTGGCCGATCCGCCCCGGATGGTGATCGAGTACGAGACCGTGCACCAGCTCTACCAGAAGTACGCGGGACACGAGCTTCTCCCCAAGAGCCGCGAGTCGGAAGACCAACTCCACCGCAAGCGCCCCGAGCAGATTCTCGAGCTGATGTTCCGCTTGCGGGCGCGCGAGTTCTATCCCAAGGTGCAGGTGATCGAAGACCCGGGCGCCATGCGCCGCTTCCGCGACAACGTCCACCGCACATGGATCATCAACTCGTGCGCCACCTCCGCCTGCCACGGCGGGAACGAAGCCGGGCGGCTCATGCTCAACAACCGGCGTCCCAATTCCGACGCCACGGTGTACACCAACTATTTGATCCTCGACCGGTTCAGGATCCGCGAGGCCAAGGGCCCCGAGCTGAATCCCGAGGCCAACGCCGAGGCCGCCGCCGCTCGCCCCGCCGAGCCCAGGCTGGTCCCGCTTATCGACTACGACGATCCCGCCCGCTCGCCCCTGCTCCAACTCGGGCTGCCCGCCGGCGAGAGCACCTACCCGCACCCGATCATCCCAGGACCGGGCAAGGGTCGGACGATCCCCCCGGTTTTCCGCGGCAAGGACGATCGTCGCTATATCGCGGCGATTGAGTGGATCAAGTCCATGTACAAGCCGCGTACCGAATACCCGATCGAATACACTCCACCCTCTCCGGCGACGCCCGCGGCGGTGGGGCAGCCCACGCAGCGATAGGGCCCGGGGCGCCCGGCTGGAGCGCGTTCGCCGCGTGTTTGCTACAGTGTGCGGCCCGGACGAATCGCGCGATCACTTGTCCGGCGTCGGCCCACGGGCCGAGAGTGTCCTGAGCGCCCCGCGCTCGATTCCGCATGAGGATGACCCCGATCATGACGTTTTCCGATCAATCCCACGCCGCCCGTTCCCGTCGCCTCTCCGCCGCCCTCGTTGTCGCGATCCTCGCGGGCTCGACGGTGTCGGGGTGCGACGATCGATCTCCCGCCGAAAAGGCTTTGGTGCAGTCGTCGCGCGAGACTCACACGGTTTCGGGCGGGTCGGGCCCGGGCGACGCGGGCTTTGAGACCAAGAAGCGTCAGGCCGCCGCCACCGCGCTCACGAGCGTGGAGGGGTCATCCCCCGCCGAGGTCGCGGCGATGATGTCGACGCTGGCGCAGACGCAGCTGGGCCAGTCGACCGGCGCGAAAGCGGAGCTGGTCAACGTCGAGCGCGAGGCGATGCTGAAGGAATCGCTGGTGCGCGGCCTGCTCGGGGAGTGGGCGAGCCGGGCGAGCTTGGCGTCGTCGCTCGAGAGCTTCGACGCGAGCGACGCGATCAAGGATCTGGATGCGTCGATCGTCACCAAGCAGAAGGAAGCGATTGACTTCGGGGCGCGGAAGAAGGAACTCGACGCCAAGATCGCGGACTTGAAGGCCAAGGCCGACGCGGCGAACGCCCAGGGGGCTGCGGCGGAATCCGAGTATGCGAAACTGCGCGACCAGGCACAATCGCTGAGCGCGGTGCAGGCCGAACCTCTGATCGCTCAGGCCGCGACGTTCAAGCGCACCAGCGACGAGGCGCACATTCAGGCGGCGCGCTATCTCGCGGAGGCGGACGTGATGTCGCCGGAGTCCGCCGAGGCGGCCCAGGCGGTCGAGCGCACGGCCAACCAGATCAAGGGTCTCGAGGAGGCCCGGAAGCATCTGTGGGATCGCATGGCGCAGTCCAAGAGCGACGGGCAAACGGCGCGTGCGGAGGCGGACCAGGTCGCCGAGAACCTCGACAAGGCGGTGCAGGATTACAAGGCCTACCGCTCGGGCGCGATGGACACGGCGTACGCGGCGCTCGCCAAGGCGTATTCGACCGCGGCGGGCACCGCCAAGAAGGCGACCGAGGACAAGGGTGGCGGCTCGAAGATCGCGCTGGGCGCGGCGCAGCAGGCGCTGGGCGACCTTCACTGGAACCGGGCCAAGGCGGAGCAGAAATTCGCGCTGCTCATGGACCGCCTCGCCAACGTGACGCCCGAACTGGCGAAGAAATCGGCCTACGCGGATGACGCCAAGGCGGCGATGGAAGCCAAGAAGACGTCGTTGGAATCGGCCAAGAGCGCCTTCGAGGGCGCGGTCTCGGCCTATCGCGCCGCCGGCGCCAAGGGCCAGGTCAAGGAGCAGATCGACGCTGTCATCAAGCGTCTGGAGGCGTTCGCGACGGCGGCGGGCGACGACAAGCTCGATGTGCTGGAGGTGCTGGCGGGCGCCGGCAAGCCCGCGGAGGAGGCCGCCCCCACCGAGGCCGCCCCGAGCGAGACGGCGACGGAGACGCCCGCGCCGCCGACGACCGCGGCGGCGCCGAACGGCGAAGGTCGCCCGATCACCGAAGCGCCCGACGTGCTCCGCCAGAATCTCGAGAAGTTTGCGAGCTCCGCGCGGAACGGCGATGTGGAGGAGCTGCGCGACGTGTTGCTCATCCCGGCCGAGCACGTGGCGACGATGGACCAGTTGCTCAAGATCCAGGAAGCGCAGGGCAACCTGGAGCGCGCCTGCCGGCGGAAATTCCAGAAGGGCGTGGCGGACGCGCTCGGCCCCATGGCGGGCGGCATGGGTGGCGGGGCGATGAGCGTGAGCGGCGAGCTCGATCTTGCCAACGCGACTTTCACGATGCCCGACGCGGACACCGCGGTGGTGACGGTGCCGGGCGCGGCCCAGCCGCTGACCTGGAAGCAGGCCGACAACGACTGGAAGCTGGAGCTCGGGCTTGACCAGCTCCCGGCGGGCACGCTGGACGCTCTGGTGAAGTTGGCGGATCCGCTGGCGGCGGCGATGAACGAGGTGGCGAACGACGTGAAGGCCGACAAGCTGCAGAACATTCAGGGCGTGGGCGCTTTGCTCATGCAAAAGCTCGGGCCGATCATCCAGCAGATGCAGCAGGGTGGCGGCGGGGGCGGCGGCGGCTGATCCCCCGAGCCCATACGATCCGCCGCATGTCGCGCCCGCGTGTCTATCTCGAAACGTTCGGCTGCCAGATGAACGAGCTCGATTCGGAGCTGGTCGCCGGGCAGCTCCACGCGCTGGGCTATCGCTTTGTCGATGAGCCCGAGGGCGCCCAGGTCATCCTGTACAACACCTGCTCGGTTCGCGAGCACGCGGAGCAGAAGGTGTGGAGCCGCCTGGGCGAGCTTGCGATCCGCAAGCAGGACGATCCCGTGCTGGTCGTGGGCGTGCTGGGCTGCCTGGCGGAGCGTGACGGCGTGGCGCTCGTGAAGCGCATGCCGGTGGTCGACGTCCTGTGCGGGCCGGGCGAGCTCGACAAGCTGCCCTCGCTGCTCGACAACGCGTATCGCACGCGTCAGTCGCTCCTGGCCGATCGCGTCACGGCGACCGACGCCGACCGGCGCAGCGCGTCCCAGATCGCGCTCCAGGGGAACAGCTCGCGGCGCAGCGCGACCCTGGCGGCGGCCCAGGACTCGCTGGAGATGCTCGATCTCTCGCGGGCGACGTCGCCCTTGGAAACGATGGACGAGGATCACCCGAGCGCGGGCGCGGTGCGCAAGCGATCGGCGTATGTGCGGATCACGCGCGGGTGCAACAAGTTCTGCACGTACTGCGTCGTGCCGTTCACGCGCGGCGCGGAGGTTCACAGGCCGCCCGAGCACATCATCGACGAGTGCAAGAAGCTGGCCGACGCGGGCGTGATCGAGATCACGCTGCTCGGGCAGACGGTGAACCACTATCGGTTCGAGCACGGGGCGGCGGTGACGATCGGCGGCGTGGTGCAGCCTCAGAAAGGACGCTCGTACGCGGGTGGTCATCGTCGCGATCCCTTCGCGGGCCTGCGCGTGACGACGTTCGCCGACCTGCTCTCGCGGATTCACGAGGAAGTGCCGTCGATCGAGCGGCTCCGGTTCGTGACGAGTTATCCGCGCGACTTCGGCGACGACGTGCTGGAGGTGATCCGCGATCACCCGCGGATCTGCCGCTACTTGCACGTGCCGGCGCAGTCGGGGAGCGACCGGATTCTGAAGCTGATGAACCGCGGGTACACGGTGTCAGAGTATCTTGAGTTCATCGATCGCGCCCGCGGGTTCCTGCACGAACCCGCGAAGGGCAGGCCGCTCTCGATCTCGGGCGACATCATCGTGGGGTTCCCGACGGAGTCCGAGGCGGACTTTGACGCGACGATCGGGTTGATCGAACGCGTGCGCTACAAGAACTGCTTCATCTTCAAGTACTCGCCGCGCCCCGGGACGACGGCGTTTGACAAGCTCGAGGACGATGTTCCTGACGCGATCAAACGACGGTGGAACAACACGGCGCTGGATGTGCAGAGCCGCATTTCTGACGAACTCTCGCGCGAGTCGCTCGGGCGGACGCTCGGCGTGTTCGTCGAGGGGCTCTCGCGCATGGAAGAAAAGAAGCGGGAGCGCCCGGCGAAGAGCTGCGGAGGGGGCGTGTCGCTCACGATCGGCGGGAAGGTGATCCACTCGCACGCGGGCGAGGAGGACGAAGACGCTGGCGGATTGATGGCGCCGGTTGAAGCGTTGGGCGAAGCGGTGATGGGTGCGACGACGCAGCTTTCGGGGCGGAGCGACGGTGATCACATCGTGTTCTTTGACGTGCCGAGCGGGGCGAGCGCGGACGAACTCGTGGGGCGAATCGTGCCGGTGACAATCGAGCGTGTGCAGCGGTTGTCGCTGTTTGGGCGGTTGGACGGGGCGAGCGCGGGACGCTCAAAGAAATGAAAGCCGCCGGAGCTGCGGCCGACGTCCGATGGGCATGAAGGCCCGTCGCTCCAACCGTGAGAAAGCCAGCTTCGGGAAAAGGACTTGGCGTGGGATCCCGCGTCGAACCGGCGCGAGCATGTGCCGCTCGGGTCGATCGCCCGAAGTCCTGTGGGGCCGCTGTTTCCGACGGATCGAACACATCCCGGATGGGCGTCTCCGCCGCAGCCGACGCACGTATGGACGAGTCGGCAAGTTCGACGCCGGGATTGGGTTCCGACCGATACCGATTGACGGGCAACCAAGACCGTCTCTACCGCATCTTGCGGGGATTCTCGGCGGGCTTGCCGTCGGCGTAGGCCCAGATGGTGACGAGCAGCTTTTTCTTTCCCCACTGGCGGGCCTGCTCATGGGTGGGGAAGAGGAGGTCGAGGCGATTGCCCTTGATGGCGCTGCCGCAATCGAGCACGGGGACGACGAAGTCGCTGTCGTAGCCCGGGACCGTGAGCATCGAGCCGTAGGGCAGGACGCGCGGATCGGCGGCGACGAGTTTGAAGCCGTTGGTCTCGACGGAGTGGAGCGTGGCGGTGATGCCGTCCGCCGATTCGCCGCATGACCGCGAGTCGGGCGAGTAGCCGGTGACGATCATCCACATCTGGCGCGCGGGCTTGATGGGACGACCATTGAACCAGCGGGTGCGTGGGTCGAGCGTGTACGGATCGATGTCCGCCGCCTTTTCGATCGCGCCGCCAGGGAGTTCGCGCGCGATCGGCTCGCTGAGCGTGGCTGGCACCGACGCGGCGACCGTGTCGCTGTCATCGAATGAGATGCCGTCGATGGCCGCCATCGTGTCGACGGACGAATCCAAATCGAGGGGCTCGATCTCCATGGCCGCGTTCGCGGACCCTGGGATCTCGATGACGCGAGCGAGCGGCGGGGCGCTGCGCCATTCCTTGGCAAGGATGGCCGAGCCCACGACGAGCGAGAGTGTGGCCAAGGTTGCGCCGGCCTTTAAGGCCAAGCGAGCCCAGCGCGAGCGCGCGATGGCGTTACTGATCTGGAATTGTGGAAGCACCCACCGTCCTCCGGCAACCAGGGTCGCGAGGCCGATCGGCCCGACCCGGCCTAAGTCCCACCCAAGGCACGGGCGCGTCTCTGGTTGCGAGCGAATGTGGAGAGAGCATACATCGGGGACCCGGTGCAAGCGGGCGATCTTCAGTTTCGCTCTGAAAATCAGGGCGATTTCGTGCGGGTTATGCCGATTGTGCCGATTATTCCGACGCAAGGGGCATCGATGAACGTCGATGTCTGGGACTTGCCCGGTGCTTGGCAGGGTGGGGAGAATCCGAAGCGCAACCGATGCCTGATTACGGACTTCAATTCTGGATCGTGACGGGTCTGATCGGGCTATGCGGCGGATTGGCCGGCGGTCTGGCCGGGATCGGCGGGTCGTTGGTGATGTTGCCGGGGCTGGCGCTCTTCCTCGGATATCACGACGCCACGCACAGCGAGCAGCATGTGTACCAGGCCGCAGCGTCGGCGGTGAACGTGCTCGTGACGCTGCCGTCGGTGATGCAGCACCAGCGCGCGGGCGTGGTAAAGCGCGAGTGGGTGAAGATGCTGATGCCGATCGTCGCGGCGAGCGTGATCGCGGGCGTGCTGCTGTCGAATGTGATCGAGGGCACCCATCTGAAACGGATACTCGCGGGCGCGATCGCTGCGTACTGCGTTTGGAACTTTATCCGCGTGGTGAGGAAATCGCCGGAGCGTGAGCACGCGGGCAACGCGCGCAAGGGCGTGCTTTCGCTGATCGGTGTGGGAGCGGGAATGTTCAGCGGGTTGCTCGGAATCGGCGGCGGCGTGCTGCTGGTGCCGGGGCTCGAGGTGCTCGCAAAGGTGCCGCTGCGCGTCGCGGTGGGTGTGAGCAGTTCCATCATCGTGGTGACGGCGGCGATCGCGGCGGCGATCAAGGGCGCGACGCTGGGCTCGCAGGGGCACACGTTTGCGGAAGCATTCCGGCTCGTGGTAGCGCTGGGGCCCCTGGCGATGCTGGGCGGACTGATCGGGGCCAAGCTGGTCCACACGCTTCCGTTGCGGGTGGTGCGGATCGTGCTCACGACCATTCTGTTCGGCGCGGCGATCCGGATGGCGATGTGAGGTCGGAGGTCGGGTTTTCGCCTGAGAATCTGGGGGATGGCGTGCGGAAGTCCGCACACGCATGGCGCACTACCCTGTATGAGATCTGTGCCTTGTGTTGGCGTTGGCCTGAGTACTTACGTCGTCCAGAACCGCCGCCTTTGGCGACCGGCCGAAACTGAAAGGGAATCACGATGAATCGTCCGCTGCTGCGCGTCGCTCTTCTGCTTGCCGTGTCCGGTTCGTGCCTTGCGCAGAACAGCGTTCCCGCGACCAAGATCGAGCCGCCGGCCAAGGCCGAGGAACCCAAGAGGCTCGTAAAGGTCGAGGGCGTGAAGATCGAGAGCGACGGCGTGGCGTTGTATGACGCGGCGCGCGACGCGGCGAAAAAGGTGAAGGACCTCTCTTGCAAGATCACGACGTCGTTTGACTCCCAGAAGCCGGTCGAGGGCGAGATCGTCGTGGTCTTCAAGGACGGGGCCGCGGGCCTTCCGATCGGGAACTACTCGCTCAAGGGCGCGATGGGCGACAAGAAGCTCACCGCGGTGTTCGACGGCAAAGTGCTGCGCACCGTCAATCACGTCGAAAAGCAGGTGGTCGAGATGCCGGCGCAGAACGGCGTGGCGTTCCCACGCGATGAGTCGGGGATGCTGATTCCAAACTGGTACATCGAGGCGAGGATGCCCGAGCAGCCCGGCGTGAGCGTTCGCTCGATCATGAAGGGCGAGCGTCAGGCGGTGGACGGTGTGGATTGCGACACGGTCGTTCGCACCCGCGTCATGGAGCAGGGTGATACCAAGTACATCCTGGCGGAGACGATCGTGCTGGGCGTGGCGGACCACCTGCCGCGCCGGATTGAGATGATCGTAACGCAGGAAGGCGGCGAGGAGCCGGGCGAGAAGATGCGGAGTGTAACTACGTTCCGCGATGTGAAGATCGACAGCGCACCCGCGGAGAGCGTGTTTGCGCTGGCCGCTCCCGAGGGCTACACGACCAAGACAATGACCGCAGAGGAGTTGGCGAACGACGAGCCCAAGCTGGCGGCGAAGGCCGGCGATGCGGCCAAGGACTTTGCGCTCAAGGACGCGGACGGCAAGGTGTGGAAGCTCGCCGATTTCAAGGGACGCGTGCTTCTCATGGACTTCTGGGCGACCTGGTGCGGGCCGTGCAAGGCCGCCATGCCGAAGATTCAGGCGCTGCACGAGAAGTACAAAGACAAGAAGGTGACGATCGCGGGCGTGAACACGTGGGAGCGCGGCAAGGATCGGGATTCGAAAGCTCTCAAGTACATGGCCGACCAGAAGTACACCTACACAAGCCTCCTCGGCGGCGATGATCTGGCGAGCTCGTACAACGTGCCGGGCATCCCGACGCTGATCCTGGTCGACGGCGAGGGCAAGATCCTCTTCACGACCGTTGGAGTGAGCGACGAGGCCGAGAAGCAGATCGAGGAACTGATCGAGAAGGAACTCGCCAAGGGCAAGTGAAGCCAAGTCGGTCCCGCGCTCAGAGTCGAATGAAATGCAATGCAGCCGCGGCGAAAGTCGCGGTTGCTTTATTGTTGCGTCTCTTGATCACGTGCGGATCATCTCCCGCAGCCGGGCGATCGCTTCCGCGGGCCAGGGGTGGTTCCACCGAGTCTCGTAGTCGCGCGGACCTACGCGATCGTAGAGGTCGTCGAAGGCCCGGAGTACCGATCGCACAAGGCGTGCGGCTGGCAGAGTCGCCGTGGCAAGTACTCGTGTGTGTCTCTCCGGCGTGGCAAAGGCCTGCTCGTGCTCGCGCGCTGACAGGATCAGGGTTCCGTCATCTCCGCCAGTCAAATGCCACTCGATCGATCCCGGCTCCAGGATCCAATGCACCCGTCGTGGTTCCGCAAAGTGCCCCCGGCAAGCGGCAATGCCTGAGGTGGCAGTGATCAGCTCCGCGAGCGAATCGCGCAGGCAGCTCGCTTTCAGGCCAAGGTCGATACCACTGACTGAGCACGAGACGGTTGCCCAGCCCGCATTCACTTCGTCGATACTCAGCTTGAACTTGCTCATTCATTACACGTTGAAGTACTTCGCCTCGGGGTGGTGCACGATGATCGCGCTGGTCGATTGCTCCGGATCGATCTGGTGGTTCTCGGTGAGTTCACAGCCAATGCGTGATGGATCGAGCAGCGCAAAGAGCCTTTCCTGATCGCTCATGTCGGGGCATGCCGGATAGCCGAAGCTGTAGCGGCTGCCGCGGTAGTGCTGGGTGAAGAGTTCTTTGATCCTGGGCGAGTCTTCGGTTGCGATTCCGAGTTCCTGGCGCATGCGCTTGTGCCAGAACTCCGCGAGCGCCTCGGCTGTCTCGACGCCCAGGCCGTGCAGGTAGAGATACTCCTGGTACTCGTTCTTCGCGTAGAGCGCCTTGGCGGCCTCGCTGGCAAGCTTGCCCATCGTCACGCAGTGCATGCCGATGACATCAACCTCGCCCGAATCGATCGGACGGAAGAAGTCGGAGATGCACAGGCGGCGTTTGTCGGACTGGCGCGGGAAGGTGAAGCGGAGACGTTCACGAGGAGACGAAGAGACGGTGAGACCATGAGACGAAGTGGAGGGGGCAGAACCAGCGGGGACATCCCAGATGACGAGGTCGTCGCCGTCGGAGTTGCAGGGGAAATAGCCGTAGACCACGCGCGGCTGGAGGATGCGTTCGCTCTTGCAGAGCGACTTCACGCGATTGAAGATCGGTACGACCTTGTCATCGAGCATCGCGTCGTATTCGCTGTCGGACATCGCGCCCTTCTTGAAGCCCCACTGCCCGCGGAAGAGCGCGACGGGATTGACAAAGGCGTAGATGTCGTCGAGGTCGAGCGATTCGACCACGCGAGTGCCCAAGAAGGGAGGAGTGGGGACGGCGATGCTCGTGCTGACGTCGGAGCGGAACTTCGACGTAGCGGTTGATGTGCCCGTACCTGTTGTCGCGGGCGCCAGTTCATGTCGATCGCGCTGGGCACTGGCGAGCTTTGCGACGCGCGTGGCGACGATCACTTCCTCGGCCTTGGATCGCTTGCCCTGGCGTTCATCGATCTCGAGCGCGAGCTGGCTGGATTTCCCCGAGGTGAGAAGGTCCATAATGCGCAGGCCGTCGAACGCGTCCTTGCCGTAGTAGCACTCGCCCTTGTACTTGGGGCGGAGGTGCCCTTCGCAGTAGTGGCGTGTGAGCGCGGCCCCGCCGAGGATGAGTCGCGGGCGATCGTCGCTCTGGTTCAGCTCGTCGATGTTCTCTTCCATGACGTTGACGGACTTCACGAGCAGGCCGGAGAGCCCGATCGCGTCGGGCTTGTGCTCGTGGTACGCGGCCATGATCTGCGGCAGGTGCTGCTTGATGCCGATGTTGATGACCCGGTAGCCGTTGTTGGTGAGGATGATGTCGACGAGGTTCTTGCCGATGTCGTGGACGTCGCCCTTCACGGTCGCGAGCACGATTGAGCCCTTGGCTGCGCCCGACTTCTTCTCCATCAGCGGTTCGAGCTGCGACACGGCCATCTTCATGACCTCGGCGGATTGCAGAACGAAGGGGAGCTGCATGCGCCCCGAGCCGAAGAGTTCGCCGACGGTCTTCATGCCGTCGAGCAGGTGGTCGTTGATGATGTCGAGCGGCGGGTACTTCGCAAGGGCGGCGTCGAGCGTCTCCTTCAAGCCCTGCTTTTCGCCGTCGATGATGTGGGCGCGGAGCCGTTCCTCCACGGTGAGGTTTGTCACCACACGCGTTGTCGCCGCGGCGGTCGCGTCCTTGAAGAGCTCGATGAACCGGGCGAGCGGGTCGCCATTCTCGCGCCGGTCATAGATGAGGTCGAGCGCCGCGGTCCACTGCTGGTCGGGGATCTTGTTCTGCGGGAGGATCTTGCCGGCGTGAACGATCGCGCCCGTGAGGCCCGCGTCGCGGAGCTCGTGCAGGAATGCGGAGTTGAGCACGAGGCGAGCGGCGGGGTTCAGGCCGAACGAGACGTTGGAGAGGCCGACGACCGTCTGGCACTCGGGGAACGCGGCGCTGATGCGGCGGATTCCCTCGACGAGTTCGAGCGCGCTGCGCCGGTCGCTCTCCATGCCCGTCGAGATCGGGAGCACGAGCGGATCGAAGAGGATGTCGGCGGGATCAAGCCCGAAGACGTCGACCGCGCGGCGCAGGCCGCGCTCCGCGATCGAGAATTTGCGATCCGCGGTGCGGGCCATGCTGGCCTCTTTGTCCTCGTCGATCGAGCCGATCACGACCGCGGCTCCGTAGGTCTTGGCCAGACGCATCACCTCGTCGAACTTGTGCTCGCCTTCTTCGAAGTTGGCGGAATTGATGATGCACTTGCCGCCCGCGTGGCGCAGGCCCGCCTCGATGGTCTTGAGCTGGGTCGAATCGAGCATGAGCGGCGCGTCGGCCTGGCGCACGACGCGTTTCACGACCTCGGCCATGTCGCGAGCGTTGTCGCGCCCCGCGTAGTCGACGTTGAGGTCGAGCACATGCGCGCCCTCGCGCAGCTGCTCCTTGGCGAGGGAGACGATCGAGTCCCAGTCCTCGGCCTCGAGCAATCGCTTGAACGCCTTGCTCCCCGAGGCGTTCATCCGCTCGCCCACGATCAGGAATGAGCTGTCCTGGCGATAGTCGGCGACGGAGTAGAGCGACGTGACGCCCTTGGGGAGAGAGGAAGGCACCGCGGAGGACGCGGAGATCGCGGACGAAGACGCGGGGCGGCGGCGGCTTCGCTCGACGCACTCGGCGAGGAGCTTGATGTGATCCGGCGTCGTACCGCAGCAGCCGCCGACGATGTTCACGCCGTCCTGCTCGATGAAGCGCTGCATCGCCTCGACGAACGGCTGGGGCTTGAGCGGATACTCGGTGCGGCCTTCGTGGAGGACGGGCAGGCCCGCGTTGGGCATGACCGAGAGAAACCGCGAAGAGGATCGCCAGTGCCTGCCGAGCCAGTGGACGTGCTCGGTCATTTCGGTGGGGCCGGTGGCGCAGTTGAGCCCGAGCGAGATGATTGGATAGCCCGCGAGTGCCGTGGCGGCGGCCTCGATCGCGGTCCCCAGGAGCATCGTGCCGGTGTTCTCGATCGTGACGCTCGCCATAATCGGGATGTCGAGCGGCGACTTGTTCCTCTCCGCGAGTGCGGCGAGTGCGGCGTTGATGGCGCACTTGACCTGGAGGAGGTCCTGGCACGTCTCGATGATGAGGAGATCGACGCCGCCATCGATCAGGCCGCGGGCGCACTCGCGATAGGCGTCGAGCATCCCGTCCCACGTGGTGTTGCCGAGCGTGATGAGCTTTGTGCCGGGTCCCATGGAGCCGGCGACGAAGCGCGGCTTGTCCTTGGTGGAGTGCTTGCGGGCGGCGGCCCGCGCCGCTTCCCCGGCGGACTTGGCGATCTCGTACGTGCGGTCGGCGATGCCGAACTCCGCGAGCACGAGCTTGGAACCGCCGAAGGTGTTGGTTTCGACGACGTCAGCGCCGGCATCGAAGTATCGCTCGTGGATGGACTGTATGACGTCGGGCCGGGTGGCGGAGAGGATGTCGGTGCAGTTCTCGCAGCCGCAGTAGTCGTGCTCGAGCGAGAGGTTGACCTTGTGGATCTGGGTGCCCATGCCGCCGTCGAAGACGACGATGCCGCGGGAGAGACGCTCGAGGAAGGGGCTTGGCATGGGCGGAGTATAGCGTCCATCCGTTGATCCGGATAAAGCGATGGAACATGATTCCGCGCATGAAAGGGCCCCGCTTCAGACGGGGCTTGATGGATCATCGTATCCGTGCTTGCTGGTGACTCAGCGACGCCGGCGCGGGGCGACCAGCGCGAGCCCAGCAAGGGCGAGCGCGCCCGGCGCGGGGATGGCGACGAAGCCCGTGCCGTTGCCGAGGATGCCCGTCGCGGTCGCGAGCGTTGTGAACGCGCCCGTGGAGGTGTCGAACTTGCCGAAGCGGAGGGTGTTGTTGGGCGAGTCGGGGCGGAGCGCGCCGTAGAGGTCGCCCTGGATGAACTCCAGGCCGTTGTTGAGGAAGCCGAAACCGACGGCGCCGATGTTGGTGGCGTTGTTGCCGGGAATCCAGCTCATGAGGCGGTTATTGGTGTAGTCGGTCAGCAGGAAGCGGTCGTTGGTGCGGTCGAAGGCCAGGCCGCCGCCGCCGGTAACGTTTACGCCGGTGGACCATGACTGCGTGATGGAGAAATCCGTCGAGCTGAGCTTGCGGACGCGGATGGGACTAGCTGAGGCATCCACGCCGTACATGCCGTCGGTGCCGAACGCCAGCGAGCCGACGCTAAACGACGTCTCGCCGATCTTGACGAGGGTGGCGGCTCCGGCGGGGTCGTCCACGCGATAGACGGCCCACTTACCGGCGACCGGATCGGCGGCGCACGCGACGATGTTGCCGCCGCCCGCGCCTGGGATGGAGAATCCACCGGGCACGAACGTGAGCGACTGAATATGCGCGGACAAGGTGATCGGCGCATCAACGTTGCCGGTCGAGTCGGCACGGAACAGCTTGTTGCCGTCGGAGGCCATGAACTGAACAACACCGGCGGAGGCCGACGCAACGGCGACGGCCGACAATGCCACAACTCCAACATGAATCCTGTGCATCTGTCTCTCCTTTATGGGGGGCATGGGCGGAAGGCCTCATGATAAAGGGGAGTGGAGCATCCGCCAAACAAAAAACCTCGGATTCGAGCTCCCAAGCCTGTCGGCGCCTTCAGAAACCCCTGGCCGCGGGGTCGGTACACTGATGGAGTCCGAGTGTCTTGGGTTTGTTTGGAAGTCTCGAAAGGGGTTGCGATGAGCCAGGGTGCGCCGCCGGTGCTCGACTACGACGTGGACATGATCGAGCCGCCGAAGTGGCCCAAGGCGGTGGGGATCACGAGCATCGTGATCGGGGCGGTCATGGTTGGCTGCGCGGGGTGTGGGGTGGTGGGCTCGATTTTTGGGCAGGCGATGGTGCCGCCCGAAATGCAGAACCAGATGCCTCCGAGCCAGATCTCGCCGGGCATGATGATTCACCTGGCGGCGGGGGTGGTGGCGGACATACTGCTCATCGTCGCGGGCGGGATGACGCTCGGTCGGAAGATCGCGGGGCGGCATCTGCACTTGGCCTACGCCGGGTTCGCGGTGGTGCTGTTCGGAATCGGCGTGTGGCTGCAGTTCCAGCACCAGGCGGTCATGCAGCAGTGGGCGGCCCAGAACCCCGACAATCCAACGGCTAAAGCGATGCAAGGACCGATGGGGAGCATCGGGCTCATCATCGGGATTGTGATCGGGGCGATCTTTGGGTTCTTGTATCCGCTCTTTCTCACCATCTGGTTTGGGTTCGTGAAGCGGACCGAAGAATCAATGACGGGCGGCATCGAGCGACCCAACCCCGCCGCTTGAGTTCGTTCTGCTATTCTGGACAAGGTTGATTCCGGTCGTGGGCGAGTGCCCGCGTTGTTCACGTTGACTCGGCTGGCGGAGGTGTCGGATGTCGGAGCTTTCTCGTCGTTCGTTCGTGAATGTCGCCGCGGGCGCCGCGATCGCGGCCGTGGGCTCGACCGCGGTTGGCTCGGCGGCGATTGGCGCGCCAACGCGAGGGAGTGCGGCGTCCTTGCGCGTGAAGCCCAACACGGGGGCGCGCAAGCTGCGCAAGGCCGTCATGATCGGCATGTGCGGCGACGGCGCGAACGTGCTGGAGAAGTTTAAGATCCTGAAGGACGCGGGCTTTGACGGCGTCGAGATGGACAGCCCGACTTCGATCCCGATGAGCGACATCGTCAAGGCCAGTGAGGCGACGGGGATCAAGGTCCATGGCATGGTGGACTCGGTCCACTGGAAGTACCACCTCAACAACCCGGAAGAGAAGGTGCGCCAGATGGGGCTTGACGGGCTCATCCAGTGTCTGCGCGATGCGCACACCTGCGGCTCAACCAGCATCCTGCTGGTGCCCGCGGTCGTGAACGAGCAGATGCCCTACGACAAGGCGTGGGAATTGTCGGTCGAACAGATCAAGAAGGCGCTGCCGATCGCGGAGGAGTTGAAGGTCCAGATCGCGGTCGAGAACGTGTGGAACAATTTCTTGCTCAGCCCCATGGAGGCCGCTCGCTACGTCGACGAGTTCAAGTCGCCCTGGGTGAAGTGGCACTTCGACATCGGCAACGTGGCGAACTACGGCTGGGCCGAGCAGTGGATTCACATCCTGGGCGATCGTCTCGCGAAGCTGCACATCAAGGAATTCAGCCGCAAAAAGCGCAACGACGAGGGCCTGTGGAAGGGCTTCGCGGTCGACCTCATGGAGGGCGATAACAACTGGCCGGCGATCATGAAGGCGCTCGACGACGTCGGCTATACCGGCGGCGAGGGCGGCTGGGCGACGATCGAGATGGGCGGCGGCGACGTGAAGCGGATGCAGCAACTCTCGGAGATGCTCGACAAGATCATCGCGAGTCAGGTTGGGTGAGCGAGGTTCAGAGCGGGTGGTTCGTTGTTACGCCACATCGAGCGGCGGGTGATGCTTGCGGCCATGCGCGATGGGCTGGGCAGCAGGGGATGCGCCAAGGCGGCCCGCGATGGCGCCCGCGTTGACTTCGTTCTAGTAAGGCGCCGGCGGTAACGCTAGCGGTGGTGATGTACGTCCCAGCCGAGGTAGGTTGAGAGCGCTTCGCGGATCGCGCCGGCGCACAGGCTGGGCGTGATCGCGACGTGGTGCTCAAAGCCGTTCTGACAGATGTAGCGGAGCAGTTCCTGGAAGCGGGGGACCTGGATTACGCCGACGCCGCCGAAGGTGTTGAGCGGGTCGCTCGTGAGTTGTCCCTCGCCGAGGTAGGCGCGGACTCGGCCCTGCTGGTCATCGGTCCCGACGCGGAGGTACGTGCACGGCGCGGCGGCGACGCGCCCGACGACCGTGCCATAGGTGTTGTCCTTGCCGACGGTTCCCGCGATGATCTCCTGGTAGTCCATGGCGGGCGAGTTATCGACGAAGATGTCCTTGGGCAGGTTTGAGCAGTGGAAGACGACGCCCTTGTCGGGGTCGGTGCCGTAGTTGTTGTTCCAGTCGACGAGCGCCGCGGGCTTCTGGCTTGCGCGGGCGAGGGCGACCATGGCGACGGTGCCGACTACGTCGACCTCGCAGGCGCTGGGCGAGAGGTCGTTGGACTGCATGCTCATGAGCGTGCAGGGAACGACGCCGTAGAACTCTTCCATCGCGGTCCAGCACTGGATGGCGGTGGCGTCGAGGCGGGCCTGCTGCTTCCACTCTTCGAGCACCACGCCGAGCTTGGCCATCTTGATGACGGGGAGTTGCGGCACGTTTCCGGTATTGACGTATCCTTGGATCGACTTGAGCTTGGCCGCGACGCGCGGATCGGCGTCCGCGAGCTTGTTGACGCGCCCGAAGAAGTCGAAGAGGTCCATGGTCTCGACGCTGATGCCGGATTGCTCGAGGAGCTTTTCGCTGTAGCGGACGGTGTTGAAGGCGGTGGGGCGGGCGCCCAGCGCGCCGATCCGCAGGCCGCGCATCGCTCGGACCACGCGGCAGGTGGCGGCAAAGTCCGAAAGGTCGGTGGCGAAGGTGGCGGAGCGCGGGTCGTCGGTGTGCAGGCGTGTGAGCGTGAAGGGGATGTCGTACTGGCGGAGGTTGTTGCAGACCGACATCTTGCCGCAGAAGCTGTCGCGACGGTCCTTGATGGTCATCTTCGCGGGGTCGTCGTTGAACGCGTGGACGAGCACGGGGACGCGCAGGCCCGACCAGCGAAGGGTGTTGGCGATCGCCTTTTCATCACCGAAATTGGGGAGCGTGACGATCACGGCGTCGATCTTGCCAGCGTGGGCCTTGATCTGGTCGGCGGCCTTCTGGGCGTCGTCCAGCGATTCCACCGAACCAAAGCGTGTATCGGCGGTCGAGAGCGTGACGACGTCGAACCCGGCCTTGGCGAGCACGTCGAGCATGTCGGCCCGCCCGGCTTCGCACAGGTGCCCGGGGAAAAAGCCGCGATTTCCAACAACGAGGGCGATGCAGAGCTTCTGCATGGGGTGTTCTCCGAGTGGCGTGTGAGGGTACCTGGGGAGGCGGGATTGTGGAGGGGCGGGTGGGCTTGCGTCGGGGTGGGTTTGTGCTAACATAGTTATTGAGCTTTAGGAAGTAAAGCCTCCCGCAGAAGGCCTCGAAGGGAAGACCATGGCGACCCCCTCATCGCTCCGGCGGATCAACCAGCGCAAGGTCGTGCGGGCGCTGCTCTCGGTGGGAACCGCGTCGCGCGCCGATCTGGCGCGCCTGACCGAACTCTCTCAGCCAACGGCCGGCAAGATTGTGGACGATCTGCTGGCCGCGTCGGTGCTGGAGGATGCCTCGCTCGGGGTCGATC
Organism: Phycisphaerales bacterium; assembly: GCA_013360695.1. Lineage (GTDB taxonomy): Bacteria > Planctomycetota > Phycisphaerae > Phycisphaerales > UBA1924 > JABWBC01. The sequence goes on from JABWBC010000025.1 coordinate 23,055, forward strand.
CGTCTTCGCGCAGCGAGCGCCCCAAGATCGGGCGTCCCGGCACGATGGTGCGTCTCAATCGCTCGCGTACCCGATTCCTCGCGATCGAGATGGGTGTGGTGCGCACGCGGGCGGCGTACTTGCCAGTGGCGGCCCAGCGAGAAGACCAATGGACGCACGAGATCCCGACGCCCAAGAGCCCGGAGGAACTGGTCACAAAGCTCGGCAAGTCCCTGCCTCGCGATCCGAACATGCCGCTCGACGCGATCTTGGTTTCAATGCCGGGTGTGGTCGACGAGGCGGGCGGGCGGAGCCTGCTGTGTCCCAACATCCGCTGGATGGAACGGGTGAACATCTCTCGGCTGCTCCGCGGCCTGTTCGACGCGCCGACGGTGGTCGTGCAGGAGAACCGCGCGATGGCGCTCGGGCAACTGGCGCTGGATCCAGACGGCGACGACTTCCTGCTGGTGGAACTGGGCGATGGCGTGGGCGGCGCGGCGGTTGTTCGAGGCCGCCTGTACAACGGGCCGCTCCCGCTGTCGGGCGAGCTTGGGCACACGCCGATCATCGGCAACCCGCGCAAATGCGGTTGCGGCTCGACCGGCTGCATGGAAACGCTCCTTTCGCAGAACGGGTTGATCGCCAGCTTTGCCGAGGCCAACAAGAAGGCGCCAAGGACCTGGGCAGCGGTGAAGAAGGAAGTTGAGGAAAAGGGCATCCGCCCGTGGCTGTCGAAGTCGCTCGAGGTGGCGGGCGCGACGATCGCCGGGGCGATGAACGTGCTGGGTGTTCGGCGCGTGGTCATGAGCGGGTGGATCAACGATCTGCCCGAGGTCGTGGCACATCAGCTCTCGTCGTCGATTTCTCGCGGCGCGATGTGGGGACGCTTCGGCGAAGTGGCGGTCGATATCAGCGACAAGCATCGCATGGCCGGGCTTGTATGGGCTGGCCTGGATCGCGTGATGTTCCCCGTGACGGACGAGAGCATGGCGCGCAACAACGGCGGCGCGGTCGCCGAGGACGCCACGGCACTGGCCTGAGCTGAAACTATCGCGCGATAACCCCTCACCCGCGACCCACGGAGCGGCCATGAAACCAAGTCGATCGAGGATTCGGGCGATGGTGTCGGCGTGCTGCACGCGGCGGCGCGGGCGGGCGATCGCTGGGGCCGCGGCACTGCTGGTCACCACGGTGTCGATCGCACAACCCGGGCTCCCGGCGATCACGAGCGACGAGAAAGGCGTACGCGTGCCCGACGCGATCGCCCGCGCGATGGAGCCCATGCCGATCGGGAGCGTGGAACTGGGCGCGGGGCCGATCAAGGACGCGTTCGAGCTCAACGTTCGATACCTGAAGTCGCTCGACGCCGACCGGATGCTCTGGAGTTTCCGCACGACAGCCGGCCTGCCCACGCCCGCGACACCCTACGGCGGATGGGAAGGCGCGGAGATCGAACTCCGCGGGCACTTCGTGGGGCACTACCTCTCCGCGTGCGCGAGGGTGATCGCGCAGACCGGCGACGCGACGTTGAAAGTCAGCGCGGCAAAGGTTGTCGCGGGGATCGCCGAATGCCAGGACGAGCTGGGAAACGGCTATGTCTCGGCGTTCCCCAGCGAGCTTTTCGACCGCGTCGAGGCCGGCAAGGCGGTTTGGGCGCCGTACTACACGCTGCACAAGGTCATTCTCGGTCTGTGGGAAATGCACGCGTACGCCCGCGATGAAAAGGCGCTCAGTGTCGTCACCCGCCTCGTTGACTGGGTCGACGCCCGATGCGCGAAGCTCGACGATGCGCGCATGCAGGCGATGCTCGGCAACGAGTTCGGCGGCATGCACGAGGCGCTGCTCAACGTGTACAGCAGCACCGGAAAGCGCGAGCACTTGAAACTCGCGGAACGGTTCCAGAAGCGTGCGTTCCTGGAGCCCTTGGCGCGGGGCGATGACCCGCTCGCGGGCATCCACGCCAACACGCACCTGCCGCAGGTGATCGGCCAGTGCCGCGAGTACGAACTGACGGGCGACGAGAGTTCGCGGCGCATCGCCGAGCAGTTCTGGCGGACGCTCTGGACGTCGCACAGCTACGCGACCGGCGGCTCAAACAACGGCGAATACTGGGGGCCGCCCAACCAACTCGCCAATTCGCTCACCGCGACCAATCAGGAATTCTGCACCAGCTACAACTGGGAGAAGATCAATCGGTCACTGCTCACGTGGAGCGGTGATGCACGATACGCCGACATGATCGAGCGTGTGTTTTACAACGGGATCATGGTCTCGCAGCATCCCCAGACCGGGATGTTCATCTACTACATGCCGCTCAAGGCGGGGTTGAGGAAAGAACACGGCAGCGCCGAGGAGACCTTCACCTGCTGCTATGGCACGGGCGTACAGGAATACGCGTCGCTCGCCCAGAACATCTTCTTTCACGCGAAGGACACGATCTATGTAAACCTGTTCATCGATTCGAGCGTGAACTGGGCTTCGTCCGTAGGAATGGTCAAGCTCTCGCAGACCAGCGCGTTCCCTCTGGCCGAGAGTGTGATGTTCAGTGTTGAGCCTGAGCACGACGCTGAGTTTGGCGTGGCGATCCGCGTGCCGTCGTGGTGCGAGGGACGTGCCGCGTTCAGCGTGAATGATGAGCGGCTGGAATGCCCCAAGGACATCGCGCGTGGCGGATGGATGACGATTCGCCGTGCGTGGAAGAAGAACGACACGATCCGGGCCGCCTTCCCGATGTCGCTCAGGGTTGTTTCGATCAACGATGATCCGAATCTGTGCGCCGTCATGTACGGGCCGATGGTGCTCGCGGGGCTTGTCGGCACGGAGCAACTGCTCCCGGGAGTGCCGACGCCGCCCATTACGGGCGATAAGCTGCGCCCGGAATCGTGGCTCGAGCGTGTGCCGGGCAAGCTGGAATGGCGCACGCGTGGCCTCCCCAGCGACATGACATTCAAGCCACTCCACACGATCGTGGACGAACGCTACGGCGTTTACTTCCCATTCGGCGCGCCGGGCGGCTCGCGACAGAAGGCGTATGAACAGGCGATCGCCGAATGTCGTGAGCGAGATGCACGCACGCTCGACCGAGTATTGATCGGTGATGAAGCTTCCGAAAGGGCGCACGCGATGAAGGCCGAGCGATCGGCCGCGGGCGTGTTCAACGACTCTCACTGGAGGCATGCGGAGAAGCCCGGCTTCTTTGAGTACACAATGAAGGTCGATGGTTCGAAGGAAAATCGCCTCTCCGTGATGTACTGGGGAAGCGACGGCGGCCCGCGCGTGTTTGATGTTCTCGTCAACGGTGTTCGCATCGCCAGCGAGCGTCTCAACGCCAACGCCGACGGGCGCTTCTACTTTGAGGAATACGCCGTGCCGCGTTCGCTGTCGGACGGCAGGGAATCGGTGGTCGTGCGGTTCGAGGCGTCGCCAAACGGCGGGATCGCGGGCGGCGTGTTTGATCTTCGGATGATTTCGGGCAAGTGAATGGAGCAGCAATGTCAAAGCTCTCGCGTACTCTGATTGTGGCGGCCCTGGGATTGTTCGGCGCCAGCGCCACGGCGCAGGTCCTGCCCAAGCCCGTCATCACCACGCCGTGGACCGACAAGGTGAGCCAGGACGCGCCGTGGCCGGAGTATCCAAGGCCGCAGCTCGAGCGTGAGGCCTGGAAGAGCCTGAACGGGCGATGGTCATGGACTCCTGACACGCGTGAGGGCGAGATCACGAGCGCCACGCCGCCGGCATCGGGGGAGTTCAAGCGCCAGGTGCTCGTGCCGTTCCCGATCGAGTCGATGCTGTCGGGCGTGGGCGAGCACCACGAAAGGCTGTGGTATTCGAGGTCGTTCGACGTTCCCCAAGATTGGGCCGGCCGGCGTGTGCTGCTCAACTTCGAGGCGGTCGACTGGAAGACCGTCGTCTATCTCAACGGCAAGCGGATCGGCGAGCACACGGGCGGCTATGACCCGTTCAGCTTCGACATCACCGACGCACTCAAAGCCGGAGCAACGCAGGAACTCGTCGTTGGCGTGTTTGATCCGACCGACGCGGGCGACCAGCCGCGCGGCAAACAGGTGCGCAAGCCCGAGGGCATCTGGTACACGCCGCACACCGGCATATGGCAGTCCGTGTGGATGGAGGCCGCGCCGGCAACGCACGTTTCGGATCTGAAAATTGTGCCCGACGCCGAGCGTGGCGAGGTGAAGGTCAGAGTATCAACCACAGTTGCGCCGGACGCGAAGGTTACGCTCGCGGCGATGGCCGGGAAGCAGTCGGTGGGTGAGGTGATCGGGCGTGCCGGCGAATGGCTGACGCTCAAGATTCGGGAGCCGAGGCTGTGGTCGCCGAGCGATCCATTTCTCTACGACCTCATCGTAACGGTCAATCGATGCGAGACGGTTCGTTCGTACTTCGGACTGCGTGATATCAAAGTCGCGAAGGACGACAAGGGCTTGAATCGCCTGATGCTCAACGGCAAAGAGTGCTTCATGGTCGGCCCGCTCGACCAGGGCTATTGGCCCGACGGCATCGTCACCGCGCCGACCGACGAGGCGCTGCGGTTTGACATCGTGCAGACCAAGATGCTCGGGTTCAACATGACGCGGAAGCACGTCAAGGTCGAGCCCGCCCGCTGGTATTACTGGGCCGATCGCGAAGGCTTGCTTGTCTGGCAGGACATGCCGAGTCCGCTCCCGCCCAAGGACAGCTACACCGAGGCCGGCAAGAAGCAGTACGAAGTCGAGCTGCGCCGATTAATCGATCATCGCTTTAATTCGCCGTCGATCGTGATGTGGGTTGTGTTCAACGAGGGGTGGGGCCAGTTCGAGACGCCGCGATTCACCAAGCTCGTGAAGGAGCTCGATCCATCGCGCCTGGTGAACAACGCGAGCGGCTGGACCGACAACAAGGTCGGCGACGTGGTCGACGTTCACACCTACCCGGACCCAAAGACGCCGCCGCGCGAGGAGACGCGCGCGTGCGTGGTGGGAGAGTTCGGCGGGCTGGGCCTGCCGGTGCCCGACCACATGTGGAAGCAGGACCACTGGGGCTATCAGGCGATGAAAGACGCCGATCACCTGACACGTCGCTATGAATCGCTGCTCAAGGCCAGCTATGACCAGCGCGAGCAGGGCCTGTGCGCGGTGGTCTACACGCAGATCACGGATGTGGAGGTCGAGGCCAACGGGTTGTACACGTACGACCGCCGCGTGCTGAAGCCCGACTTACCGCGAGTGGCGGCGGCGAACCGCGGCGACTTCTCGCTCATGCCGCCGCCCCCGACGATCACCGACGTGGCGCCCACTTCGAAAGGGCAGGCGCAGAGCTGGCGATTCACGGAGAGCCAGCCCGTCGATGGGTGGGAGAAGCCCGCCTATGACGATTCCGCGTGGAAACAAGGGCCCGGCGGCTTCGGCACCAAGGGCACGCCCGGCGCGGTCGTCGGCACTGAATGGAAGAGCGGTGCGATCTGGATCCGGCGAGCGTTCTCGCTCAATCCGCAGGATGAAAAGCCGACGCACCTGCTCCTGCACCACGACGAGGATTGCGAGGTCTACGTCAATGGCGTGTTGGTCGCGAAGTTGAACGCCTGGACGCACGAGTATGAGCTGGTCCCGATCCCCGCTGCGGCCTTGCGGGCCTTGCGCGAGGGCAACAACATCCTCGCCGCAACCTGCAAGCAAACCAGCGGCGGACAGTTCATCGACGTGGGCCTCGTGCGTGTTGAGGAGCACCCGTCGCCGAAGGCGCCCGGGGTGAAGGACGCGGGTGGGGGTGGCGCGGCCGTGAATCTCGTGCCGAATCCGGGCTTTGAAGCCGAGAACAGCGGGAAACCATCCCCCTGGTACGAATCGCGATGGAATGGCGACGGTGCTTTCTCGACCAGCGACCTCGCCCACACCGGCCAGTCTTCGGTCAAGATCACTTCAGAGCACGGCGGCGACATTTCCTGGCAGTGCCGCGTGCCCGTCGAGATGATGTCGCGCTACAAGCTGTCCGGCTGGATCAAGACGGAAAACCTGAAGCCTCATGGCGGCGCGAAGGGCGCCTTGTTCAATGTTCACAACCTGCAGCCCGTCCAGACCAAGGGCGTCTCGGGCACCAGCGACTGGACCTACGTCGAGGTCGAGTTCGACACTGGCTATGAAGATCACGCGATCATCAACTGCCTGCTCGGCGGCTGGGGCTTGGCGACGGGCTCGGCGTGGTTCGACGACGTCTCGCTCACGCTCGTGAAGCGCGGTGAACTTCCCGCGCCAACACTCTCAATCGACGCATCGCAGATCGGCGATCCGATCAGCCCGTACATCTACGGCCAGTTCATCGAGCACCTTGGTCGGTGCATCTACGGCGGCATCTGGGCCGAGATGATCGAGGACCGCAAGTTCTTTGATGCGGTCGGTCTGGGCGAGTCTCCCTGGCGAGCGGTCAACGCAACAGTTGTGATGGACGAGGCGACGTCGTTTGTCGGCCGGCACTCGCCTCGAGTGAAGCCATCGAATCAAGAGCAGCGCGCGGGGATTGAGCAGTCGGGCCTCTTCATCAAGTCGGGTCGGCGATACACGGGGCGCATCTACATCGCCGGTGACAAGGATGCAGGGCCGGTCCGGGTCGAGCTGAAATCGCCCGTGTGGAATGGCGCGGGCTTTGCCGTTCAATTGCCCGCGGTCGGCGAGGAGTTCACTCGGCACGAACTGAGCTTTGTCATTCCCATCGAAGCGCCCGATGCCGGTGATGCCACGATCTCGATCACCGGGAGCGGCGGCGGCGAGTTCCGCGTCGGCACGCTCTCGCTGATGCCGGACGACAACGTCCAGGGCTTTCGCGCCGATACGCTCAAGCTGCTCAGAGAGCTTGATTCGCCGGTGTATCGCTGGCCGGGCGGCAACTTTGTGTCGGGCTACGACTGGCGCGATGGGATCGGTGATCCTGACAGACGCCCGCCGCGGAAGAACCCCGCGTGGCGAGGCGTCGAGCACAACGACGTTGGTTTGCACGAGTTCATCGCCCTGTGCCGCCTCCTGAAGACCGAGCCTTACATCGCGATCAACACGGGCCTGGGCTCGGTCGAGAGCGGGGCGGCCGAGGTCGAGTACGCGAACGGCGCCGCGAGCACGCCGATGGGTGCTCTGCGCGCCAAGAACGGGAGCGTTGAGCCCTTCAAGGTTCGGTTCTGGGGAATCGGCAACGAGATGTACGGCTCATGGCAGCTCGGGAATGTGCCGCTCGCCGACTATGTGAAGCGCCACAACGCTTTCGTCGACGCAATCCGGAAGGTCGATCCCGGCGCGGCTCTGATCGCGGTGGGGGCCGCGGGAGAATGGAGCCGAATGATGCTGGAGAAGTGTGCCGGCCACATGACGCACATCTCCGAGCATGTGTACTGGCAGGGGCGAGAGAACCTGCTCGGGCATGTAAAACAAGCGCCCGATTCGCTCCGGCGCATCGCCGAGACGCACCGGGTGTATCGGCGAGACCTCCCGAGCTTGAAGGATCGCGACATCCGAGTCGTGCAGGACGAGTGGAACTACTGGTACGGCCCGGACATCTTCGGTGAATTGGGAACTCGCTACTTCATGAAGGATGCGCTGGGCTGTGCCGCCGCTCTCAACGAGTTCAGCCGCAACAGCGATCTCTTCTTCATGGCCAACTACGCCCAGACGGTCAATGTCATCGGCGCGATCAAGACCAGCAAGGAGTCCGTCGCGCTCGAGACGACCGGCCTGGTTCTGAAGCTGTATCGCCACCACTTCGGAACGCTCCCAGTCAAGGTGGCCACAAGCCCGACGATCGACGCCTCGGCCGCGTGGAGCTCCGACAAGAAGATGTTTACCATCGCCGTCGTCAACCCAACCACGCGGCAGGCCAGAGTGCCGCTCTCGATCGACGGCGTGTCGCTCCGCGGCACCGGCACCCGCTACGTCATCGCCGGCGATCCGATGTCGCACAACGATCCCTCCGATCCCTTCCGCGTCGTCATCCGCGAATCGCCACTTGGCGCGGTTTCGGATACGCTAGAGCTCGACGCGTGCAGCGTGACCTTGCTCTCTTTGGACGTGAACTGACCGCGCCGGCATGGCCCGCGCGAGATTGAAAGGAACCACAATGCAGACTCATGGGCTTACCCGTCGGACCCTGCTCGCGGCCTTCTGCCTGGTCGGAGTGTCGCTCGCCGCGTGCGAAAAGAAGGCCGAGGAGAAGTCGGCGGAACCCAAGGCCGGCGCGACGGACGCTCCGGCGCCAAACGACACTCCCTCGGGCAAGCTTCGCGTCGGATTCTCGCAGATCGGCGCCGAGAGCGACTGGCGCCGTGCCAATACCGAGTCGATCAAGAGCGAGGCACAGAATCGTGGCGTCGAACTGATCTTCGCCGATGCGCAGCAGAAGCAGGAGAACCAGATCAAGGCGATCCGCAGCTTCATCCAGCAGAAGGTCGACGTGATCGCGTTCTCTCCCGTCGTCGAAACGGGCTGGGAACCCGTGCTGAAAGAGGTCAAGGAATCTGGCATCCCCGTGATCCTGACCGATCGGGCCGTCGACGTGTCAGATCCAAATCTGTTCGTGACGTTCATCGGCGCGGACTTTGTTGAAGAGGGTCGTCGCGCCGCCAACTGGGTTGTCAAGGCGACCGGCGGCAAGGCGATGGTCGCCGAGCTTCAAGGCACGCCCGGCTCGGCCCCCGCGATCGATCGCAAGAGGGGCTTCGAGGAAGTCATCAAGTCGCATCCTGAAATCAAGATCATCAAGAGCCAGTCGGGCGAGTTCACCCGCGCCAAGGGCAAGGAAGTGATGGAGACGTTCCTCAAAGGCGGCGATGGCCCGCGGATCACCGTGCTTTACGCCCACAACGACGACATGGCGCTCGGCGCAATCCAGGCCATCGAAGAGGCGGGGAAGAAGCCCGGCGTCGATATCAAGATCGTGTCGATTGACGGGGTGCGCGCCGCGTTCGACGCGATGATCGCCGGCAAGCTGAACTGCACCGTTGAATGCAACCCGCTCCTTGGGCCGCAGCTCTTCGACGCAGTCGAGGCGTTGGCGGCCAAAAAGCCGATCGAAAAGCGGATCGTCACCAAAGAGGGCGTGTTCGAGCAGGCCCAGGCGGCGGAGGCGATCAAGGCGAGACAGTATTAGTCCGAACGCCGTGTCACACCCTCCGCGGCATCGGCTCGATCGTGTCGGCGGGCCCTTGGCACGCCGACCCTCTCTCGCCCGCGATGGTCTCGCAATTCGCCCGCGCGGAATGACGTGGATGCTCTCGTGAGTCAATCGCCGCCGCTCCTTCAAGTCTCCTCGCTCTCGAAGCGATACGGACGCCTGGTCGCGCTCGACGCGGTCGACCTTGAAGTCGCGTGCGGCTCGATCCACGCTCTGATGGGAGAGAATGGCGCGGGCAAGAGCACGCTCATCAAGTGCCTGACCGGCGCGGTACGACGCGACGCCGGCGAGTGTCGGCTCGCAGGCGAGGCCTGTGATCCCGCGTCGCCGCGTGACGCCGAGAGCCTCGGGATCAGCACGGTCTTTCAGGAGATCAATCTCATCCCGCACATGTCCATCGCCGAGAACATCACGCTCGGCCGTGAGTCGTTCCGCTACGGCCTGATCGATCGCAAGCAGGCCAGGCAGCGCGCCCAGGGCGCGATCGCACGCCTCGGCCTGGCGATCGACGTGACGCGTGAGGTCGGCTCGTGCTCCATCGCCGTGCAGCAGCTCGTGGCGATCGCGCGGGCGCTCGACGTGCGGGCCAAGCTGCTGATCCTTGACGAGCCGACGTCGAGCCTCGACCGCGCCGAGACCTCCCAGCTCTTCGAGATCCTTCGCCGATTGAAGACCGAGGGGCTGGGTGTGCTCTTCGTGACTCACTTTCTGGACCAGGTCTACGAGGTATCCGACCAGGTCACCGTGCTTCGTGACGGCCGGCACGTTGCGACGCGCGCAACAAATCAGTTCCCGCGCCTCGAACTGGTGTCCGCCATGCTCGGGCGCGCGATCGGGCCGGCATCATCGCCTGAACGTACTGACCGGCCGTCCCGGGAATCAACGCACGCCGTGGGAGTTTCTCCTGTGGGGTCCCTATCAAGGGTCGCGTCGATCACGCCAACGCGATCGCCGTCGCCCGGCAATACGCGAGAGCTTCTTTCAATCCGGTCCGTCTCTCGTGCTGGCTCGATCTTTCACGCCGATCTCTCGATCGAGCCGGGTCAGGCCGTCGGCCTGGCGGGCCTGCTGGGCTCCGGCCGCACGGAACTCGCCAAGATCGTATTTGGCGTGGATCGATCTGACGCGGGCTCCATGTCGCTCGACGGCGCGCCCTATTCGCCGCGCTCGCCGCGCGAAGCCATCGCCCGAGGCGTGGCGCTTACCCCCGAGAACCGCAAGGCCGAGGGCATTGTTCCCAACCTCAGCGTGCGTGAGAACATCGTGCTGGCGCTGCAGGCGCGGCGCGGCGTGTGGCGCTCGCTCTCTGCGCGTCGCCGACAGCAGATCGCCGGCGAGCTCATTGCAAAGCTCGGAATCAAAGCCGCCGGTGCCGACGTGCCGATCTCATCTCTGTCGGGGGGCAACCAGCAGAAGGCCCTGCTCGCGCGCTGGCTCGCCGCCGATCCCAGGCTTCTCATCCTCGACGAACCCACGCGCGGCATCGACGTCGGCGCCAAGCAAGAGATCGAGCGCCTGATCACGTCGCTGGTCGACCGCGGCATGAGCGTGCTCTTCATCTCTTCCGAGCTGGCCGAGGTCGTCCGCACCAGCACACGCGTCACCGTGATGCGCGATCGACGCACCGTCGCGGACCTTGCGGGCGAGTCGCTGACGGAAAGGAGTGTCATGGAGGCGATCGCCACGCATGGCTAGCTTCGCACGAGCCCATCCCGCGATCGCCTCGCTCGCGTGGCCCTTGGCCGCTCTCGCGTTGCTCGTGCTCTTCAACCTGGTCTTCACGCCCGGCTTCTTCAGCATCGAACTCCGCGACGGCCGCTTCTTTGGCACGCCGATCGACATCCTGAACCACGCATCGAAGGTCGCGATCGTCGCCGTGGGCATGACGATCGTCATTGCAACCGGCGGCGTGGACCTCTCCGTGGGCGCGGTCGTCGCCATCGCCGGCGCGGTCGCCGCCATGCTCGTGACGCGCACTCAAGCGTCGTTCCCGCTCGTAGTCCT
>JABWBC010000026.1 GCA_013360695.1 Phycisphaerales bacterium
CGCGGCGCCGGCCCGGGCCGAGAGCAGGCCCGGCGAAGCGGCGGCTCCGTGGTCCGGGAACGTGTCGGAGACCTGAGAAAACGTGCGGCTGTCGTGGCTCATCGCCCAAAGCATCGACGGGACGGCGCCGGCCCCTGAGCGCGAGCACGGCCCGCCAAACCGACGCGAGAACCCCGCGCCACGCAGGCGGCACAGATGGAGCAGACCGCACAGACGGACATGCGGGACCGATGAAGGAGGCACGGCGAGCCGCGCCACTCAGCCCCTGAACCACTTGGCGATGGCGTGGATGGTGACGGAGCGGCCGATGGTCGCGATGGACTCGGTGAGCGGGATGTGCTTTGGGCAGACCTGCACGCAGTTCTGCGCGTTGCCGCAGTCGTTCACGCCTCCCTCGCCCATGAGCGTGTCGAGGCGGGCGCCCTTGAGGACGGCGCCGGTGGCGTGCTCGTTGAAGAGTCGGGCCTGGTTCATGGCGTGGGCGCCGATGAACGACGTGGGCCATTTTTCGGGGCTTTCTTCGACCTGGTACTGGGGGCAGGCTTCGAGGCAGCACCCGCAGGACATGCAGGTGGACATGACGTAGCGCGACTCGGACTGTTCGGCGGACTCGCGCGGGCCGGCGCCGAGCGAGTAGGTGCCGTCGATCGGCACCCAGGCCTTGACGCGCTTGAGGGCGTCGAAGAGGCGGGCGCGGTCGACCCACAGGTCGCGGACGACGGGGAACTTGCTCATGGGCTCGAGGGTGATCTCGTCGCCCTCGTTGGGCGCGTATTCGTCGATGAGGCAGGAGCAGCTCTGGCGCACCTTGCCGTTGATCACCATCGTGCAGGCACCGCAGACCTCTTCGAGGCAGCCGGAATCCCATGCGACGGGGGTGGTCTTCTGGCCGTCGACGGTGACGGGGCTGGCGGCGATCTGCTGGAGGCAGGAGATGATGTTCGCGCCGGCCTCGGGCTTGACGGCGAAGGTCTCCCAGCGGACGGGCTTGCCCGGGCCGTCGCAGCGCTTGATGCGGAAGCGGACGGTGCGTCCGGGCTTGGCCTGAGGCCGGGCGTGGGTCGTATGGGAAGCGGTCGCGGACATGCGAGATCTCCGAGATCTTGTTCGATTGGAATCAGGAGGCGGACGCGGCCATCGCGGGCTTGGCGGCGGGCTTGTCGTCCTTCTTGCCGTAGGTTCGGGCGGTGGGCAGGATCAACGAGGCGTCGATGGGAACGAACTCGAGGGAGGTGGTGCCGCCCTGGTGCTTGGCGAGCGTGGTCTTCATGAAGTTGGCGTCGTCGCGGTCGGGGAAGTCGGTGCGGTAGTGGGCGCCGCGGCTTTCCTTGCGTTCGGTCGCGCCCCTGGCGATCGCCTCGGCGAGCACGAGCATGTCGGAGAGTGCGCGGGCGTAGCCCAGCGCCTGGTTCGACCACGAGGCGCCGTCGGCGAGCGTGGCGGCGTCCTGACGCTCGCGCAGCTCGGCGAGCTTGCCGGCGCACTGCGTGAGGCGCGTCTGGTGACGAACGACGGTGCAGGCGGCGGTCATCTCGTCGCCGAGTTCCTTGCCGATGATGTAAGGGTTGGTGCGCGGCTCGGCGGCGCCGGCGCTGGCGGAATCGACCCAGCGCTTGACCTTCTGCTGTTCCTGGGCGACGACGCGGTCGTAGCCGGCGGAGGAGAGGTCACCCGCGGGGGTCTTGGCGGGCGCGCCGTCGCGGACGTAGTTCGCGACCGACACGCCGCAGAACAGGCCGTCGAAGATGCAGGAGAGCAGGGCGTTGGCGCCGAGGCGGTTGGCGCCGTGATAGGCGAAGTTGACCTCGCCGAAGGCGTAGAGACCGGTAATGTTTGTCTGGGCGTTGTTGAGCGCGCCGAGTTGCATGCCTTGGCCGACCTCGGCGAGGATGGGCGGGCGCGTGCCGCTCTTGTGCTTGGCGCGTGCGGCGTCGGGGTTGTACGAGCCCTTGGTGAAGCTGGTCCACAGGCCGCCCATGGAGTAGTGGACGGCGGGGAAGATTTTCATGGGTTCATGGCGCGGATCAACGCCGACGAACTTCTCATAGATCTCGAGGATGCCGCCGAGCTTCCTGGTGAGGTACTCGGGGTCCTTGTGGGTGAGGTCGAGGTAGACCTGGTTCTCGCCGGCGACGCCCAGGCCGTCGTTCACGCAGATGCTGAAGATCTCGCGGGTGGCGATGTCGCGCGGAACGATGTTGCCGTACGCGGGGTAGCGCTCTTCGAGGAAGTAGTAGCGGTCGGCCTCGGGGATGTCGCGCGGCGGGCGGCTGTCGCCCTTCTTGCGCGGGACCCAGACCCGCCCGCCCTCTCCGCGGGCGGATTCGCTCATGAGGCGGAGCTTGTCGGCGCCGGGGATGGCGGTCGGATGGACCTGGATCATCTCGGGGTTGCCGTACCACACGCCGGCGCGGAAGCAGCGGGCGGCGGCGGCGCCGGTGCAGATGATGGAGTTGGTGGACTTGCCGAAGACCAGCCCGCATCCGCCGGTCGCCATGACGACGGCGTCGGCGCGGAAGGCGCGGATCTGCATGGTGCGCATGTCCTGGGCGACGATGCCGACGCAGCGCTGTCCCTGGGCGGTGTCTTCGATGACGGGCCAGAGGAACTCCCAGAACTCGTACTTGGTGACCTGGCCCTCGCTCTCGTAGCGGCGGACCTGTTCGTCGAGTGCGTAGATGAGCTGCTGGCCGGTGGTCGCGCCGCTGAAGTGCGTGCGCTTGAAGAGCGAGCCGCCGAAGAGGCGCAGATCGCGGTAGCCCTCGCTGGTGCGGTTGAAGGGGACGCCCATGCGGTCGAGGAGGTCGATGATGCGCGGGGCCCAGTTGGCCATCTCGAGCACGGGGTGCTGGTCGGCGAGGAAGTCGCCGCCGTAGATGGTCTCGTCGAAGTGCTCGTACTCGCTGTAGCCCTGCTGGCGCGCGACCTCGTTGCAGGCGTTGATGCCGCCCTGGGCGCAGACGCTGTGGCTGCGTTTGACGGGGACGACGGAGAAGAGATCGACGGCGAGCCCTGCTTCGGCGATGCGGGCGCTGGCCGCCAGTCCCGCGAGCCCACCACCGACGACGATGACGCGATGCTGTGCCATGGTGATCCGATTCCGTCTTCAGGTCGTCCGAATATCCTGGGTATCCCGCGAGTTTCCGAGAGTCAGGGAAGGTGTTCAGTGCCCGTCGGCGACCGAGCCTGCCGGCGCGACGTGCGAGTCCGCGCCGGTCGCCTGATGGACCTGGGTTTCGATGCGTTTGGCATCGTCGTGCTTGACGGCGAGCGCGCCGAAGAGGCCCATCCAGGCCATGAGCATGAGGGCCGCGCCGACGGCGGTGCAGACATAGCCCCAGCGGCGCTGGGCGGCGCGGGAGATGGTGAGGCCCCAGGTGATGGCGGCGGTCCACAGGCCGTTGGCGAAGTGGAAGACCAGGAGCGAGACGCCGACGAAGTAGAAGAGAGAGACGACGACGCCCACGGTGGTGAGGCCGGCGGTCGAGCCGTGGAGTGCGGCGGCGAGCGTGGAGGCGCTGTAGCGGAAGGACCATTCCGTGCCGCCCGGGACGAGGAAGGTCCAGCCCCAGCGGAGTGTGGCGACGTGGTAGAAGATGAAGAGGAATCCGAGGTATCCGGAGAGGCGCTGCACGCGGTAGCGCCAGTTGCCCTGGTAGGGATAGCGATCGGTGTTGGCGCTGCCGGTCTTGGCGTAGTAGATGCCCAGGATCGCGTGGAAAGCCAGCGACGCCCAGAGCGTGATCTCGATGAGGAGGAGGTGCGGCACCTGGGTGTTGATCCAGGCGACCTCTTCCTGGAAGTAGGCGATGCCCTTGTCGGCGAAGGGCGCGTCGTGCATGCCCTCACGCAGCGCCGCCCCGCCCCAGATGATGGAGGAGTTGGTGAGCAGGTGCGCGATGAGGAAGACGCCGATGGGAACGATGCCCGTCAGCGAGTGGAGGCGACGAAGCAGGAAGTGGTTTTTCTCGATGAAGCTCGGCACGGTTTGGGCCTCCGCCGATGCGATCGCCTGAAGACGCGATCACGAGGATAACGCTTGGAATCCGTCAGCTCGGGAAATGCAGATTCGTGCCGCCGCCGGGCGCGATGACGCCGCCCGAGGATCCGATCGGTCCGGCGCCCATGACGCCTCCCGCGGGCCCGCCCGAGGCGGACATGGGCACGCTCTGGGCGCGGCCTTCCTGCACGGCCTTGGCAACCTCGCGGGAGATCTCGACAAACTCCATGCGCAGCTCGCTGACGGCGCGGGTCAGGAGCGTGGATTCCTCGGTGGTCAGGTTGCCCTTGGTCTTTTCTTCGAGCACGCCCAGCATGTCGATGTAGACCTTGGCCAGGTCGAGCGCGACCATCGCCCGCCCGGTTCGGGGGTCGGGGAACGCGCCCATCGCGGAAAGGGCTTGGGAAATCAGCAGGCTGAGCAGGTCCTTGAAGCCGATCGGCTCGCCGGGCTGGCGGCCGCCTTCGCCCGTTTCGCCCGCGGGGGCGCTGCCGGGAGGCGGCGTGGCGGGCTTGCTGGCGGCGGCCAGCCTTTCCTTCTCCGCCTGTGCTTGCGCCTTCCAGTCGCTGTCGATGATAATCTTCGGTTGTTCCTCGCCGGCCATTGGACCTCGCGTTCGCCGGGACGGGGACGCGGAGTTCCCTCGCCGCCGCCCGGTTGGCGATTCTAGGGAAGCCTTTGGGCTTCGTCGGCCTTGGAGAGCAATTCCGGGGGGATGAATCCCGCCCGGGGTCCGCTTTGACCCGCTGCCCGACCCGTCCGCCAGGAGCTTGAGGCATGTCCAGCCGAACCCCCGCCCGACGCGCCGCCCACCGCACGCTTGCCGAGTTCGCCCTCCAGGCGATCGGCATCCTCGCCCTGGCGGGGTGCGTCTCGACCAAGGCCCCGGCCAACGCAAACCTCCGCCCCACCGACTTCGTGGACCCCTCCGCGACCGCGGCACCGGCCCCGGCGCGGACACCCGAGCGAAACGTCACGCGCACCGGGCCGATCGCGGCCTCGGAATCCATCATCGATCTCGAGGCCCGCCCGGGCGACCCCAACCTGCCCGAGCAGAGCGTGCCGATCGCCGACGCAGCGTTTATCGACGCCAAGATCGGCGACGTCAACAACCGGCCGGTGTATGTGTCGGACTTCCTCTCGCCGCTGGAGGAACGCCTGCGCACCGAGGCCGCCAAACGCCCCAGGGCCGAGTGGATCCAGATGGCTCGGAAGGACATCCGCGAGCGACTGGTGACATTTGTCGAGGACGAACTGCTCCGGGCCGAGGCATTGAATCGCCTCACGCCCGATCAGCGTTCGGGCGTCGTGACGTTCATGCGTCAGTTGCAGACGGCGGAGGTGAGCAAGTCGGGCGGCAACCGCACCGCCGCCGACGAACGCATCCGCGAGAAGACCGGGCAGAGCTTCGACGAGTTCATGGAGTCGGAGAAGGAAAAGAACCTGATCCAGTACGAGCTGCGCGGCATCTTCCGCAAGATCAACGTCTCGTGGCACGACATCGAGCTGGCATACGAAAAGAACTACGAGCTCTTCAACCCCAATCCCACCGCGTTCCTGGGCATCATCCGGGTCTCCAAGGACGACACGGCCGACGTGCAGGTGATCAGCGAGGCATTCACCGCGGGCAAGGACTTCGACGAGGTCGCGTCGCTCGAGCAGAACCGCTACCTGCCGGAGAAAGCGGGGCTCAACGCCAAGGAGTTCACGGGGAGCTTCGAGACGTCAGAGTTCTTCGCATACGAAGACCTGAACGACGCGGTGCGAAAGCTGACGCCGGGCGCCAAGGTCGGGCCGGTCGAGGCGGGCGGCTCGGTGTGGTGGATCAAGCTGCACCGCATCGAGCAGAAGACGATGGGGCTGTACGACGCGCAGCTGGGAATCTCCGAGGGCATCACGAAGCAGCGTCAGAACGAGGCACGCCAGAAGTACATCCGCAAGCTGCAGGAACGCGCGAGCGTGAGCGACATCGACGAGATGACCGACGCGCTCCTGGCGGTCGCGGTCGAGCGGTACTTGGATACCAAGACGCGATAGAAGGAAAAGTGGTCGAGTGGCCAAGTGGCACAGTGGTCGAGTGAAACGCCGATGCTGGATGGAAGTCTGCGGCGAAGGATGACGTTCGAGCCCGGTGTATTTCACCTGACCACCCGGCCACTGGACCACCTGGCCACTTCTTCCCCTCACTCCGTCTCTCCGTCTCTTCCAGGCCCGACTTCGTGACTTCCCCCACCTCTCTCAACCCCTGGCGGCGGTACTGGGCGGCGCTGATCGCCCGATGGAGACGGCGTGGCACGCTCGGGGCGCGCGGCGAGCGGGCGGCGGCCACGTTCCTCCGGCGCGCGGGCTATCGCGTCCTCGGCAAGAACCTCCGCACCAACGTCGGCGAGCTCGACCTGTTGTGCCTCGCCCCGGATGATCGCACGATCGTGTTCGTGGAGGTCAAGACGCGAAGGCGCACGCCGGACCAGCCGGCCAAGAGTGCGGCCGCCACGCCGGAGGACGCGATCACGCGGCACAAACGCGGCAAATTGATCGCGGTGTCGCGCGGGCTGGTGCGGGCGAATCACTGGGAAGCGCGCCCGTGGCGGATCGACGTGGTGGCGATCGAATGGCGCGACGGCCAGCGGCCACAGATCAGGCATCACGTGGATGCGGTGAGGGGGAGGTAGGGGACGAGGGCGGCGCAGATGGAGTCATTGCACCAGGCCGCGGTAGGCTGCTCTCGCGTACCCGATTAACCACGGCGGCAGCTGGCGCGAGTACACGAGCCCGTCAACGAGCGACTGGAGGCGGCGCATAAGCTCGCGATAGCCGCTTGAATGCGCGCTTCCAACGCAATGCCCGATGCCGTGAAGCGCGCTGACCAAGCACGCGCTGGTGCGGCACTTCCGCAGCACCGTTTCAAGCACGAACAGGCCGGGCTCCAAGAGGTGCGGGTGCTTTTCAGGGAACATGACCGTGCCTTCAAGATAATCCATGTCCCAAAGCATGTAGACGGCGCCGTCGATCTCGCTGCACTCTCGCAGATCGGTATCTGGATCCCGGCCCCGATCGCCACACACCCGATCCAGAAGGTCCGTGTAAAGCGTGGCCACCGAGCGAATGCAACGAACCTGATCGCCAGGCTCAATCGGATCGAGGCGCACTTGTGCGAAGTACTCCGATTTCGTACCGAAGATGAACCACAACGCCTTTGCGATACTGTCAGGCGCGTAGCGATCAGCCAGGAACACCGGGGATTCGAAGAGCGTCGTCAGGTAGGACACGAGCATTGGGGACTCGAGCGAAACGAAGCGAGCCACCCGGTCCGAGGCTTCTTCGTTCATGTAGTCTTCGCAGTCGTCGTAGGCCTTCGTAAAGCAATACTCCACCCACTCCTCAAAGCTCGGCGGACTTGATTCGCTCATGGCCTGCCTTCCGTATCCCGAGCACACTTGTACATGCTCGCTCGATCAACCCGGATCTTCCTCGCGGACTCGTCAGGTCCGGCGTCCAAATGCCGGGAAATCAGGGTGAGCCGGAGACGAGCTCTCCACTCGCCCGCATCAAGGCCGCCACTCACACCCACGCTTTTCGCCCCGACAGCGTGCCGCGGAACTTGGCTTCCAGCGCCGTCTCGGCGGAGTTGGCGGGGTCGTATTCGACGGGCAGGATGAGGCTGAACATCGAGCCGCGCCCGATATCGCTGACGAGCTGGATCTCGCCCTGAAGGATGGTGGCCAGTTCGCGGGCGATGGAGAGGCCAAGGCCCGTGCCGCCCTGGCCGCGGGTGTGCCCGCCGTCGAGCTGGTGGAACTTATCGAAGATGCGGGCGTGTTCCTCGTGGGGGATTCCCGGGCCGTTGTCGATCACGCTGACGCGGACGCGTTCGGGATCGGAGGAGGCGAGGCGCTCGACGCGGACGATGATCGTCGGCGTCTTGCCGCCGGGCGCGGCGGCTTCGGTGAACTTCACCGCGTTCGACAGGAAGTTGAACACGATCTGCTGGAACTTCTTCACGTCCGTCGACACCATCGGCACGTCGTCGCTGGCCTCGAGCTTGACCTGGATGCCCTTGCGCTCGGCCTGCGGCCAGATCAGCCCGATCAGCCCCTCGCACGCGTCGCGCAGCGACACCTTCTGCGCGTGGACCTCGACCTTGCCCGCCTCGATCTTGGCCATCTCCAAGAGCTGGTTGATGAGATCGAGCAGGCCGCGACCGGCGGTCAGGATGCGATCGACATAGCGCAATCTCTTGGCCTGCACGGGCGTGGGCTCCACGTCGCCCACCTCCGCCTTCACGATCTCGCCCAGGAGTTCCGCAAAGCCGATGATCGAGTTCAGCGGCGTGCGCAGCTCGTGGCTGATGTTGGCCAGGAACTCGCCCTTGACGCGGGCGGCGTCGTAGAGCGCGACGTTGGCCTCGCGCAGTTCGTTGATCTTGAGGTCCAGGGCGGCGTTGATGCCGCGGAGCTGTTCCTGGCCGGCCTGCAGGTCCGAGAGCATGACATTGAAGGTGTCTGCGAGCTCCTCGAACTCATCGCCGGTCTGGATGTCGGAGCGGATGGTGAGGTTACCCTCGCGCACGCGCTCGGCCGTGTCCTTCAGCGCCCGCACGGGGCTCAGGATCAGCCGGTGCGTGATGAGATAGAACGCCAGCATCGCCACGCCCAGCACCACCGAGCCGGCACTGATGAGGTACGCGCCGTTGATGAGGAGCAGTTCGGTCGCCGGGATGGATCGGCGCTGCAGGAGCACGATGCCGTCGAGCCCTTCCTTGCCGCGGACGGCCAGGGCGTAGCGGTATTCGCGCGTCAGGCCCTCCCAGCGCGGGCCGTGGAGCTCCTCGGTGGAGGCGTCCTTCTCAAATGTCTCGATCGCGCGGGCGACGAATTCATCTTCACTGGCGCGGGCGCGGGCCTGGTCGATCGAGATGCGACGGGCGCTGATCCCGGCTCGCTCGGAGGGCGTTTCGCTGTAGCTCGCCAGGCCGCCGGTCGAATCGCGGTCGAGGCGATCCCAGATCTGGGCCATGCGTCGCGAGAGCTCGAGCTGCCCGTCGTCGACCAGGTTGTTCATGCGGAGCCAGGGCGCGGCGGCCGTCGCGAGCACGGTGAGCACCACCGCGCCGCCGAAGAGGAGCAGGCACTTGTTGGCCAGGGAGATCCGACGCCGCATGGGAGAAGTCTAAACCGCCCGCGCGTCCGCGAATGGAAAACAGCGGACCTTCAGGGTCGGGAACCAGCCGGTGGATGGGGGACTCCAAAGCCGCGGGAGGAGACCCGTCGTCGCTTGCCCAACCCGTTCCTTCGGGAACAATCCGGGATGAAGACCGAAACCGGCCCTGCGATGCCCGACGTCAAGATGCACCTGGCGAACCCCGCCAATCCGGTGACGGCGACGGTGGTCGAAACATCGCGCTGCACGCAGGGGACGGGGCGCGGCGGGGCGGCCAAGGCCGCGGGCGTCGTCAGGCACATCTCGTTCGACATTACCGGCACGCCGCTGGCGGGCTCGTTCCGCCCGGGGCAGTCGTTCGGCGTGATCCCCCCGGGCGTTGATGCCAAGGGCTCGCCGCACAAGCTGCGGCTCTACTCGCTCAGCTCCCCGTCGCGCGGCGAGGACGGCCGGGGCAACGTCGTCGCGACTTCCGTCAAGCGCGTCATCGACGAGGAATGGGAAACGCACAAGCTCTTCATCGGCGTGTGCAGCAACTATCTCTGCGATCTGAAGCCGGGCGACAAGGTGCTGCTCACCGGCCCGAGCGGTAAGCGGTTCGTGCTCCCCAGGAACCCGAGCGATCACGACTATGTCTTCTTCGCCACGGGCACCGGCATCGCACCCTTCCGCGGCATGGTGATGGACCTCTTGGAATCCGGGGCCGCGTCGAAGGTCGTGCTCATCATGGGCTCGGCGTACACATCCGACCTGATCTACCACGAACAGTTCGAAGCCCTGGCCGCAAAGCACGAGAACTTCACCTACCTCCCCACCATCTCGCGCCACGTCGGCCCGGCGGCGGATCGCACGCTCTATGTGCAGGACCGCCTGAACACCCACCGCGATCTGCTCACGCCCCTGCTCTCGTCCGAGCGCGGGCTGATCTACGTCTGCGGCATCGCGGGGATGGAGATGGGCATCCTGAAGGGCCTGCACGCGTCGCTGTCGCCCGAGGCGTTCGGGCAATACCTTCAGACCGACCCGGAATATCAGGATCCAAAGACCTGGGACCGCAAGCTGCTCAGCCGCAAGATCAACCCCTCGCGGCGGGTGTTCCTCGAGGTTTACTAGGGAACGGGATGGGCCAGCCCGCAATGCAGGCGGATGTCCAAGCCGGACGAAACCGTCGGGCTGCCGGGAGCGGATCGGGAGGACCGGTGGGCGATCGATACCGATCGGACCCCGATCGTTTGACCCCTGTCGCGGGCGTTGGTAGCTTGCCACGCCTATCGTCGGTTTCGTGAAACGCCCGTGCCTGCGCCGGGACGACGGTTTTGGCTTCTCTCGATCGCGCGATATCACCATGACGACTCAGTCATTTCTTCAGCGGCGTGTCGGATCGGGCCTCGGGTGGCGCCGCGTGCTCCCGCCTGTCGCCGTCCTGTTCCTCTCGTTGGCCGCTCCGGCCCTGGCCCAGACCAACGACCTTCCCTCCAACCTGGTCCGCGCCACCGCGACTCTTTCCGCCGGCGACGAGGACGCGTTGAAGAAGTACGTCGACCTCTCGATCGCGGACCTCGGGAGCGACGATCCGGTCAAGGTGAAACGTGCTCGCACGGAGCTTCTCAAGCCCCTGACCGACGCCGAAGTCGGCGCCCCCTTCCGCCTGTCGTACTCCAAGGTGCTTGAGCCGGCGCTCGCGCCGCTGGTGAAGGACAAGCGCGAGCTGGTAGCGGGCAATTCGCTGCGGATCGCGGGCGAGGTCGCGTCGACGTCGTGCGCCGCCCTGGTGCTTTCCCAGCTTGACCGCCCCGAGCCTTCGGTCCGATTCCTCGCGGTGCAGGCGCTGTCGCGCACGATCGAAGCCGTCGGCCGCACCACCCCCGCCATCGACCTCGAATCCTGCAACCGGATCATGAGCGAGGTCGGCGCACGCCTCGACAAGGAAAAGGACGCGTGGGTCGCGGACATCATGGTCCGAACGCTCGCGGCGGGCGTGAACGTTTCGCGCGAAAAGTTCGACTCCCTCCCCGCCCGCGCCTTTAGCGAACTCTGCAAGCGCACCGGGGACCGCACGCGGACCCTTTGGAACGGCGAACTCGAGGATTCCTGGGCCGACACCCTCGTCGTCGCCGGCTCGGCGGTGCGGGACCGCCTCACCGCCGTGGGCACCGCGGCGCTCCGCGACGAGGCCCGCAACGACGCGCTGCGACTGGCCGGCGATATGCTCGCCTACCTCAAGCAGGCGATCGAGGCCAAGTCCCTTCCCACCGGACAGGCCGACGCCCGCGAACGACCACGCCAGATCGCGGCGCTGGCCGAGGCGATTGTCGCCCTGGCGGCCCCGGAAGCGACGCCGAAGCAGTCGATGGCAGACCTCATCAAGCGGGCCGACACCGCGGGCGACGCCGGGTTCCTCGACGGCGCGTCCCTGCTCATCGGCGCCGACGGAGCTCTGGTCAAGAAGTTTGGTCTCCCGGCGTCGCGCTTCACGAAGAAGTGAGCGGGGCAGCGGAGCAGTTTGTTCTGTTCAGCGCAATGCGTGCGGCTTTGAAGAGCGATTGACGGATCGATCCTCATGTGGAAGCTCGTTCTTCCGCTCATCACGCTGATCGCCGCGATCGCGCTCTCCGCGGCCGCGGATCGCCCGCTCCCGCGCGCCGACTTCACCTTCATCAACCGCGGCGACATCACGACGCTCGACGTCCACCAGATGTCGTGGATGATGGACCTCCGCATGGCGCGCCTGCTGTGCGAGGGCCTCGTTCGCCCCAACATCTTCTCGCGCGAGTACACGCTCGAGCCGGCCGCCGCCGAATCGCTCCCCGAAATCTCGTACGACGGGCGCACCTACACGTTCCACCTGCGTCGCGACGCGAAGTGGTCCAACGGCGAGCCGGTGACGGCCCGCGACTATCTGTTCTCGTGGCGTCGCGCCATGCTCCCCGAGAACTCGACGGACTACACCACGCTCTTCTGGATGATGGAGGGAGGGCGCGAGTTCTTTGACCTGCGTGCGGCGGACCTGAAGGCGCACGCGCAGCGAGCCAAGGGTCTTTCCGCGTCGGAGCGGCGCGAGGCGGCGCGGGTGCTCTGGGAAAAGTCGTGCGCGGACTTTGATCGCCTGCTCAACCTCCACGCGCCGGACGAGCACACGCTGGTCTTCACGCTGAACAGGCGCGTGCCGTATTTCCTCGATCTCATGTCGATGCCGGTGTTCTACCCGGTGTATCCGCCGCTGGTGACGGCCCACGACACGATCGACCCCGACTCGGGGCGCGTCAAGACCGATCCCTCGTGGACCAAGGCGGGCACGTTCATCACCAACGGGCCGTTCAGGCTGACGGTGTGGCGTTTCAAGCGAGATATGCGCCTGGAAGCCAATCCGCACTACTGGAATCTCGCGGCGCTCAACGTCAGGTCGATCGCGATCCCGAGCGTCGAGGACCCCAACGCGGCGGTGATGGCCTTCCGCACCGGCGCGGTCGACTGGGTGAGCGACGTGAACGCGGGCTATCGCGGCGAGCTCATCGCGCAGAAGGAGGCGTATTTCGCGGAGCATCGCGCGGAACACGAGGCGCTGCTCGCGCAGGGGCTCGACCCGATCGAGATCGATCGTCGCCTGCCGCCCGACCCGCGCGCGACGATGCACGCGTACCCCGCGTTCGGCACGTACTTCTACAACTTCAACTGCCGCCCGACGCTCCCCGATGGACGCGCCAATCCCTTCGCGGACGCGAAAGTTCGACGTGCGTTCTCGATGTCGATCGACAAGGAGGTGCTCGCGCGGGACGTTCGACGCTCGGGCGAGGTCGCGACGGATGTGCTGATCCCGCCGGGCTCGATCAACGGGTATCGCTCGCCGCGCGGCTTGGCGTTCGACCCCGCGCGAGCGCGGGCGCTCCTGGCCGAGGCGGGATATCCAGACCCCACGAGATTCCCCGTGGTTGAGGTGCTGTTCAACAAGGACTCGGGGCACGACCTGATCGCGGAGTACATCGCGCGAGAGTGGCAGACCAACCTCGGCGTGCCGGTGCAACTCATGACCAAGGAGATCAAGGTTTTTCGCGACGACCTTCGCACCGGGACTTTCATGACCAGCCGCGCCGGGTGGTACGGCGACTACGGCGATCCGACGACGTTCCTCGAGATCAACCGCACGGCGGATGGCAACAACGACCGCGGCTACAGCAACCCGGCCTACGACGCGCTGCTCGATCGCGCCGAGACCGAACTTGACGCGGGCAAACGGCTGCAATTGCTGCAGGAAGCCGAGCGGATCATCGTGGAGGACGAGCTCCCGCTGATCCCGCTGTTCGTGCAGAACAATTTCTACCTGTTCGACGCGCACCGCGTGTCGGGCGTCAGCTCGCACCCGCGCAGCGAGCAGCAGCTCTTCCGCGTGGACATCCTGGGCGACGGCAAGGGCGCGGAGAAGGCGCTGGCGCTGCCGGCGAAGAAGTGATGAGAGTTGGGCGGAGCGTGGAGCGGCGACCAGACGGAGCATGGAATGAGTCGGCGAGAGGGAATGGCAGACTCGGAGTGGCGTGCCGAAGCCGAGGCGTTCATTCACCACTTCGTCGGCCCGACGAAGCGAGATCGGTACCTGTCGAGGCCGGAGCTGCTGAGCGAAGGGATCTCGCATGACCTTGAGGCGCACCTCGACGCGAAATGTGCCATCGTCGTGACCGGACATGTGCATGATTCTGAAAGCCTGATTGCCGGGCTGTTCGCGGCAACCGGGAACATCGAGCACGGCTATTGCCTCGTTGCCGGAGGGTGGTGCCCGAAGCACTGGCGCGATCGTCGGAAGGTGCCGATCGCCGAGCTGCGGACCAACCTGGTTTGGTGGAACGGCGATGTCTTGTTCACGTTCGCCAACGCCTCGGCCGCGTACTTTGCGGCGGAGGCGATGAAGGGCTCGACGAGAGCGCTGCTCATCGCCGACAAGGCGCAGAGAGCCCGAACACTCCGCGTGCTGGACACGGTTCAAGGGCCTTTGGACAAAGACGCACCACGAAAGCCAAGGTAGACTGATCCCGAAATGCACCTCGTGGGGTTCACGGCCAGCGCCCTCCCTCACGGTCGGGCCACTGATCGGCACTCGTTTCCGGGCTCTGGACCGCTTGACCATTTTGCCACCTCTCCTCTTCGCATGACCCGTCTCATCCTGACACGCCTGGCCCAGCTTCCGCTCGTGCTCCTCGCGGTGTACACGCTGACGCTCGCCCTGGCGTGGGCGATCCCCGGCAATCCGCTGGAGAATTCGGAGCGTCGCCCGCCGCCGGAGGTCGAGGCCGCGATGAAATCGCAGTACAGCCTCGACAGTTTCTGGTCGTTCTATTGGTCCTATCTCGACAGCGCGACGGGCGTGCGGGCGGCTCGCGACCACTTCAGCGGTCGTGCCGAGAGCGAGCGTCATCGCTTGGAATCGCTCCACCTCGCGCCACCGCCGCGACGCGTGTTTGATCTCGGGCCATCGCTTCAGTATCGCGATCAACGGGTCTCCGAGATCATCGCCGGCTCGCTCCCGGTGTCGGCCCAGCTCGGGGTGATCGCGATCATCCTGGCGATCCTGATCGGCACACCCGCGGGCGTGCTCGGCGGCGTGCGCCCCGGCACGTGGATCGACTCGCTCTCGCTGGCCATCTCGCTCATCGGCATCAGCCTGCCCAGCTTCGTCACGGGCACGCTGCTCGTGCTCGTTTTCCCGGTGTGGCTGGGCGTCGGCAGGGTCGGCGGCTGGGGATCGTTCTCGCAGATGATCCTCCCCGCGCTCACGCTCAGCCTGCCTTTCGCGGCCTATATCGCCCGGCTGACACGCATGGGCATGGTCGAGGCGATGTCGAGCGACTACGTTCGCACCGCGCGCGCCAAGGGCCTGCCCGAATCCAGCGTCGTCCTGCGCCACGCGCTCAAGAACGCGGCGTTGCCGGTCGTGAGCTACCTCGGGCCGGCGTGCGCGATGGCGATGACGGGCTCGTTCGTGGTGGAGCGCGTCTTCAACGTGCCGGGCCTGGGCCAGCACTTCGTGAACGCCGTGCAGAACAAGGACCTGTTCCTCATCATCGGCGTGGTGCTGGTCTTCTCCACGATGCTGGTGCTCTTCAACCTCGTGGTGGACGTGCTATATCGCTGGATCGATCCGAGAATTCGGATGTGAAGAAGTGCGAAGAGACACAGTCGAAGTGGCAAAGTGCAGGTATCGTATCGTCGGCAGTTCTTCCACCGTGGTGTTTGCTCCCCCACCACTCCCCATTCCCGACTCCCCACTCCCGGGCCTGTCCTCCATGACGCACGAGGCATCCTCTTCGTGACTCCGTGACTTCCGCTACATCGCATATCCGCGGATCGAAAGCAGCACGCACATTGCGTTGTATCCGCCGTGGAGCATGATCGCCGCCAAAAGGAACGGCAACGCCGCGAAGGGTCCGCCACGCTCACCCCGGCGCGCCAGCTCCCACGATTCCGCGAGACCGATCGCGGCCATGAGCGAGCAGGCCGCGTGCAGCACCACGCACACCGTCCATCGGTACCACACCAATTCGACCGGCGCGGGCTCGAGCGACTGATTCGTGTAGATCATCGCCTCCACGGCGGCAAAGCACACGCCCGACCACGCGCCCGCGAGCAGGATCTGATCGCGATCAACGAACAGCCGCGGCCTGCGATCGACCACGCCCGCCGCCAGGCATGACTTCAGCACTTCCTCCAGCGCCGGCCCGAACACGATGAGCATCCAGGGTGACCAACCCCCGGATTTCATGGAGCCCAGCCACGCGACCAGCGTCGCCATCGGGCCGCCGAGAAGGGCCAGCGCGATCGCGACCAACCAGCCCGTGCGCGACGGCGTCACGCCTTGCAGCGCTTCGCGTTCGTCGGCCTCATGCTCGTGCGGTGCACTCACGGCGCAACGCTCCCGCTGAAACCAGCCGCTTCGTCAACCACCAACTCGCTCGGAACAAGAGGCCGACCCGGGCGGCCCGAGGAACAGAACCCACCGCACCATTCGCGGCGAGCCTTACGCCGGTTGCTCGGGCGTGAGCGTCGCGCCGTCCAGCACGTCAAAGCTCACGAACTGCCCCGGCTCGAACTGCGACGCCGATTGGCGGGCATCGGTCAGCGTGCACACCATCGGCACACCCGCGTTCACCGTGATCGAGTTCGTGCTCGATTCGGTGGAGACAACGTGCCCCTGCACGCGGCGAGGCCTGCCCTGCACGGGCTCCACGTACCGCCCGCCGCTCTGCACCACGTCCACACGCCGCGCCTTGGCCCGGATCACCCCGATCACCTTTTTCCCCACGGGGGTCGAGAGGCCGGTGGTGGGCACCAGGTGGAGGCGATAGCTCGTGTCGGGGAACGACACGACGACGTACGCGCCCTTGGTGGCGGTTTCGGGCACGACCTGCTCGAGCACGCCGCGGCAGAGATACGGGGCAATCTTCGTGGTCGGCGAGGGGGTAATCATGGTCCAAGAGATTAGGCGGTCGTGGCCCGCCCCGTCTTGAAGCCCGGCGCGGAGCCCATCGCCAAAAAGTTCGCCAGGAGCTTCGTGCCCTGCTCGGTCAGGAAGCTCTCGGGGTGGAACTGCACGCCCTCGACGGGAAACTTGGCCGAATCGGCGAAGACACGCCGGAGGCCCATGACCACGCGGCGCGTGCCCCCCTTGCCGTCATCCTCGTCCGTCCACGCCGACACCACCCAGCCATCCTGCCCGGGAGCGGGCGGCGGCGGGATCGTCTCGGGGAGCACGACCAGCGAGTGATAGCGTGTCGCGGTGAAGGGCTGGGGCATGCCCGCGAAGATGCCGCGCGCGTCGTGGGTGATCGGGCTCGTCTTGCCGTGCATCTGGATGACGTGGCGCGTGACAGTCATGCCGTTCGACGCGGCCAGGCACTGATGCCCGAGGCACACGCCCAGCACCGGAATCCGCCCCGCGAATCGCTCGATCATCGCGCTCGACACGCCCGCCTCGTTGGGCGTACACGGCCCGGGCGAGATGACCAGGTGCGTCGGCCCGCGCCCGCCGTCCAACACCGCCGCCTCGTCCGGCGTGATCTTGTCGTTGCGCACCACCAGCAGGTCCCGCCCCAGCTCCAGCGACGGCTCGATCTCGCCGAATCGCTGCACCAGGTTCCAGGTGAAGCTGTCGTAGTTGTCGATCAGGAGGATCATCGGGGGAAGAGTAGGAAGAACGCCGTGAGCGAGCGCCGGGCCAGCGGCCGCCGACGCACGCCGTGATCGACGCTCCCTCTTTACTTGACCACTTGGGAATTCGGCCACCCGGCACCCACGCCGACCTGTCATCCACCCAGCGCCTACTTCCCGTGCCCCTCTTTCACATGCTCGCGAAGGGGATCGTTCCCGAACTCATGCTCCGTATCGCGCCAGGCGCAGTGGATGTGGTTCGCGTCGTTCTGCGTGTTGTCGTATTCGACGATGAACGTCGGCCCGTGAATCCGGTAGTAGTGCTTCTGCCCCTTCTCCACGCCGCCGGCCCAGGCGAAGACGATCGCGTCGATGCCAGCGCGTTTCACGCGTTCGAGCTGCCAATTCGCCAGGTCGCCCGTGAGGTTGTTCGCGTACACCTCGACGAGCCGCCAGAGCATGCGCTTCTGGTCGTCGCTCATGCGTGACACGGGCAGGCCCTCGGGCTTGTCCAGCTTCGGCTCACGCCCGGGCACAAGCAGGATGTCGGCCGGCGCGTCCACCGCGATCATCGCGGCCTTCCTCTGCGCTTCATCCAGCGATTTCATCAGCTCGCGGGCCAGGTCCTCCTCCGCGCTCAACACTCGCAATCCCGCACGCGCCCCGGTGCGCACTTCGGCGGGGTTCGCGCCCAAGAACATCGGTGCCGTCGCGATGCGTTCCTCCGACATCGACGAGAAGTTGATCGAGAGGTGGTGCCCCTCGAACTTCCAGCCCCACGCCCCTTCTCCCGGCGCCTTGCCCGCGCTCGCGAAGATCGAAAGCGTGTACTTCTCCGGGTCGCGCCACGCGCCGCTCTGCCCCGCGCGCTGCTCCATCTCGCGCAGCACGAGCTCCAACTCGATGATCTGCTCGGCCTTCAGATAGCCGTGCGCGCTCAGCCCCGAACGCAGCACATTTCTCGCCGCAATGCGCTGGGCCTCGTTCATCTCACCCAGCGGAACGCCCTTGCGCTCGCGCGGGATGAAGTGCCAGTCCGTCCGCCACGCGTCGTTGAAATCGAAGAGCCCCTTGGCGCGAAGCTCGGGCGACAGGCTCTTGAGCCACGCCGAGGCGGCGCCGGCCATCTGCGCCCCCGTCGAGGCCCGCGGCACCAGCGCGAGCATGATCGCGCCGCCGACCAGCATCGCGGCGACGCAGGCCGACATCACGCTCACCATTGCAGTTCCGTTCGCACGCTGGCGCATGAAAAACCCCCTTGGCTCCTGCCTCGGGGGTTTAGTATCGCAGAAAGCGATGATCGGGGCTCTCGGTTCTTGTCGCGGCCAAGCGGTGCGTCAAGCCACGCCCAGCGTTCCCAACTTGGGCCTGTTTCTAGTGCCCAGTGCTTAGGTCCTGGTGCCTGTTGCCTGCCTGCTCACGCCGCCTCCCCCTGCTGGGCCCAGGGCTCATTCAGCCGCCCCGCCACGCCGTCGCGTGTGACGTAGAAGAACTCGCCGGTGATCGGATACGGCAGGCGTTTATAGTCCTGCTGCACGCGCGACGCCAACCGCTTTACAAAGCTGTCGGGCCCGGGCGAGAGAGCGATGAACATGTCGCGGGCCGGCGTGGCGACGTAGAAGTCGCCGCCCAGCTGCGGCGCCAGACGGTCGTACAGCCCGCTCAGCAGCAGGCGCGCCGCGTCGTAGCCGTCGTGCTCCGCCAGGATCGCGGCCTTGCCGCCCTCCTTGCTCTCGACCACCTGCACTTCAAGCTCCGGCGCAAACCCGTCGAGGTTCTCGCGCGAAATCTGCTCGATGTCCTCGATCGTCACGCCCCAGCGAACGACCTGCTCGGTCGTGATGCTCACCGTCATATTGGGAAGGTCCGTCACAAACACGATCACCGTGTTGTTCACGAACGGCACGTGCGCCACCATCTCGCGCGCCAGGTGCTCGAAGATCGTCTCGGGCTGGATGCGCGGCATGATCCGCGGCCTGGCAAAATCCAGCGTCATGTTCATCAGCTGCATCGCCTCGCCCGCGAAGAGCTGGTCGAGGTAATGCTCCACGATCTCAGACCCGCGCCCGGGCTCGTGACGCACCATGCGATACAGGTTCTCGAGGTCGAGGCGACGCCCGTTCACCAGAATCTCGCGCGGGCCCACGAGGTCCACCTTGTATTCAGGCTGGAGCTTCTTGAGCATCTCGACGACAGCCTCGGCGAACGCTCCCGGTTCCTGCGGCATACTCGACATCGCCACCTCTCCTCTCTCTTCTCGATCGGAGCGGTCGGCCGGTGTCCAGACGCTGTCAAAACGCATCAAGCAGCGGTGAACAACCGGCCAACTGCTCGGACAGGCGTCTATCGACTTCACCCTCCGCAGCCCGGTTGCCTTTGGATCGCGTCAAGGGCGAACTGCCCATCCGACACGCCGAATACACGCGCTCGCCCGCAGATTTCGCGCCATCGTTCCCGCCGACGCTCCCATATCCGCGCAAACCGCGTCCGATCATCCGCTTTGCATTCCGCCAGGCGAGCGAACACTAACTGTTCGCACAATGTAAGGCATATTTCCGATGCCGCTTGCTTCTGGCCACGAGCCGTTATAATCCCGGCTCTTGGGGCTGGAGCCCGGCCGGCGACACCCCGCCATTCCAACGGGAGACCCACCGTGACCGAGCAGGAAATCGAAGCGAAAGTCATCGACATCGTCGCCGAGCAGATGGGCGCCGATAAGGCCAAAATCACCCGCGCGACGTCGTTCGTCGAGGACTTGAACGCCGACAGCCTCGACACCGTCGAGCTCGTCATGGAGTTCGAGGACGAGTTCGAGACCTCCATCCCCGACGAGCAGGCCGAAAAGATCAAAACCGTGGGTGAGGCCATCGACTTCATCAAGCAGGCCCACGGCATCTCCTGAGCCGCCCCGCGGCACGCCCATATCCCGCCCCCGTTCCGCCCGTCACCGCGCCGGGTGATCGCCCGCGGTCCGCGCCCCTTTGGCGCGCCCGCCTGCGTACACTGGCCAAGGTTATTCCGCGACATGCGCCTCCCAGCGCCGGGCGACCGGCGGGGCTCCGACTCTCATCCTCACCACCTCCCCTATGGCCAATCACAACCCCCAAACCCGGATCGTCATCACCGGCATGGGCGCGATCACGCCGCTGGGCCGGTCGGCGGATGAAACATGGGCCGGAATGCGCGAAGGGCGCAGCGGCGTCTCCAACTTCCAGGGCGAGGAGTTCGCCCGCTACGAAGGACACTGGGACGTCAAGATCGCCGGCCAGATCAAGGATTGGGACCCCGTGAAGGCGGGGGTGATCGACGGGCGCGAGGTGCGCCGCATCGATCGCTTCGCGATCCTCGGCCTGGGCGCCGCCGCCGAGGCCGTCAAGGACTCGGGCATCGACTTCACCAAAGAGGACTCCGAGCGTTGCGGGGTGGTGGTCGGCTCGGGCGTGGGCGGCATCAAGACCATCGAAGAGGGCGTCATGAGCATGGTGGAGCGGGGTCCGGAACGGATCTCGCCCTTCACGGTGCCGCGCCTCATGGTCAACGCCGCCACGGGCATGATCTCCATCCGCTACGGCCTGCGCGGGCCGGCCGGCGCCCACGCCACGGCGTGCGCCTCCTCCGGCCACGCCATCGCCGACGCCATGCACATCATGCGTCGCGGCGAGGCGGACGTGATCGTCGCCGGCGGCGCCGAGGCCGCCGTCTCCCCCCTCTGCATCGGCGCGTTCATGACCATGAAGGCGTTGTCGGCCCGCAACGACTGCCCGACCAAGGCCAGCCGCCCCTTCGACCGCGGCCGCGATGGCTTCGTGCTCTCAGAGGGCGCCGCCATGTTCGTGCTCGAAACCGAGGAGCACGCCAAGAAGCGCGGCGCGAAAATCTACGCCGAACTCGTCGGCTGCGGCAATTCCTCCGACGCAGGACACATCACCGCCCCCGACCCAGAGGGCCAGGGTGCCGCCCGCTCCATGCGCTGGGCCCTCCGCGACGCCCGCATGGCCCCCGAGCAGATCGACTACGTCAACGCACACGGCACCTCCACCCCCCTGGGCGACAAGGCCGAGGTTGCCGCCGTCCTCTCCATTTTCGGAAACCACGCCCGCAAGTCCGCCGGCGGCAGGCTGCTCATGTCGTCCACCAAGTCCATGCACGGGCATTGCCTGGGCGCCTCCGGCGCGGTCGAAACCATCGCCTGCGTCCACGCCGTGCGCGATGGCCTAGTCGCCCCGACCATCAACCTCGACGACCCCGACGACGGGTTCGATATCGACCTCGTCCCCCACACCCCGCGCGAGCGCCGCGTCACCTACGCCATGAACAACACCTTCGGCTTCGGCGGGCACAACGTCACGCTCATCGTCGGGCGATACGCCTAGCGACCTTCCGGCTTGAAGTCGAGGCGCCGGGGAGTGCCACCCTTGATGTAGCCGATCGTGGCGGAAAGGGTGCCCTCGCTCGAAAGCTCGTACACGATGCGCTTCGGATAGTCGTGTCGCGGGTTGTCGAACACCGCACGGGTGGAGCTCAGCTCGGTAAGGACGAACTCGGTCGGCGCCTTGCCGCCGGGCTGTGCGATGTAGATCAAGCCGCCGTCACGCTCGACGACGCGCAGGTACTCGAACGCGACCATTTTGCCGCCGGAGTTGACCGTGCGCGATACGGCGAGCATGGCGCCGCCCAGCGCCGGGCTCCATCGCTCCTCAATCGATGACCCCGAGCTTCGGGTCCCAACCCAATCGCCGGCCAGCCACGTCAGATCGCCGATCGCGGCCTTGGCGGGCGCGGGCATCTCGATGTCCTCCGCATGGCGGTAGAGCCCAACCGAGTCCTTCACCACGGGCGGATCGACCACGACGCGTACAAGCAGGCCCTCGGGCGTGGAGCGGAAGCTCCTCCGGATCGATCGGATCGACACATCGGAGACGGTCTCCGGGGCTCGTATGAACTCGACCTGATACTCAAAGGTGCCGTCTCTCCACGAACCGCGGTAGCGCGAGGACGTTTTGGCTTCCGCGACCTCGGTGATCGAGCCGTCGATCGCGATACGCACGTCGCGATGCCCGGAGCCGTGCCCATTCAGGACGACCGCGCCCTCCTCGACGCGCATCGAGAACTTCGTGCTCATCGGCGGGCCGAGTTGCTCGAGTGCGCGGCCCTCGGTCTTGTCCTCGACATA
Organism: Phycisphaerales bacterium; assembly: GCA_013360695.1. Taxonomy (GTDB): domain Bacteria; phylum Planctomycetota; class Phycisphaerae; order Phycisphaerales; family UBA1924; genus JABWBC01. The sequence goes on from JABWBC010000026.1 coordinate 22,467, forward strand.
GATCCACTCGCCGTCCAACGCGCGCAAATCGTGGGCTTGCGTCGATGGTGGGCTCGAAACCTGCGCCCATGCCTCGCGCGATGCCGACGTCGCCCCGGCCGCTCCCAGGAGGACGAGAAACGCGATCACCCTTGCCGGCCAATTGCGCAGGTACATTGAGAAGCCTCCGATCGGTTCTGGAATCGCGCCAGCACAGCGCCGCGCACCTGAGAATACTCGTCGGGCGTCGCACGGGAGCCGGCCTGCCACTCCTTTTTATCCGCGACCCGGCACGTCCGAGCGCCGGTCAGACGCACGAGACCCGGAGGAGTTCACCCGCGCCCGCGGCCGATCGGCCGGGTTTGACATCCGGCCGGGCTGCTTGATCGGAATTCGCGGGGCGGCCATGGCCGTCGGCGCCAGGCACGCCCGCAACCCCGAGTCGCACCCAGAGCACGGTGGTCAGGCGGCCGGGGTCCAGGTGGACCGATGCCCTTCGGATGGCACGCCCCTTGCGGAGCTTCAGCCGACCCCCCTGCGCGCCGATAGTCCCACCATGCCCTCCACCTCCGACTCCATCCTCAAGCTCGAAGTCCCCATCGTCGTCCGCATCGGCGAGCGCGAGATGAAGCTCCACGAGGTGCTGGCACTCACCGCCGGCGCCATCGTCGAGGTTCCCAAGCTCGCCGACGCCGAGCTCGACCTCATGGTCAACAACCAGGTGATCGGGCACGGCACTGCCGTTAAGGTCGGCGAAAAGTTCGGCATCCTCGTCACCTTCGTGGGCACGCCCGCCGAGCGCGCCGCCGCCCTCGCCGCCGGACAGAACCATGCCGAGCCCGAGTCCGGCGACGACGCCGCCGCCGAAGACCTCGCCGCCCAGCTCCTGGCCGGGCAGGTCTAACCCCTCAACTTCAGACGGGCCGAGCGTGGGCGCGATACCCTGCCGCGTCCAGCCCCGGAGACGCCATGCCCAGAGACATCCCCGTCGGGAACGGCAACCTGCTCATCACCTTCGACCGCTTCTACCGCGTCCGCGATCTCTATTTCCCGAACGTCGGTCGCTTCAACCACACCGACGGCAACGTGCAGCGCTTCGGCGTCTGGGCCGACGGCCGCCTCGCCTGGTCCGAAGACCCCTCGTGGAGACGTGAGCTCCGCTACCGCGAAGACACCCTCGTCACCGAGGTCCGCCTCACCAACGACGAGCTCGGCCTTGAACTCATCTGCAACGACGCCGTCGACTTCCACGAACCCATCTACTTCCGGCGCGTTACCGTCCGCGACCTGCGCGGGCACGAGCGAGATGTCCGCGTCTTCTTCCACTGGGATATGTCCATCGGCGGGACGCCCGTCGGCGACACCGCCAACTACGACCCCTCCACCTCCTCCATCGTCATCTACAAGGACGACATCTACTTCCTCTTCAACGCCTGCGACGAGCACAAGTGCGGCATCGACCACTGGGCCATCGGAACCAAACGCGTCCGCGGCACCGAGGGCACCTGGCGCGACGCCGAGGACGGCGTCCTCGGCCGCAACGCCATCTCCCAAGGCTCGGTCGATGCCACCATCGGCTTCAACATCCTCGTCCCCCCCAACGCCACATCCCACATCACCGCCTGGCTCGTCTGCGGACGCTCCTACGACCAGGTCAAGGCCCTCAACCGCCGCGTCAACGAATCCGGCCCCGACAACATGCTCCACCGCACCGAGTCCTACTGGCGACTCTGGGCACGCAAGGAACCCATCGACCTTTCCCCCCTCTCCGCCGGCGTCGCCGAACTCTTCTACCGCTCTCAACTCGTCCTCCGAACCCAGATCGACAACGGCGGCGCCATCATCGCCGCCAACGACTCCGACATCACCCAGTTCGGCGGCGACCATTACTCCTACTGCTGGACCCGCGACGGCGCCCTGGTCGCCTACGCCCTCACGCTCTGCGGCCAATCCGAACTCTCCCGCTCCTTCTTCCGCTATTGCGCCGACTGCGTCGAGCCCGACGGCTATTTCCTCCACAAGTACACCCCCACCGGAGACCTCGCGTCGTCCTGGCACCCGTGGATGCTCGACGGCCTGAAAATCCTTCCCATCCAGCAGGACGAAACCTCCCTCGTCCTCTGGGCCCTGCGCAAACACTTCGCCACCTTCCGCGACGTGGAGTTCATCAAGCCCCTCTACAACTCGCTCATCACCCGCCCCGCCGAATGGATGCTCCGCTATCGCGACGCCGCGGGCCTGCCGCTCCCGTCCTGGGACCTCTGGGAAGAACGCCGCGGCATCCACACCTTCACCGTCGCCGCGACCATCGGCGCATTGCAGGCGGCCGCGGCGTTCGCACGCGACTTCGGCCAGCAGGACCGCGCCGCGGCCTATCGCGACGGCGCGGAAACCATGCGCGCCGCCCTGCGCCGCCACCTCTGGAACGACGAGCAGCAGCGCTTTGCTCGCCTCGCCCAGCCCCTCCCCGACGGCTCGTACCGACTTGACATGACCGCCGACTCTGCCAACTACGCCCTCTTTGCCTTCGGCGCGCTGGACCCCAACGACCCGCGCATGGCCAGCGAGATGAAGGCCCTCCGCGAGCGCCTGTGGATCAAGACGCCGATCGGCGGCTGCGCCCGCTACGAGCACGACTATTACCACCAGGTCGAGCGCGACCGCATCAGCGAAGTGCCCGGGAATCCGTGGGTGATCTGCACGCTGTGGCAGGCGCAGTATCACATCGCGCGGGCCCGTACGCTCGCGGAATTGCAGGAGGCCGTCCCGCTCTTGGAATGGTGCGTGCAGCGTGCGTCGGCGTCGGGCGTCTTGGCCGAGCAGTTCCACCCGCACACCGGCGAATCGATGAGCGTCAGCCCGCTGACATGGAGCCACGCGACCTTTGCGATGGTCGTGATGGAATACCTGAACAAGCACACGCAACTCGCGAGCATCGAAGGCCGATCGCACGAACACCACGCCGGACTCGTCAATGGCGGGCCACATCTGCAGGGGTGAGCGAGGCGAATCAGATCGTCGCGATTCAGACGGCCCCTGACTCCGCGCCGCCGTGACGATTGATCGGCGCGTTGCTTGTGGCTTGCATCAGCGAGAGCCCAAGGCGATCGGCGAGTTGTTTGGCCATGCGATCATCGGCGTGGGCTTTGCCGCTTTGCTCGCTGAGGATCAATCGCAGCGACTCATCGCCGAGCCTGAAGACCAGGCGCACCTGCGTGACTCGCTCTTGGTAGCCGCCCTCTATATAGCCGACGATTCCCTGCACGGCCTCGACTTCCACGAGGTCGCGCCGCGGAATCACCGATCCAACCACGCCGACTTCGACATCGCCTCCGGCCAGAATCCGGAGCGGGCGAAGGTAGCGACGCTGTCGCCACCACACAATCGCGCTCAGCACTGGCACGCCACCGAGGATTCCCATGAGAACGAAGTACACATAGATCATGGCATTCTGCGGTCTGGGTGCAATGAGCAGCATGGCGAGGACAACTGCCGATCCTCCGAGCGAAACAAAGGGGCCGACCCATTCCCTCCGCACAAGATCGACATCGCCATTGACACGAGGAGCCAGGGAGAGCTTGCCTCGCACGTACGTCAACTCGATCGGATCGAGATCCGCTATTAGGCGATCCGGGCCGCAGTCCCTCGCATCTCTCAGGAATGGAGTCGCCATTCTTCAAGCTTATCGATCGCACGTCCAATCGCTCATCCATGTCGAACACCCGCCACTCGCAGAAGTCCATCAAACGGCGGATCCTCTCCGTTCCCTCCCCACTTCCTACCCTTCCCCCATGCCCGGCCGGTTCTTCCTCGCAACCCCTGTCGAAGCTCTCGCGCCCGCGCTCGACCTGCTCGACGGCCCGCTCGACGCCGCTCGCCGCGCGTCGCTGGCCGCGCTCCCTCGCCTCGTTCCCCGCTACAACATCGCGCCGGGCCAGGACATCCCCATCATCCTCCCGCCGCTCGTGCCGGGCGAGCGCCCCGCCATGAAGTTCGCGCGCTGGGGACTGATCCCGCACTGGTCCGCGACGCCCGACGTCGGCGTCCGCACCATCAACATCGCGGCCGAGACCATCGACGACAAGCTCGCCCCCGCCCTCCGCTCGCGCCGCTGCCTCGTCCCTGCCGACGGGTTCTATGAATGGCGCACGCTCGACGCCAGCCAGAAACAGCCCTATCTCGTGCGCTTCTGTCCGCCCGGCGAGCGTGCGCCCGCCCCGTTCGTGATGGCCGCGTTGTGGGAGGAATGGACGCCGCGTGACGGCTCGCCGGTCACCACCGTCGCCATCCTCACCACGCCCTCGAACAGCGCGATCGCGCCGATCCACGAGCGCATGCCCGCCGTCGTTCCAGTCTCGTCGATGTCGAAGTGGCTGGGCGAGCGCGGCGAATCGTCCGACGCGGAGGTGCGGGCCGCCCACGACCTGTGCAGGCCCTACCCCGCCGAACTGACGAGCGTGCAGGAAGTCAGCCGCCTGGTGAACAGCACACGCTTCGACAACCCCGGGTGCATCCGCCCCGTCGAATCACGCGGCGCGGTGTATTGACCCGCGTTCACGTATCGATGCCGCACAAATCGGCGCCTCTACGGTCTCGCTCCACGCGCACGAAAAAACGCCCGCGGCGTGCGCGGGCTGTTCAAGTCGAATGCAATCCGTGGATTTACTTGTCCGCGACGTTGAGCGAACGACCAACGCGGCGCTTGCGGTTCATCATCTTCCGCCCGTTCTTGGTCTTCATCCGGGCGCGGAACCCGATCGCGCGCTTGCGCTTGAGGCGGCTGGTACGGTGGGGATAGTGCATAGAAACCTCGTTCTTCCCGCCGGGTCATCGCCTCGGGCGGCCCATCAACTCGATCACGAAACAGGCCCAGACTCTAGGCCGCCCCCTTCCGCCTGTCACGCGACACCCGGCCCGTCCTCGCCACCCCTCTCTGCCCCATCCAACCAACGAGTTCGCCATCAACCCTACCTTTCCCCTTCCCTTCTGCCCCACCCCCCATTCCAAACTCCGGACTCCCGCTTTGCGATCGCTTTCTGTTCGTATCATGCGCAAATAGCGTGGACTCCCGCCTCTCTTTGGTCGATCTCACTGGCACGGCGCGAGGTCGGCCGGCAGCGGGTGGCGCGTCGCCGCTCGGTCCCGGCCCTCCCCACGCCGCACGCTTGAGGCCCGCGCCCACTCGGCGCGCGGGCTCGCAGCGCGGGGCCCTTCATGTCCGACGAGAACATCGGCCGTCATCCGCTCGAATCCGTGCTCGGCTATCGCTTCGCCGACACCCGCCTCCTCGACCGCGCCCTCACCCACGCCTCCCTCGTCGAATCGCGCCTCGCCAGCAACGAGCGCATGGAGTTCCTCGGCGACGCGATCCTCGGCCTGGTCGTGTGCGAGTGCATCTATCGCAAGTACCCCTCGCTCCTCGAGGGCGAGATGACCAAGATCAAGTCCCTCGCCGTCTCGCGCCAGATGTGCGCCCGCATCGCCATGCAGATGGGCCTCACCGACCATCTCCAGCTCGGCAAGGGCATGCAGGCGGAGAACGGCGAGCTCCCCGCCTCACTCGCCGCCGCCGTCCTCGAATCCATCATCGCCGCGATCTACCTCGACTCGAACTTCCAGCGCGTTGTCGCGTTCATCCTTCCCATCGTCGAGCCCCTCATCGACGAGGCGGCCCAGAGCGGGCACCAGCAGAACTTCAAGAGCGTGCTCCAGCAGCACGCCCAGCGCGCCAGCCTCGGCACGCCCATCTACCGCGTCCTCGACGAGAAGGGCCCCGACCACGCCAAGTGTTTCAAGATCTGCGTCGAGATCGGCGCAACACGCTACGAATCGAGCTGGGCCCAGTCCAAGAAGCGCGCCGAACAGATGGCCGCCCTCAACGCCCTCAAGGAACTCGGCGTCATCATCGACGACAACAACGGCGGCCTGCGCATGACCGAAGGAAACTAGCCGCGATCACTCCTTGCACGACTCACGACGTATTCTCTTCGTGACTTCGTGACTTCTCCTACCTCTTCCCCCTCACATCCACCACCACCGGCCTGTGGTCGGTCGCGAGGCTGTCACTCCTCGAAAGACCGGCGGCATTCAACGCCGCGTCCGACAACCGCGACGTGTCCAGCACGAAGCAACGCACCACCTCCGCGCTCGCATCGCTGTACACGAGGTAATCAAGGCGTCCGGGGGTGAAGGTCGTGTTCCAGTCGACCCACGTGTACATCGCGTGATCGCCCGAGACCACGGGGTCCGCGACGTTCATGTCCGTGCCATCGCTGTCGATCCCCGCCCGCAGTGCGTCCAGCGGCGGGCGTGAGCCGACGAGATTCAGGTCGCCGCCCATCACGCGGACCTTCACGTCCTTGGCCGCCGCGGCAAACGTCGCGTTGATCGCCTTGGCCTCGCGCAGGCGGAGTTGGTCTTCCCACGAATCCGCGCTCCCACAGCACTTGAGGTGCATGGCGGCCACCGCCACCGGGCCGATGGGTGAGTTGACCTTGCCCGCGACGTAGCGGACTCTCCAATCGCTCCCATCATCCTTCTTCACGCCCTCCGCCGGGCCGCCCAGTGCCGTGATCGGATAACGCGACGCAATGGCGACCGACGAGCCCGGCGGCTTGAGCACGTGCCATCCGGATTCGGACTTCACGAGCGTGGTGAACCACGCCTGCACGCTGGTCGCATCGCCCTCGTCCCACTCTTCGAGCAGAACGACATCCGGCGTGGCGGCATTCAGCAATCGCGCGAACGAATCGGGCCTCGTCACCGGACCGCTCTTGAGAACGTTGAGCGTCATCACCCGCAGCGTTTCGTTCGGACGCGCGGGGACGACGCCGGCGCCGACATCGCCCGCCGCCACGGGCTCGTTGGGCTTTCGGGCCGGGGGCATGATGATGCCGAAGGGATCGGCCCAGGCCTCGATCTCTCCGGCGGCGTCGGTCATGACGACCACGCCGCGTGCCGTCCCGCCCGCGTCGTTGGCGGCCAGCGCGGGGATCACGGCGCTGCGCTTGATGCGGGCTTCGTACCACTCGGAGGCGTAGGTGGGCGAGAAGGAGACATCGAGCGCGGCGTTGTCGAGCTTGGTGCGCGTGCCGTCGCTGGCGACCGAGAAGCAGGCGACGCCCTTGGTGGGCGCGCCGCCGGCGGGATCGAGGGGCGAGCACTGGATCTCAAGATCAACGCCGATGCCGGCGGTGGGCTCCTGCTTGCCCGCCATGCCCGTCGCTGCGCTCCCATCCGCATCAAGAAGGATCGCCACGGTCTTGGGCGCGGATTGCAGCGTGAAGCGCTCGTTCTCGACGGTGAAGCGCAGGTAGACGTAGTCCTGGTCGGCCCAGGCGACGCTGTCGGTGGGCCACTCGCGGGTGTCGCCGTCAAGCATCACGCTGAACTCCGCGGTCGCGGGTTCGAGCTGGGCCTTGGCTTTGGAGGGGGCTTTGGAACCCTGCTGGCAGCCCACAGACAGGCCCGCCACGAGCGCCAGGGCCGTCGTCAACACGGGAAATGCACGGCGAAACGCGAGCATGAGAAGGTCTCCGAGTGAGAGAGCGCGACGCATCGACCGGGTGTGAATATCCTCACGTGCCCCGCCGACGAGCGCGCCTGTCCGCGAGGGTACCAGACTTGTCAGGCCCCGTCCCAGGACCGGGCCGACGACCCGCCGGCGCGATCGGAGACGCCCATGCACGCCGCCGCCGGCCAGTCCGCTCACCCCACGCCCGACCACGCCGCCCACGCCCGTCCGGGCATGTCGACCGAGCGCGTGCCCGTCACGGTCTACGCCAGCAGCAGCGCCGCCAGCCAGGCGGTCGCGGCCGAGATCGCGGACCTGATCCGTACGCGGGCGGCCCAGGGAAAGAAGGCCGTGCTGGGCCTCGCGACCGGCTCCACGCCGCACGGCGTGTATGAAGAACTCGTCCGCCTTCACAAGGAAGAAGGCCTTTCCTTCAAGAACGTGGTCTCGTTCAACCTCGACGAGTACCACCCCATGAACCCCGACGAGCTGCAGAGCTACCGGCGCTTCATGCGCGAGTATCTCTTCGACCGCGTCGACATCGACCCCAAGAACGCCAACGTGCCCGACGGCACCATCAAGCGCCAAGACGTCGGCGCCTTCTGCGAGGAATACGAACGCAAGATCAAGGAAGCCGGCGGGATCGACCTCCAGATCCTGGGCATCGGCCGCACCGGGCACGTCGGCTTCAACGAGCCCGGCTCGCCGCGCAACTCGCGCACGCGCCTCATCACGCTCGACTCCGTGACGCGCGGCGACGCGGCCAGCGATTTCTTCGGCGAGCGCCACGTCCCGCGCACCGCGATCACCATGGGCGTCGGCACCATCCTCGACGCCAAGAAGGTCCTGCTCATCGCCTTCGGCGAGCACAAGGCGCCGATCGTGAAGCGCGCCGTCGAGGGCGAGATCACCAGCACCGTCGCGGCCAGCTTCCTGCAGGAACACCCGTGCGCCCGCTTCGTGCTCGACCCCGCCGCCGCGGCGGAGCTCACGCGGATCAAGACGCCCTGGCTGCTCGGCGGGCTCGACCAGTTCGGGCTGGCGTGGGACGACCATCTCACCAAGCGCGCCGTCATCTGGCTCGCCCAGACGCTGCGCAAGCCCATCCTGAAGCTCACCGAGGAAGACTACAACGAGCACGGCCTGCAGGAGCTTCTCACCACGCGCGGGAGCGCCTACGACATCAACATCGCCATCTTCCGCGCCATGCAGCGCACCATCACCGGCTGGCCGGGCGGAAAGCCCGGTCGCCCCAAGTTCATCCCCGGCAAGGGCGTCGACGAAGCGGGCACGCCCGACACCTTCCCCAAGCGCGTGCTGGTCTTCAGCCCCCACCCCGACGATGACGTGATCTCGATGGGCGGCACGCTCATCCGCCTCTGCGACCAGGGGCACGAGGTCCACGTCGCCTACCAGACCTCCGGCAACATCGCCGTGTTCGATGACAACGCGCTCCGCCACATCGATTTCGTCGTTGAGCTTTTCGAATCGCTCAGACTCGGGTCCAGCCTCGACGCGGTCCGAAAGCTCTCGGGCGATTTGCACAAGTTCGCGGCCACCAAGCGCGCGGGCCAGGTCGACATGCCCGAGCTTCAGACCATCAAGGGCCTGATCCGGCGCACCGAGGCCCGCGCGGGCGCGCGATACTCGGGCGTGAAGCCGGAGAACACGCACTTCCTCGACCTGCCGTTCTATGAGACCGGCGCGGTCCGCAAAAGGCCCCTGGGCGAGGAGGACGTGCGCATCACCGTCGAGCTTCTCCGCAAGATCAAGCCCCAGCAGGTCTACGCCGCGGGCGATCTTTCCGACCCGCACGGCACGCACCGCGTGTGCCTGAAGGCGATCGTGCAGGCGATGCGGGTCGTCGCGAACGAAGCGTGGGCGGCCCAGTGCGAGGTGTGGCTGTACCGCGGCGCGTGGCAGGAATGGGGGCCGCACGAGATCGAAATGGCCGTGCCCCTCTCGCCCAGCGAAGTCGAGCGCAAGCGCATGGCGATCTTCAAACACGAATCGCAGAAGGACAAGGCGCTCTTCCCCGGCGTGGACTCGCGCGAGTTCTGGCAGCGGGCCGAGGAGCGCAACCGCCACACGGCGCAGCTCTACGACGCGCTCGGCCTCCCCGAGTACCAGGCGATCGAGGGCTTCGTGTCGTGGAAGGTCTCGCCCGTCGATCCCGGCGTCGTCGAGGCCTACAGCAAGGGCGGCAAGGGCGCGAAGGGATGACGCGAGGCGCGACATTCCCACCGCACACACGGCCACATCGCATATGAAGAGTGCGCCCGCACTCATCCGACACCACACGCGAGCCATTCCATGAGCACCACATCCCCCATCGGCGTCGGCGTGATCGGCCTTGGATTCATGGGCGCCACGCACATCCGCGCCTACGCCGCCGCCCACGCCGCGGGGTTCAACTGCCCGCTCGTCGGCGTCTGCGATCAGGCGACGGAGCGCCTCACCGGGCGCGTCGTCACCAGCGGCAACATCGCAAAAGGCTGGACTGTGACCGGAACGGGCAAGATTTACGCATATTTCAACCCGATTAGCGTTCACGATCTCGGAATCCAGTCGCTGGCAAAAGTCTTCTCAACAAACAGGCCTGCGGCACCAATCAACCACAGCACGGATGCGTCGCAACTAGAAACTGCGGGTGAAGCATCGTTTGACGGATCAGAACCCTCTACGGGGGCTCTCACCATTACTCCGACGGGCTCCTTCTCATTGGCAGATACAGTCGGGTTCCGTGCCATCGTGAAGAATTTCGGCACGTTCAATGAATCATCATACGAGTTGCGGTGGCAGGTTAACGGCGTTAATCAGCCCGCAATCAATAGAGGCCCAATCGCTGCAGATGCAGTGGATACTGTAACATTCCAATGGAACCAGGCAGTAAATGGATCGCATACGCTGAAAGCGTGGACGGTTCTTGCCAACGACAGCAACCCTGCCAACGACACCTCGACCATCTCATTCAATGTCGGCCGTGTTGCCGGAGATACGCTTTATACGTTTGTTGTCCCCAACCAGATAATTCTCGGTGTAGCCAAAATCGGTTCGGCCAACAAGCTTGCATTCACCAGTGGCGGGCAAAGCTCAACAATTGTCGAGGATAACAAGTGGATTGTCACCGATATGTACGGTGGAATTCTCGACACAAGCCACTTGCAGGTCAATCCGACAACCGGACAGGGTTTCGGCTTCCGAGATATTGCCTGGGACGGCCGCTGGTTGCTCACGAGCGATGACACCAGAATTCGGAGAATCGATACGACAACATTCACGGAAATTGCCTCGCCCATCGTCACTACGATAAATCCGAACCGGGGCATCGCATACATGGGGCCGAACCGGATTTGGGTTTCAAACTTCACGACGAATCCTGTAACCCTCTTTGATACAACAGGGGCTACCGTACGTACCCTCGGAGTGCCATCAGTGGCACCCTACGGCATTGCGTTCGACAGATGGACCTCAAGAACCAGGGGATATTTGTGGTACTCAGAGCCATCAACAACGGGCGGGCCGGTCAGGCTTTCGAAAGTTGACACAACAACAGGGGCAATCCTTACAACGTTCAACTATTCCTCCTTCACCGGTACGGGAGTGTCGGGTGGCCTTACTATCATCACTGATCATCCGGCCTATCCGAATGCAGTAATTGGGCTGCTGGTCGCCCAGCGGTTCCCCACCAGCCTGCTTATTGCCGTATATCTCGGCATAGACTCTACCACTGTTGGAGTACAGGAAAACGGCGGACAACTGCCGGAAACGTTCATTCTCAGCCAGAACTACCCCAACCCGTTCAACCCAAGCACAACGATATCCTACGGACTGCCGACAGCTTCTCAGGTAAGTCTGAAGATCTACAATGTTCTTGGGCAAGCTATCGCCACATTGCGCGATGAAATTCAGGGACCCGGCGCCTACAGCGTGCAATGGGATAACCAGGGTTCTTCGGTCTCAAGTGGTGTCTATTTCTATCGGCTGGAGGCAAAACCCGTTGACGGCAGCGCACCGT